>NZ_JBFEFT010000003.1:0-183912 GCF_047229225.1 Bacillus sp. 179-C3.3 HS | reverse complement strand
TTCGATACATTTCATTCAACATATATACCTTTAAAATAAAAAAGATTGTAGAAAAACATGAGTTTCTCTACAATCTGAACCTTTCCTCTTGAATGAGGAAAGGTTTCAGATTAGGAACCGTACGTAATCTGCTCGACTGTTTTTTGATCCAGTCTTTTAATCACTTCTGTTAAAAGTTTTACTGCATTTTCATAATCATCTCGGTGTATCATGGCTGCATGAGTATGAATGTATCTGCTTGGAATCCCGATTGATAGAGATGGAACCCCATGACCTGTTAAGTGGATGCCACCAGCATCTGTTCCACCACCAGGCATTGAATCATATTGGTAAGGAATATTTAATTCATCTGCAGTTTGTACAACAAAATCACGAAGCCCTTTATGAGAGACCATTGAAGCATCAAATACAACGATTGTTGGACCTTTACCAAGTTTACTTGTCGCTTCTTTTTCTGTTATACCAGGTGTATCTCCAGCGACACCTACATCGATGGCAAATCCAATATCGGGCTGAATGGTAGCAGCAGCTGTTTTAGCACCACGTAATCCAACCTCCTCTTGAACGGTCGCTACACTATAGGTGATGTTTTCATGTTGAGATTGATTGAGATTTTTCATGACGTCTATGGCAACTGCACAGCCTATACGGTTGTCCCACGCTTTCGCAAGAAGCATCTTTTCATCGTTCATCACTGTAAACTCAAAGTAAGGTACGATTTGGTCTCCTGGAAGAACACCCCATTCCATTGCTTGTTCCTTACTTGAAGCCCCAATATCAATAAACATATCTGTGATCTCTGTAGATTTTTTGCGTGCTTCTGGCGACAGAACATGAGGTGGTTTTGAACCAATGACACCTGTTAATTCTCCCTTTTTCGTCATAATGGTTACACGTTGTGCCAACATCACCTGTGACCACCAGCCACCAACCGTTTGAAACCGAATGAAGCCTTTGTCATCGATTTTAGTCACCATAAATCCAACTTCATCTAAGTGACCAGCCAACATGATTTTCGGGCCGTTTGCGTTTCCTTCCTTCTTGGCGATCAGGCTACCAAGGCGATCAGTAGAAATTTCATCTGCATATGATTCTATGTATGTCTGCATGACTTTTTTGACATCACGTTCATTACCTGGAATACCTTTTGCATCCGTCAGGTCTTTCAGCATGGTTAAGGTTTGATCTAGCTTTGTCATTCGAATTATCCTCCTTTTACTTCATGGTGCATTCTTATTATACAAAACCTTTTTCATTCAATACGATCTTTTTATGAATAATTTTTCGTTTAACGAAATATTTTTAAAAAAGTTGAAACCTTTTTGGCTTTTCATTCGTAGTACATCAGATAACGGTATTGGAGGTGCATCCTGTCATGTTTGTGATTCTGATTAGGCTCGCTTTAGTGGCACTGCTAATCTATATTTTCTACATGGCGGTAAAATTCTTCTCAAACCCGAGAAGAAAGCTAAAACAAGCACAACTAAAAGAAGGCTTTTATTTTATGGATGAAAAACAAAATGCACGCAAAAATTTTAATTTCGTCTATAAAGGTGTCTTGTTTGAAGGAGAAAAGCATGTTCCTTCTAAGGATCACCCTCTTTTTGTCCACTCCATTTACGTTTGGACCGAGTCACCTGAGAAGTTAAGTGAATTCACATTAGAAGACTTTGGAAAACTCGAGGAGAGCATTATTGAACGGTATCCTCAAACAAAAATTGACTGGGATCAACCTATAAAAAAAATCAAACAAAAAAAAGGAGCAGACACGCCGTAGCCGTGGCGTCTGCTCCTTTTTAGTTCATAAAGAGATATGCTACGGCAAACACCTGAAGCACAATTAAAGCCGGCATGCCGAATTGAAAGGAAGCATGCTTTGTTTTATGACGATAATATTGCATGCCAATCAATGATCCAGCCGCACCAAAAAGGAATGCGACACTCCATAATTGCGCCTCTGAAATCCGCCATTTTTTTGCTTTTGCTCGCCGTTTATCTTCTCCCATGAGATAAAACCCATAACCATTTACGATAACGAGCAGTACGATGAGACCGATATTCATTCTGTTCACCTCACATGATGAGAAAAAGAGATCACTCCAGAATGGAATGATCTCTTAAATGACTTACTTGTCTAGTTGTGCTTTTGCAGCATCAGCAAGCTGATTGAATGCACCTAGGTCATTCACAGCAAGATCAGCAAGCATTTTGCGGTTTACTTCGATACCAGCAAGCTTTAAGCCATGCATTAAACGGCTGTAAGAAAGACCGTTCATGCGAGCTGCAGCATTGATACGAGTAATCCATAGTTTACGGAAGTCACGTTTTTTCTGACGACGGTCACGGAAAGCGTAGTTTCCAGACTTCATGACTTGTTGGTTTGCTACTTTATATAATCTATGTTTTGAACCGAAATAACCTTTTGCTAATTTAAGAACCTTTTTACGACGCTGACGCGACACAGTTCCGCCTTTTACTCTTGGCATTGTATTTCCCTCCTATGATTCCTATTCCAAATTACTTGATGTTTGCAAGTTGTTGTTTGATACGTTTGAAATCTCCAGCACTTACGATTGCGCTCTTACGCAATTTACGTTTTTGCTTTGTAGATTTGTTTGCGAACAAGTGACTTGTGTACGCATGAGAACGTTTAAGTTTACCAGAACCTGTTTTTTTGAAACGTTTAGCAGATCCACGGTGAGTTTTCATTTTTGGCATTGGATATTTCCTCCCTCTATTACTTTACTTTTCGACTTTTGGTGCTAGCATGAGGAACATGCTACGTCCGTCCATCTTAGGCTTTGTTTCTACTGTCGCTACTTCAGCACAAGCTTCAGAGAAACGATCTAACACGCGCTGTCCGATTTCTTTATGCGTAATCGCACGCCCTTTAAAGCGGATAGAAGCTTTCACTTTATCGCCTTTTTCAAGGAATTTGATTGCATTACGGAGCTTCGTGTTAAAGTCATGTTCATCGATTGTCGGGCTCAACCGAACTTCTTTTAAGCTAATGATTTTTTGATTCTTACGTGCCTCTTTTTCCTTCTTCTGCTGTTCGAATCGGAACTTACCATAGTCCATGATTCGGCAAACAGGTGGTTTTGCATTTGCAGCAACTAACACAAGGTCAAGATTGGCTTTAGCAGCAATTTCCAGGGCTTCCTGGCGGGTTTTAATCCCAAGCTGATCGCCATTTTGTCCGATCAAACGAACTTCACGCGCACGAATACCTTCATTAACTAATTGATCTTTGCTAATAGTGAGCCACCTCCATGAGATTTTGAATTGAGTTCACAATTCATTTTGACCATTTCGTTGTATGTTTTACAGGCAAACAAAAAGTGTGGGCATATAAAACACCCACACTTCGAACATTTGCATGAAAAAATAAATGTACGGTCAACCTGTCAACTACAAACATGTGTCAATCAGGTGAGAAGCGGGTGCTCCTGCTTGTGATATCTATTCAATTCGTTAATAATTCTACACAATTTTCAATTGTCCGTCAAGTAACCGAACTCTTGAAACAACTTTTTCATTTTAGCATGATGAGTCGATGAGAGCAAGGGATATTTTCATTTCATTAAAATCCCCCCAAAAACTTCATTTCTTCCTTCCAATGTCGATATAAGTCAAGTTACACGAACCAAAAGAATCATAAACAGGTTTATATTGTATTAAAAAAGGATATAATATCTATTTTTTCAAAAAAATGATTGATTTTATAATTCTTTAGTCATATTATTAATTTGGTAAACATATGAAATGGTCACATATCAACAGATGTAGGGGGATTATTTTGAAGAACTTTTTTAAGTATGGATGTCTTAGTATCATTATTCTCATTCTGATTTTTATGTTCGTGTCTTGTATGGCTGGGGGCAGCGGCACAAAAGAGGAGCAATCAAACACGGATGCAAAAAATGAAGCAACAAGTAGTGAAAAGAAGAAGAAAAAAGAAAAAGCACATAAAATAGGAGATAAAGTGACAGTTGAAGACTTCACATATCAAGTGAATGACGTGACAGAAAAACAAACGTTGCAAAAAGAGTATTTAAGTGATGTCACGACAGACGGTAAATTTGTCGTTGTGGAAGTAACCATTACGAATATCGGGAAAAAAGATAGATTCGTAGATACGGATATGTTCAAATTGATCGGGAAAGACGGAACAGAATACAAATCACTCGCAACAAACAATATGTACGTGAACGATACCCAATCCAGCTTTTTCTTAAAACAAGTAAACCCTAAGTTACCTAAAAAGGGAAAAGTCGTTTTTGAAGTGCCAGATGAAAAGACATTCTCTCTACAAGTTTCTTCAGGATTTGGATGGTCTGGCGGTAAGTATAAGACCATTGATTTATCAAAATAATGAAAGAGTGTACATTTTCTGTGCACTTTTTTTCATATCACATAATCCTCTATTTAAACTCTAAATCTTCTATTGTAAAATGAACATGAGCCTGTCAAAATACTTACATAACAAGGGAGAAGATCATGAAAGCCGTATTTTTCGATTTAGATGATACATTGCTTTGGGATGAAAAAAGCATTCACACAACTTTTCAGGCAACATGCGAAGAGGCACAAAAGAAGTATGGACTCGATCCAGAAGAATTTGAACAGATCGTCCGTGAGGAAGCCAGAAAGCTGTACACGTCATATGAAACATATGATTATACTGTCATGATTGGCATTAATCCATTCGAAGGACTGTGGTCAAACTTTAGTGAACCAATTAGCGAAGGCTTTCAAAAACTGAACGCCCTTGCACCTGAGTATCGTAAAAATGCTTGGACGAACGGCTTAAAAGTAGCGGGAATTGACGATGAGGCATTTGGACAATACTTGGCCGACTATTTTGCAGCAGAGCGCAGAAAACGTCCGTATGTCTATGAGGAAACGTATCCTGTGTTAGAGCGTCTAAAAGGGCATTACGAGTTACTCCTTTTAACAAACGGGGATCCTAGCCTTCAAAAAGAAAAGCTTGCTGGCGTGCCAGAGCTTGCTCCTTATTTTAATGAAATCGTGATTTCGGGAGATTACGGAAAAGGGAAACCTGATCCGGGCATTTTCGAACACTGCTTACAGCTATTAAACGTAACAAAAGACGATGTGATCATGGTTGGAGATAACCCAAAGACAGATATCCTTGGTGCATCCCGTGCAGGCATCCAAACTGTTTGGATCAATCGCCATGGCAAGAAAAATGAAACAGATGTGACGCCAGATTTTGAAATCAAAGACTTACATGAATTATTTGATATATTAAAATAATGCGATAAAAAACACCCTACTCGTTTACGTCAGGGTGTTTTTTGGTTTAACCACTCAGTTTTGATGCAAGGCGTTGTGCTTGTTCATCTAAGCCCCGAGCTGCTTCACCGACATTGATAAATTCTTCATTTGTTTGCTTCACAAGATCTAGATTTGTAAACACACTGCTCTTTGCTCGACTCGTTCCTTTGCTGACTTTCTCAACCTCAAGGTGAATCGCATTGACATATTGATCAACTTTCACAATCGCCTCTTTTGAATTTGTGGCAAGCTTACGAATTTCTGCCGCCACGACACTAAATCCATTTCCATAGGTTCCCGCATGTGCAGCTTCGATGGCAGCATTTAATGCAAGCAGTTGGGTTTGTGAGGCGATACCGCTAATGGTCGTCGCAATTGAACTGATCGATTCCACCTGCTGGCTCAACCCTTCTAATAGCCCCATGTTTTGATCTGTCTCGTTTGCGATATGTTCAAAAGAGGTATTGACACTTTGACTATACTGGATGCCAATTTCCGCTCTTTCCATCAATTTTGTAGACATTTCTTTTAAATCCGCTACGACTTGTTTCATCGTCAGCTCTCTTTCCGTAATATCTGTCGCAACCTTCACAACAGCCACGACTTGTCCCTGATCATTTCGAACAGGTGCATACGTTGCTTCCAGCCATAACGTCTCACCGTGTTTACTCATTCGCTGTACTTTTTCTTGGAATACTTGACCAGACTTCAATCGATCCCAAAGCAATTGATAACTGGCGTCGTATGCAATATGCGGCGGGCAAAATTGTTTATGCTTTAAGCCGATCATTTCCTCAACCGCATACCCCATCGCTTTTGCAAAAATATCGTTCACCCATAGCACTTCTCCATTGAGATTAAATTCAATCATTGCAAGTGAATGCTCCAATGCACCTAGAACAGCGGATTGCTCCAATACTTGTGTTGATAATCTATTCGTTGTGTGAACCAATGATCATTCCTCCATTTACTCGTGTTGAATAGTGCATGAGACCCGAATCTTTTGCACTATTAAAACATACCATCCAATGGTGTAGACCACAAGAAGTGAATGTTTCATTACCATGAAGAAAAACCGATGATCTCAAAAGAGAGATCATCGGTTTATTGAAGAAGCATTTATTTTTTCGCTTCTGCTACCGCATGTTTCACAAAAGCTTCTAGATCCATTGTTTCTGAATCTTGTTCGCCATACTTTCTCACGTTAACAGCGCCATTTTCTGATTCTTGATCACCGACGACAAGCATGTACGGAATCTTTTGCATTTGCGCTTCTCGAATCTTATACCCAATTTTTTCATCACGGCTATCAAGCTCAACACGTAAACCTTCAAGCTGCAATCGCTCTTGTACTTTTTTCGCATAGTCCAGATGAACGGATGGCGATACCGGAATGACTTGGAATTGGACAGGTGCAAGCCATGTTGGTAGGGCCCCTTTGTATTCCTCTATTAAGAAGGCGACAAAGCGTTCCATTGTAGAAACGACACCTCTATGAATCACAACTGGACGATGATGTTTCCCATCCTCACCGATATACGTCAGGTCAAAGCGTTCTGGCAATAAGAAATCTAGCTGTACAGTGGACAACGTCTCTTCTTTTCCAAGAGCTGTCTTCACTTGTACATCGAGCTTCGGTCCGTAAAAAGCGGCTTCGCCTTCCGCTTCGTAGTAGTCATGTCCAAGCTCGTCCATTGCATCTTTCAGCATTGACTGTGCTTTGTCCCACATCTCATCATCATCGAAATACTTCTCTGTATCCTCTGGATCACGGTAAGACAAACGGAAAGTATAATCATTTAAGCCGAAGTCTTGATACACTTCTTCAATTAAACGAACAGTCCGAATGAACTCGTCTTTGATCTGATCTGGACGAACAAAGATATGTGCATCGTTTAACGTCATGCCGCGTACACGTTGAAGTCCTGATAAAGCACCTGACATTTCATAGCGGTGCATGGTTCCAAGCTCTGCAATCCGAATTGGCAGTTCACGATAGCTATGCGGTTCATTTTTATAAATCATCATATGGTGCGGGCAGTTCATTGGACGAAGGACAAGATCTTCGTTATCCATTTCCATCACTGGGAACATATCTTCCTGATAATGCGCCCAGTGGCCTGATGTTTTATACAATTCTACACTTGCTAGAACTGGTGTGTATACATGCTCATAGCCAAGACGCACTTCTTTGTCCACAATGTAACGCTCAATGACGCGTCGAATCGTTGCCCCTTTTGGTAACCAAAGCGGAAGACCTTGACCAACCTTTTGAGAATTCGCAAAGAGTTTTAGCTCTTTTCCAAGTTTACGATGGTCACGTTCTTTTGCTTCTTCTAGTATACGTAAATGTTCATTTAAATCTTCTTTATTGAAGAAAGCTGTACCGTAAATACGTTGAAGCATTTGATTGTTACTATCGCCTCTCCAGTATGCACCTGCAAGGCTTAATAGTTTGAACTCTTTGATTTTCCCTGTAGATGGCACATGAATTCCGCGACAAAGGTCAAAGAATTCTCCTTGTTCGTAAATAGTGACTGCTTCACCTTCTGGAATGGCCTCTAACAGCTCTAGCTTCAATTGATCGCCAATTGCTTCAAAGCGCGCTTTTGCCTCTTCTCTTGACACTTCAATACGCTCAATTGGCAAATTGCTGTTGATGATCTTTTTCATTTCTTTTTCAATCTTTGGTAAATCTTCTGGTGTAATGGCCACATCGATATCGACATCGTAGTAGAAGCCATTTTCGATGACAGGACCTACGCCAAACTGGACATGATGCTCTTTTCCATACAGACGTTTAATCGCTTGCGCCAATAAATGCGCTGTGCTGTGGCGCATAATATCAAGTGCTTCTTCACTTTTATCAGTGATGATCTCAATAGTGCCACTTTCTAAAAGCGGCGTACGCAGATCTATTTCTTTACCGTTCAGTTTACCGGCAAGCGCTTTTTTCTTTAGGCCCGGGCTAATTGATGCCGCGATGTCTTCTGTTGTGGCTGTTTTATCAAACTCCTTGACTGCTCCATCTGGAAATGTAAGTTGAATTTGTTCTGACATCTCTGGTCACTCCTTTTTTTGGCAATATAAAAACCCCGCCCCCTGGAAAGGGACGAGGTTGAATAAACGGAATCGTGGTTCCACCCTTTTTCCCGAATTTGCAATTTCACGCATACGCAAATACGGCTTGTGGTTCGATAACGGGAATTCCCGTCAGCTATTACTAGATACATTCACAGCTGATGTTCAAAGGTGGTAAAGCAAATGATCCTCTGCTAGGAAGCTTTCAGCCATGGCTCCCCTCTCTTTCAGCCGGTATTCATTTGATCATGTCCTTATCAATACGGTCTCTGTATGAAGTTACACCGTATTATAAAACGTTTTTTCGTGAAAATCAAGAAAGCTTTGCATTTTTCTTTTCATAGTGGTCATGTACAAAACGAACATTCTGCTCCTGAAACGCGTGAGGCGGGAATACCTCCACCCTTTCTTGAAAAATATTCTGGATGGTTTGTACCATTGAATGACCGGTGTCATTTGTAAAAAGGGCAATCTTTTCCGGGGCAATGGATACAAGCGGTGCGATAAGCTGCGAATCAATATACATTGGATGCTCTCTTACGAACTGTCTGTCTATGTATTGTTTTTGATCACGCTCTGATGCGTAGCGAAATTCCCAAATCAATAGACGATCTTGATGCACAACATGTACTTTGTCCAGCTTAGGTTCTCTTTTCATCACATAGTCTCGAAGTGATTGGATAAAGTTTTGGTATTCTTGCTCCATCTTATATTCTTCAATGGCTACCTCGACATAATGCTTCAGCCGCTCATCATATTCTGAGAGCCTAAACCTCATAAATGAGCCAATTGAAAAAATCCCTTGTTGCAATGAGAGCGTCTCAAGTTCTTTCTTTAAAAGTAATTCCCTTGAAGGCTCTTGATGAATGCCAGGAATATCGTCTATATCCCCCTTGATGAGGCTATGGGCGATGGATAGAATTTGGTGCTGTTCTTCTGGATCTTTAAATAAGTATGTGTTTTCAAGGATGCTACGCATACGTTCATTTTCTTTGCATTCCAAAAAAAAGTGAACCAGTAATGGACGCACGAAATGCACAAGTGCTTCTTCTGATTCTTTGGTTGCAATGAGAAGACGATTCTTCCCTTGTTGAATTGACATGTGATGCCGACTGTCCAAGTGCTCAGCAAGATGTAAAAAAGCGGCGGTATCATATTCATCTTCAAAGATTATTTCAAGCATGTTTGTCCCCCCTAACGACATCTGTTACATATATATGGGGAGATCATAAAAAATAGACGCCTAAAATAAATCAGGCATCTTTCTTTTTAAGATCAGCGGGACCAAAATGAAAATCAAATAAATCAAAGAGACAATTGCCAATGATACATAATTTCCGCTGACAACACTTGAACCAAGGACATTTAACGCGATCGTACCGGGTATCAATCCTACAAAGGTGGCAGCTACAAACGCGGGATATGTGGCACGAGAGGCTGCAGCCGCATAGCTCACAAAATCAAAATGAATTGGAGCAATTCGCAGTAATAAAATATAAATGAAACCATGCTGCTGAATACGCGACATCACTGCTTGTCGTTTCCGGTTGCTTGATTCGGTTTTACGCTTATTTGTATGAAAGGTAGAAGCAAGCCAAAAAGATCCTGTGGCGCCGGCTGTAGCTCCGAATAAGGCATAAATCGTCCCAAGTACGCTGCCGAATGAAAGCCCAGCTGCTAATGAAAAGACAGTGACAGGAACAAGAACAAACGGACGAAATAAGGATAAAAAAAGAAAAACAATGGGTGCCAGCATACCAAATTGAAGCACCCACTCCTTCACATCCTTTGGTGACAGCTGAAGGTGCTGTTTGTTCAGCCACCATAGCGCACCCACCAGAACACCAATCACTAGAACGAAAAGCCATTTTCTTTTGTTCATATGATTTGCTCCCCCTTGCGATTCCTCCTCTTATAAATGACGACGGTTCTCTCCTTCAAGCAAGACAGGCTCTGCTAAATACATGATCCGTTCCATTAAACGAGCGGCTTTGACCTCTTCTTTTTCTCCACGCTGTGAATAGGTGAAATGATGCTTTAGCTCACTCAGCGAAAAGTTAGAAGAGAAGAAGGTCGGCAGTTGTTCAGCCATACGATATTGCAAAATGGTTCCGATCAATTCATCACGCACCCAGCTCGTCATGGACTCTGCCCCAATATCATCAAGCATTAAAATAGGTGTTGATTTGACCATATTCAACTTCTCTTCAAGTGTATGATCCGCTAATGAATTTTTTAATTCCCTCACAAATTCAGGCACGTATACAAGGAGAGATGGGTAGTCTTTTTCGGCGAGCTGTTGTGCAATCGCGGCAAGAATATATGTCTTCCCTACTCCAAATTTCCCGTGTAAATATAAGCCCTTTCCTTTACCCGTCTCAACATAGCTTTGCAGGAATTGACCGATTTTTTGAATCACTTCTTGTCTTCCAACAACATTCAAATCTGTAAATGTCGCTTGCAGGACATTCTGCGGAATGTACATGCTTTTCATGAGTGATTGTTGTCTTTTCTGTCGATCTTGTTTTAATTTCACAGCACAAGGTGAATATTCAATATCAATGCTTCGCCCTTTTACCACAAGCTTCGGGTGATACCCATCTAAAATGGGAGTGATCTCCTCTCCATTTAAGCAATAAGAGCAACCCTTTGATTGCTGGACATACTCAAACAGTCGATTCAAGCTTCGATTGATCATGTCTTCATCAATCTCATCTTGATGGTCCTTCAAGAAGGCTTGTACGTATCCATCGGATAACACACTTTCTTTAATTTGATTATATCTCTCTCGAAAATCCACTCGTCCTTTTAGCTGTTCAAATGAATGGCCGATCGGTTTCATCTCTTTCTCACCTCGCATTAATGTGCATTGTATTTCTTCATATTTTTAAATTGATCTAACAATTTTTCTTTCTCTCGTTCGAGATCTTCTGTTGATAGATCATTTGCTTGATCAATTGATGGTTGCTTTTTCGTTTCAGTTTCTTTCATCCATTCAGGCAATTTTTCTTCGCGAATGACATGTTTCGTTCCATAGGATGTGCGCTGTTTCTTCTGCTGTGCCCATTCTGTCATTTGCCTGTTCTCTTCTTTGGCAATCTTCATTGCGGCTGCCACGGTCTTAATTTTCTTTCTGACCCAGTGTGCAGCAATTTTTTGCATATATGTTTTTGACAGCTTCATATCTGTTTTGAGCAGTGTATAGTAAATGAGGACATTCATGACGCCAGGCTCTAGCTTTTGTTCAAGCATAATTTCTTCAATAATTCTTAAGTCGGCGTAGGTCGGCTCAACGCCATCTGCCATATCCTTTAGAAATTCTCTAGGCGAAATGTGGTTGAGTTTTTCAATCAATTTGGCATCAGGTGTGTTTGCTTCACCCTGCAAATCATCATGACGTAAATGTCTTGGCTGTTTTTGATCAATCAGCTTCGGCTGGTCACCGCTGTATTCGATTTGATACCAATCCCGCGCTGCTTTTCTTAAATCCTCTGTTGAGATCATCTGATCCGGTCCACAGGCACCTGCAACAAGGTTTTGCATTTGTAATGGTGTAATGCCATATACGACCGCTAATTTCTTGATTGTCTCTTTCACCTGTTTGGTGAGCGCTTTTCTTGGGATCATCATGTCAGACATCCCAGCCAATAACAGATCAAAGTCAAAGGACTGATCTGAAAGAGGTGCAGACTGACTAGATCCCACTGTCACATATTCATAGCCATCTTCCAGCGATGATTCTTGATTAATTTCTTCCGTCATTTTCCGTTCACCTGGTTGCAGTACGTGAAATACGTCTTCAAATGAGCGCGAAATGTTCTTTGCTTCGGCAGGAACACTTGGATAAGAAAAATAATCACGAAGCTGACTATATTTGGCTTTCTCCACGCGGTGGTACAAAAGGACATTTAGCATGCCATCTTGGAAAAACTCATCTGGTCTAAGTGGCGGCACGAGCTCATATGTAAACAGTCTGCCCTCTTCCGTTTCCTGTTCATATGTGCGAAGTAAGCCAATGGCTTCGAGCTTTAAACGTTCTTCAAAAATATCATTTAAATTCGTTTGAAGCATCACCATGAGTTGCCGATGAGGTGCGGGCTTCCCCCACATACGGTTCTGTTCCAGTTCCCCCCAAAGCGTCATATATAAGCTAAAAGCGGACATGCCTATGAGCGGTTGATATAAAAGAGTGATAAGCTGTCTATCGATGTCTCCGAGCAATGAAGCGCTTTTGACGACATACGGATCGACGGCTAGCACTTCCTTCCAATGCTCTGTCATATGCTGATCCTCCCTTACGTGCGATACTTTCCATTGTACACTCTTTTGATGTTTTACGCTTTACGTAGGAAAAAGAGCATGAAGAATCTCAAGCTCTTTTTAACGTTCTTTTTTTAATAAGTCTTTTAATTCATCAATAAACACATTGATATCTTTAAATTGACGATACACTGAGGCGAATCGAACGTAGGACACTTCATCAATTTTCGCCAGCTCGTCCATCACCATTTCACCGACAAGCTCGCTTTTCACTTCTGACATGCCTTGATTACGCAGCTCTTTTTCGATGTTAAAACAGACATCTTCTAGCTGTTTTAAGGAGACAGGACGCTTTTCGCAGGCTTTGATAAGTCCTCTTAGCATTTTTTCCCTACTAAATTCCTCTCGTATGCCTTCTTTTTTCACGACAATGAGTGGCAATTGTTCTAATTTCTCAAATGTCGTAAAGCGATATTGGCAACTTTCACACTCTCTTCTACGACGGATGGATTTTCCTTCATCTACTGGTCTTGAATCAAGCACCCTTGTTCCAAGGTGCTGACATGTGGGACACTTCATTTCATCAGCTCCGATCTATTCTTGGAAGTTGTTTATCCAGTTCTTCATATAATACCAGAACGTTTTTTTGACTATAACCAAAGTCAGTTGGTAGAGCCGTTTCTGTTGTTACATTAAAATCAACAGCTGTTTCAAAAGGTCGAATTGAAATGATCGTCGCCACGAGAAAGGCTTTTTTAGGCTTTCGTATGTTGGCACTTATTTCACCTCGTTCTGCTGAAACAGATGTCACTTGATATCGTTCATTTTGAGAAAGCACCGCTTCCACGGCTTGAAAAACGTGTGAATTTGTCGATTTGTAGTAACGGCTTTTCAACTCCGACACTGGATGATGGTCAGACGTTTCCGTATGATTTGACATGTATCGTTTCAACTTTTGTCCTAAAGTCATACACGTATCCCCTTTGTTGTGACTCCTCTTCTTCATTTTATAAAAAAAACCTTTGTTTTCCTAGAACAAAAGTATAGAGAAGGTGGGAAATATTTGATTTTGTGTTTGGAACAAATATAAAAAGGAGCATAACACAAAGGCATTCAATGCTTTTGGCCAGCTCCCATTGTCATCTTTTTTATGTTTATAGTGCTTTGGCTTCTGCCTGTTTGACTTGAACAGGTCCCATGCCTCGAGGAATTTCGATGTTTTCTCTTGTTTCAGCACCTAATTCATCACCGATATAGTCAGCTGCAATATTCGGATCTAGGTCGCCGCAAGTATAGACATCTATGCTCGCATAACCATGTTCAGGAAAGCTGTGAATTGTCAAATGAGATTCAGAAATAATGACAACCCCACTTACGCCTTGAGGTGCAAATTTATGAAACGCAACCTCTCTTACTTCAGCTCCTGATTTCAAAGCTGCATTTACAAATGTTTTTTCAATAAAATCCATGTCGTTCAGTTTATCACAGTCGCATCCCCATAGCTCGGAGATAACGTGACGTCCGATTGTTTCCATCATGGACCCCCCTTAAACAAGAATGAAAGAGTGAAGTTCTATGCAGCCGGACCGGACATATACCACGGGGGAAAGTTAGTCCTAAGAGGTCCTAACCCTTTAAGTATACCCGAATGAGTCTGCGAACAAGAAGTTCACGAAAATCAGTATACTTTGTTTAGACCTATTTTGCAAGCTGTGATTTTAGTGGGATTTTCTCTCATTTCTTGACAAAGGTTGGTCTTCCTCATTTCAAACAGCAGATAACTCCTTCATCTGTGAGCCAACAAACTTCACCAAATCAACGACTCTACATGAATAACCCCATTCATTGTCATACCATGCAAGAACCTTCACTTTTCGACCTTCCATCACCATCGTCGTTAGTCCATCGACGACAGCTGAATACGGATTTGTGTTAAAGTCTGTTGAGACAAGCGGTTCATCCGTATAATCTAATATGCCAGCGAGAGATGTTTTTGATGCATGAGAGAAAGCGGCATTTACTTCTTCTGCTGTGACATCTTTCTTCAAGTCTACAACGAGATCTACCATTGACACATTCGATACTGGCACACGTAGTGCAAGTCCGTGCAGTTTTCCACTCAAGTGTGGAAGTACCAAAGAAAGCGCTTTAGCGGCACCCGTCGTTGTTGGAATGATGGACTGAGCACACGCTCTTGCTCGGCGTAAATCCTTATGTGGGTTGTCGATATTTTTTTGATCATTTGTATACGCATGTACTGTCGTCATTAATCCGTTATCAATCCCGAATTCATCATCTAGCAGTTTCACAACTGGTGCTAAACAATTGGTTGTACATGATGCGTTTGAAATGATGACATGCTTTTCAGGATCCAATTCATCTTCATTGACTCCCATCACAATGGTGATGTCTTCGTTTTTACCTGGTGCGGTTAAAATGACTTTTTTCGCTCCAGCATCTATATGCCCCATCGCTTGATCCTTTGCATTAAACTTACCTGTTGCTTCTATCACGATATCAATCCCAAGCTCTCCCCATGGAAGTCGCTTCGGGTCTCTGTTATTTAGTAAAAATACTCTTTTTCCATTCACAATTAAGGCATCATCTTCTGCTACAACGTCGTATTCGTAACGTCCATGATTTGTGTCATACTTAATTAAATGTGCTAGCGTTTCAGCAGGATAACTTGCATTAATCGCAACAATTTGAATTTGATCGTCAAGCATTGCTTTTCTGAAGACCATGCGTCCAATTCTGCCAAACCCATTGATCGCTGCTTTTACCTTCATGAACAGGTCACTCCTCTATTATGTGTTATACTCAATAAATTCTTTTATGAAATTAGTATATCACATTAGATGGTGATTGCCAGTATTTAAACGTATATTTTCTAAAAAGGGCTGATCTTTTCATTTAAAATAAGAAAAAAGCGTAAAAAAAGAAGAGTACGTGTATGTACTCTTACTTATCTGTATGTTCCCATTCGTTTAATATGTTCTGTAATTGTTTTCGCGTACATGCCAATTCTTTTGTATTATCAATGACATGATCTGCTTTTTGACACTTGTCTTCAAGAGACTGCTGGGCATGCATGCGTTTCAATGCATCTTCTTCACTGAGGTCATTTCGCTTCATTAGTCTGGATAGCTGAAGTTCAGGAGTTGTATACACAACGAGAATGCGATCAACTAGACCCTCTAGTTTACTTTCAAATAAAAGCGGAATGTCCAGCACAACAAAAGCTTCTCCATGATCAATCCCTTCGTCCCGCTGCTTCAACATTTCTTTTCTCACCTCGGGGTGAACAATGCCATTTAGCTGCTGCCTTTTTTGTTCGTCTGAAAAGATGATCGTGCCAAGACGCTCCCTATTTAGTTCACCACTTGGAAGCAAAACATCTTCTCCAAACGTTTCAACGATTTGATGTAGCGCTGGTTTCCCGGGCGCAACCACTTCTTTTGCGATGACATCTGCATCCACGACTCGAATGCCCTGCTCTTTTATCATATGCGAGACTGTGCTTTTTCCACTAGCAATCCCGCCTGTTAACCCGATCACGAGCGTCAATCTATTTCCTCCTTTACAGCTTCCAAACACCAATTAAAATGAGTAAGAGCCCTGGTAAGCATGCAAGTTTATCAATCCAGCGCCAGTTTGACAAATAATGTCCGGCTCGAATTCCAAGACAAACAAAAAGGGAACTCATCACGGCCACCGTCACGCTCATCACAATGGGGGAAAACCCTAAAATGGCAGCGCCAATCCCTGCACCGAATGCATCAATGGATAACGCAATCCCAAGTAACACGGCTTCCATTCCATTGATTGTTCCAGAACGATCAATATCGGCGCTTGTTGGTTTTCGTAAAATTTGAATGACAAGCCCAAGAGACTGTACTTCTACGTTAAGCAATGTTTTTTCATGAAGAAGCATGTCACGTTCTTTCGCTGGTTTATAAAATTGGTACAACACCCAAAGACCAATGGCGATCAAAATACCTCCACCTAGTTTATCTGTTACTGAAACAGGGAGGAATGTGGTGAGTAGATTGCCAATCAGCATGGAAATGAGCAGGACAATCCCTGAACAGCATGCAATGATGGCAATGGCCTTAAAAGGAATCCTCATTTGACGAAGACCGTACGTAAAGCCAACCGAAAAGCTATCGATGCTGACTGCAATAGCTAAAAATAGGAGCGAAATCGAAATCATACCTGAACTCTTCCTTTCTGTTCATGCAACGATGATCCAGAGCCTAAGGATCTTCAGACTCTCCTTCACTATATGAAGAGCAGGTGGGCTGTGTGTCAGTCTACACCTTGCTGGAAAATGAATGTTTTTTATCGTATGCATGACAAAAAGGGAGCATGCTGATGGCACCCCTTTATAAAGGTCGCTTTTGGCAAGTGACACAAAAATGAGTGCCACGCCCTCCAACGACCGTTTTCTCAATCACACTTCCACATGTCTGGCAAGGCTCACCCCGCCTGTCATATACAAGGAGCTGCAATTGAAATGTTCCTATATCTCCTTGTGAGTTGATATAGGAACGAATCGTGCTCCCTCCTGCATCAACTGCCACTTGTAGTGTGTCAATGATATGATGATGCAGCACTTTGCACGCTTCAAGACTAAGCTGATTCGCTTTTGTTTCTGGGTGAATGCGTGACTTAAAGAGCACCTCATCCACATAAATATTGCCAAGCCCTACCACAATCTTTTGGTCAAGCAAGGCGGTCTTTACTACACGGGAGGTCTTTTTTAATCGTTCCCATAAATATTCTGGTGTAAATGATGCTGAAAAAGGCTCGTAACCTAGCTGTGATAGTGGCAACTCTTTTTCTTCTTCACCAGGATGAAATAAGTGCATCGTGCCAAATTTACGCACATCATGGTACCGAAGCTCGGTACCATCTGTAAACGCAAAGACAACATGTACGTGTTTATCATAAGGCTCGTGCGCCTCATGGACACGGTATTTCCCTTCCATCCTTAAATGGGAGACCATCACATAGTGGTCTAAATGAAAGAGTAGGAATTTCCCTCTTCTTTCAATGCTCTGTATGGTTTCTCCTACCATCCTTCTTGCAAACTCTTCCGGTTCACCAGGACGTTTGATGATATTTGGCCATTTTATCTCGACCGTTTCAATCGTTTTTCCTTTGACTAACCGCTTAAGAGTGCGCCGGACGGTTTCGACTTCTGGTAATTCCGGCATTCTCCTCGCTCCTTTTTCTTTCTCTATTTATTTTGCGTCATACCAAGATGGACCTGAAGCAAAATCAACTTTCAGCGGCACATCAAGCTGAAGCGCATTTTCCATGACTTCAGGGACCAGCTTTTCTAAGATGGCGATTTCTTCTTTTGGTGCTTCAAAAATCAATTCATCATGTACTTGCAATAGCAGGTTTGCCTCTAAGTTCTCTTCCTTTAGCTTCCGTGCCATATCAATCATTGCTTTTTTAATGATATCTGCGGCACTTCCTTGAATCGGTGTATTCATCGCTGTTCTTTCTGCAAAGCTTTTGATATTAAAATTACGGCTTGTGATATCTGGTATATAACGTCTACGCTTCAATAGTGTGGTGACATAGCCCTTTTGTTTCGCTTCCTGCACGATGTCTTCCATATAGGTTTTCACGCCTTCAAAGCTTGTTAAATATCGATCAATAAACGCCGCTGCTTCTTTTCTTGTGATTCCAAGGTTTTGGGAAAGCCCATAATCACTAATGCCATAAACAATCCCGAAGTTAACAGCTTTCGCTTGTCTTCGCATAGAGGAAGTCACTTCTTCTTCAGATACATGGAACACATCCATTGCCGTTTTTGTATGAATATCCATATCTTGCGTAAAGGCTTCGATTAAGTTCTCATCTTGAGAAATATGAGCGAGCACACGCAGCTCGATTTGTGAATAGTCAGCTGCAAAAATGAGCCAACCTTCCTTTGAAGGAACGAATGCTTGACGAATTTTCCGTCCTTCTTCCAACCGTATCGGGATATTTTGAAGGTTTGGATCCGTTGAGCTAAGCCTTCCTGTTTGGGTGAGTGCCTGATTAAACCTTGTATGAACTTTATGGGTATCCTTACGCGTCACTTTCATTAAACCTTCCACATACGTGGATTGTAGCTTTCCAATTTGGCGGTAATGAAGAATCGAACGGATAATCTCATGCTGATCTTCAAGCTTTTCAAGCACATCGGCAGACGTTGAATAGCCTGTTTTTGTCTTTTTAATGACCGGTAGACCGAGCTTTTCAAACAAAATAACACCGAGCTGTTTAGGAGAGTTGATATTAAAGGTTTCTCCTGCTAAACGATGAATGGTTTCTTCATACTCCTTGAGCTTCTTCGTTAATTCTTCGCCCATTTTCTCTAAGCGTTCTACATCGACTTTTACACCGAGAGATTCCATTTCACCTAAGATGAGCGCAAGTGGTAGTTCTAAATCTTCGTATAGTTCGTGCTGATCATTTTTTTCTAAGGCTTCAAGAGTCAGGTCATGCAACGCAGAGATTGCAGCTGCTTTGCGGCCAAGATGATCTTTTAGTTCGTCTTCATGCGGAATCGCCTGCTTTGCTCCTTTTCCATACACCTTTTCATCAGAAAGGGACAAATGTAGGCCATATTCCTTTGCCACACTCGCAACGTCCTCATAAGATTTCTGCGGATTGACGACATATGAAGCAAGCAGGACGTCGTAATCGACACCTTTTAAATCAACATGATGCCATCTAAGGGCGACCACTGCTCTTTTTGAATCAAAGACCCATTTTTTCTTTGTTTCATCTTGTGCCCATTGTGTAAATGCTTCTGATTGAAGAGCATCTTCTTTTGTGATAAAAAACGCACCGTTTTCATTATGGATCGCAAAACCGATCAAGTCCGCTTCATGATAATTATCTCCAAGCTGTTCTACTACAAGAGCAGCTTGATCTGTCAGCATGTCATCCGTTACATCGGTGACTTTTGTGACATCTAACGCTTCGACTTCGACCTGTTCCGTTTCTGGTGCTTCTCCCAGTCGCTCTAGCAATGTTTGAAAACCGAGTTCTTTATAGAGGGAAATCACTTGATCCGTGTGAGGGCCTTCATAAGCGAGATCTTTACTTGACACATCGATAGGTGCTTCTACGAGAATCGTCGCTAGTTTTTTACTCATCACTGCTTGTTCTTTATGTTCTTCAAGCTTTTCCTTTAACTTCTTGCCACTGACTTCGTCAATATGTTCAAGCACGTTTTCAACCGTTTCAAACTGTTTAAGCAGTTTGATCGCTGTTTTTTCACCAACACCAGGTACCCCTGGAATATTATCTGAGGCATCTCCCATTAACCCTTTCATATCAATGATTTGGTCTGGACGGAGTCCGTATTTTTCTTCAATATGAGCCGGTGTGTAATATTCGACTTCTGTGATGCCTTTTTTCGTAATGGCAACCGTTGTCTGATCTGTTGAAAGTTGCGTTAAGTCTTTATCTCCTGAGAAGATTTTGACTTCAAAACCGTCTTTCTCAGCCTCAACCGCTAATGTACCAATAATATCATCTGCCTCATATTGAGGAAGCTCGTACCTTTTGACATTATAAGCGTCTAGTAATTCACGGATAAATGGCATTTGCTCCGAAAGCTCTGGCGGCGTTTTTTGTCTTCCGCCTTTATATTCTTTAAACGTTTCATGACGGAAGGTTGTCTTTCCTGCATCGAATGCAACGAGCATATGTGACGGCTTCTCGTCCTCCAGCATTTTCATTAAGATCATCGCAAAACCATAAATGGCATTTGTATGTACGCCTTTATCATTTGATAAGAGCGGTAAAGCAAAAAATGCCCGATAGGCAAGACTGTTTCCATCTACAAGTACTAATTTCTTTTTATCTGTCATCTTTTTATTCCTCCATCGACTGAGCTATCTCAGCCGTCTCTTTCACACTTCGTATCTTCATTTTATCAAAGTTTATTTTGAAAAGAAAATAGACCGGCCTACATAAAAAAGGGACGAAAACAACAAGTGTTTTCGTCCTTCCAAATTGGCTCCTTGGATGAAGGGGTTCCTATTCATCCTACCAATGATTGTTTAAAGAATCGTGAATACTTTGTAAAGATCATGTAAATTTTAACGCCCATCTCAATATTTTCTATTTTTCCTTCAAAATCACTGTAAAGGTCGTTCCTTTTCCTTGTTTACTACGGACAGAGATCGTTCCTCCATGCGCTTCAACAAGGTGTTTCACAATGGCTAGCCCAAGCCCTGTACCACCAGAATTCCTGCTTCTATCCTTATCGATTCGATAAAATCTCTCGAAAATTCTTGGAATCTCTTTTTTCTTCATACCAATCCCTGTATCTGCCACATCGAATTCACATCCATCCTTCCTTGGTCTCGCACTAATTGTGACACTCCCGCCTTCTGGGGTATACGTCAGTGCATTGTTTACGAGGTTGAGGAAAATTTGTTTTAATCTCAATGGATCCGCCATGACATAGACAGGCTCTTTCGGGATTCGAACATGCAGCTGAATTCCTTTTTCAGCTACTTTATGTTTCAGTAACAATTCAATCTCCTGAATGATTTCAGTCGCATTGGCTTCTTGGATATTGAGTTTAAAGTGCTGCTGTTCAATTTTAGATAGATCTAGTAAATCTTGAATAAGGGTTTCTAAACGGACACTTTCTTTTAGTATGATTGAAAGGAATTCTGTTAACGCTTCTTTGTCATCAATGGCACCGTCAAGTAGCGTTTCAGAGAACCCTTTAATAGACGTAACCGGTGTTTTTAGCTCATGCGAAACGTTTGCCACAAAGTCTTTTCGCATTTCTTCTAAACGCTTTGTTTCCGTCACATCATGAAACACAAGGACAATCCCTTTCCATTCATCGTCAGTACTTAAAATTGGGACGCCATCCACTTGGAAGTAGCGACGCTCAATTTCTACTTCGAGACGGAGTAATTTACGAACCTTGGTTTCTGTCATGAAGATTTCATCGATTAATTCAATAATCTCATGATTTGTAAAGGTTTCATGATACAGCTTGTGCATGTAAATGTGTTTTTGCACTTTAAATTGTTTGCGGAATGTACGGTTGATCAAATTGATATAACCCATCTTATCAATGAGAATAATCCCCGCACCAATGTTTTCAATGACCGTTTGAAGACGGTCTCTCTGCATTTCACCCGCACTGGTCATTTCCTGAAGGCTTTCTGCAAGGCGCTTCATTGATGTATTGAGCTCACTTGTTTCAATAATCAGCTCTTCGTAATGATTCGTGTCATAATTGCCGCGTTCTAATTGTTTTGCTACCTTTGTCGCATAATCAATCGGCTTGACATACTTCATCGACATGCGATAGCCGAAGAAGACGATAATGATGACAGCTGATCCAAGACAAAAGGCAAGTGCGAGCCAAAGCTGACGATCAATTTCATTTATAGGCTGAAACGACCCTTGAAGAAACAGATACCCCGCAGGTTCGTTTTGTTTCATAATCGGGATGGCATAATGAAAAAAAGCATCCCGTTTATCATCAATGATGGTTCCTTCTCGTTCAATGCGATCAAGTTTCAGCTTACTTTGCTTGATGACACTTTGATTTCCTTGACCGGTTGTATGTATCACATTCCCCTTGAGGTCTACGATCGATCCATCCATATCTAGATTCTGCTTTGCCTTTTGAAGAACCTCCTCATTTTGGTTTGCAGCAAGATCATCCGCATTCATAGAGGAAAGGAGAAAGCTCGATTCTTTTTCCATTCGATCCGTTAATTTTGTTTCGTAAAAGACATGAAACATGTGATCTAAAAAAACACCGAGCCCAACAAAGACAATAAACAGGAGAAAGATGAGCCCCGAAAACAGGCGGGTTCTGATTTTACTCATGCTGTTTAGGCTCCTCCAATTTGTAGCCTAGTCCCCGAATGGTTTTTATATATGTTGGTTTTTTCGTATTCTTTTCGATCTTGTCCCTCAAGTGGCTTATATGTACATCAACAATCCGTGTATCACCTGCAAAGTCATAATTCCAAACAGCACTTAATAATAGGTCACGTGTGAGAACACGGCCTTTATGTTTGGCCAAGTAAAGAAGGAGCTCAAACTCTTTTGGCGTTAATTCTAAGCGTTCTTCTTTGAAATACACTTCGTAATGTTCAGGCAAAATCCTGAGTTCGCCGATTTTGATTTGATCTACAGCAACCTCTTCCTTCTCTTCTTGTAAAGGAACTGGCTGTGCTTGTTGTGCTCTTCTTAAAATTGCTTTGACCCGAGCGCCCACTTCTCTAGGGCTGAACGGTTTTGTCATGTAATCATCCGCCCCGAGTTCTAGCCCAAGTACTTTATCAAATTCATCATCTTTTGCGGTTAGCATTAAGATAGGGAACATCATTTTTTGAATTCTCAGTTGTTTGCACACTTCAATGCCATCCATTTTTGGAAGCATCAAATCTAACACAATGAGGTCCGGTTGTTCACTCGCTGCTTTCTCAAGCGCTTCTTCCCCGTCTCTTGCTGTGACGACATCATAGCCTGCTCTTTCAAGGTTATAACTTAGAAGTGTTACAATTGATTCTTCATCATCCACAACTAATATTTTTTTATTCATGTTGTGCCTCCAATTAGTGATTTCCCCTACATCCGTATTTTTTGTCTTTTACGGAAAGCAAGACGTGATGCTTTCTATTACATTTTAACGAAAGCTTAACAAGAGGACAATTTAAAAATTCGACAAGTTTTGTTTTGTATACAAAAAGAAGGCCTCCCTGAAGAGAAGCCTTCTTTTTTATCATATTAAGATAATACTTTCATCACATTTTTAACAGATTCAACTGAGCGGTCAAGCTGACTTTTTTCTTCTTGTGTGAGTTCAAGCTCGATGATTTGCTCAAGACCGTTTCCACCTACAATTGTTGGAACCCCAAGGTAAATGCCTTCGTAGCCATATTCACCTTCAAGATATGCAATCGTTGGGATGACGCGTCGCTGATCTTTTAGGATCGCCTCAACCATTTCAACAAGTGAAGCAGCCGGAGCATAATACGCGCTACCGTTTCCTAAGAGATTGACAATCTCTCCGCCGCCTTTTCTTGTTCTTTCGACAATTGCATCGATTCGGTCTTTTGGAATCAATGTTTCAAGCGGAATCCCGCCTGCATAAGAGTAACGAACAAGTGGAACCATATCGTCACCGTGTCCACCAAGAACAAAACCTGTTACATCTTTAACAGATAGATTTAATTCTTGGGCAACGAACGTTCTGAATCGAGCGGTATCCAAAATCCCTGATTGTCCGATGACTCGTTCTTTTGGCAATCCTGATTCTTTATAAACGGCATATGTCATGGCATCAACAGGGTTTGTTAAGACCACAATGATCGCTTCTGGAGAATATTTGACGATTTCACGTGTCACACTACGCATGATTTTTTCATTCGTTGACACAAGGTCGTCACGGCTCATGCCCGGTTTTCTTGCAATGCCTGCCGTAATGACCACGACATCAGAACCGGCTGTATCTTCGTAGTTTGAAGTGCCTGTAATATTTGCATCAAAGCCTTGAACTGGACTTGCTTCTAGCATATCCAGTGCTTTCCCTTTTGTCGGGTTTTCAAGTTGCGGGATGTCGACTAATACGACATCCGCTAATTCCTTCTGTGCAGTTAGAAACGCCGTTGTTGCTCCAGTAAAGCCCGCTCCGATGACAGATACTTTTTTACGCTTGTTTGCCATTTCCCTTTTCCCCTTTCACGTTTCAGAATCAAGATAAGTTTTTAATAAGCTCGTCAGCAAATTCAGAGCACTTCACTTCTGTCGCACCATCCATTAATCTAGCAAAATCGTAAGTTACGACTTTTGATTCAATTGTTTTTTCAACTGATTGAATGACTAGATCTGCTGCTTCCTGCCAACCAAGGTGCTCAAGTAATAATACACCTGATAGAAGAACAGAAGATGGGTTCACTTTATCTAGACCAGCATATTTCGGTGCTGTTCCGTGAGTCGCTTCAAAAATAGCGTGTCCTGTTTCGTAGTTGATGTTTGCACCAGGTGCGATACCAATTCCACCAACTTGTGCTGCAAGTGCATCTGAAATGTAGTCTCCGTTTAAGTTCATTGTTGCGACGACATCAAACTCACTTGGACGAGTCAGGATTTGTTGTAGGAAAATATCTGCAATGCTGTCTTTGACAATGATTTTGCCAGCAGCTTCTGCTTCACTTTGCGCTTTGTTTGCCGCATCCTTGCCTTCTTGTTCAGCAATACGGTCATATTGCGCCCATGTGAATACTTGATCGCCGAACTCTTTTTCAGCTACTTCATAGCCCCAGTTTTTAAATGCGCCTTCTGTAAACTTCATGATGTTTCCTTTGTGAACAAGTGTCACAGACTTACGGCCTTGGTCAATCGCATATTGGATAGCTGCTCTGACAAGACGAGATGTTCCTTCTTCAGACACTGGTTTGATTCCGATACCTGATGTTTCTGGGAAACGGATCTTGTTAACACCTAATTCGTCTTTTAAGAAGTTGATTAATTTTTTCACTTCGTCTGACCCTTTGGCATACTCAATTCCTGCATAGATATCCTCAGTGTTCTCACGGAAGATGACCATATCTGTGTCCTGTGGACGTTTAACAGGAGATGGTACACCTTTGAACCAGCGAACTGGACGTAAGCAAGTGAATAAATCAAGCTCTTGTCTTAGTGCTACGTTCAATGAACGGATTCCTCCACCAATTGGTGTTGTCAGCGGGCCTTTAATCGCAATTAAATATTCACGAATGTCTTCAAGTGTTTGCTCGGGAAGCCACTCGCCAGTTTTATTGTAAGCTTTCTCACCTGCGTATACTTCTTTCCAAGTGATTTGCTTTTCGCCTTTGTATGCTTTTTCTACAGCTGCTTCAAGAACTCTTGATGCTGCTTTCCAAATATCAGGACCAATTCCGTCCCCTTCGATAAACGGGATGATTGGATTATTTGGTACATTCAATACGCCGCCAGTAACTGTAATTTTTTCGCCTTGTGACAATGATATTACCTCCCAGGTTATGTAGTGAATATTTGAAACTTCAAAGCTTGTTTGTCTGCAAGCAAAGAAGTTTTTCACATAGTTCGTTTTTTGTTGATATGGAGACTGAATGGTTCATCGGATCAGCCTCCGCTTATTCTATAAACATTAGTCTCTTTCACCAATCGGTACAAACGTTTGAAGATCAGGTCCAATGTAATCAGCTCTCGGACGGATGAGACGATTGTTGTCATATTGCTCTAAAATGTGTGCAATCCATCCAGAGAATCGACTAATCACAAAGATTGGTGTGAATAAGTCATGATCAATCCCAAGACTGTGATATACAGATGCAGAATAAAAATCAACATTTGGTGGAAGATTCTTCTCTGATGTCACGATTTCCTCTGCGCGAACAGACATTTCATACCATTTCGGCTCGCCAGTGAGGTTTGTTAAGCGCTGGCTCATTTCTTTTAAGTGCTTTGCACGAGGGTCACCTTGTCGGTATACTCTGTGGCCAAAGCCCATGATTTTCTCTTTCTTCTCTAGCTTACCATGAATATATGAATCTACGTTTTCAACTTCCCCAATTTCTGTGAGCATCTTCATGACGCCTTCATTGGCACCACCATGAAGAGGCCCCTTTAGAGCGCCAATGGCAGCTGTCACACCAGAGTAAATATCTGATAGTGTAGCAACACATACTCTCGCTGTAAATGTCGAAGCGTTCAATTCATGATCTGCATGTAGGATCAAAGCTTTATCAATGGCTTCAATTTCTACTGAAGATGGTTCTTCTCCCTTAAGCATATACAAGAAGTTCTCAGCATAGCTGTATTCTTCTTTCGGTTGTACAGGCTCAAGTCCCTTTCGAATGCGTGAAAATGCAGCGACAAGTCCTGATATTTTCGCCTGAAGACGAATGGCTTTTCGGTAATTCGCTTCTTTGTCCATGACCTCTGATTCGTCATCAAGTAAGCCTAATAAGGATACTGCCGTCCGAATCGCTGACATTGGATGAACACTGTCAAGCGAATAAGATTGAAAGTGCTCAATGATTTCCTGCGGAATTTGAGCGTTCTCATTGAGCTGCTGTTTTAGTTCACTTAGCTCCTGCTCATTCGGCAGCTTTAAGTGCCATAACAGGTAGACAATTTCTTCGAATGAAGCTTTTTCAGTTAAATCATCGATATTGTACCCTACATAAGTAAGAGTATCATCAATAATTGAGCTTACGGATGAAGTTGTTGCCACGATACCTTCAAGACCTCTTGTTGCTGTCATGTTAATCTCCCCTTTTTAAAAAAATTCCCCTTCGTTGCAGAATCCTCGCTTTTGAAAGCGCTATCCTATCCAAATATGACGATAGGTTTTAAAAAGTAAATGCTTACATTTACCTATACGGTAAGAGCGCTTTTCGACTCATTTATCTTGTGTGATGCATGAGTTTAAAATTAAGCCTATTCCCATTATAAACAATAATCAGACATTTGTTAAATGTTTAACTATAATTTTTTTTGATATTTTTTTTCCTAGCCTATCGTTTCCGGCATGGAATCTAGGGATTTTCATTCTTATATTATATTTAATTATGTTTTTTTGCAAAAGCTCACAAAACAAAAATAAAAAAAGAGAGTGGCATCACCACGCTCTCTTTATCCGCTAAAAAACTTCACAGCCTGCATTGCTAAATAAGCAATTCCTGCCCCGATCAGTGGACCAACTGCCACTCCTTTAAATAAACTAACTGCCAAAATTGTACCAAACACAAGTGCTGTCGTAATATGCGGATCATTTTCCAGTAGGACAATGCCATTCTTCGCAATGAGTGCTACTAATATACCCGCACCAAGTGCAATCCAAGCGTAGGATGATTTCATGGCTTCTCCAAGCTGTTTAAATCCAATGTCACCTGTTGCAATTGGAACGAGTACCGCAATTGTAATGACTGTCACACCCCAATTGATGCCTTTTGATTGCAGCATCGGGAAAATCTTTTGATCGAGTCCAACGAGCTTTATGACAATCAGCACAGAGACCGCCAAAATTAATGAATGATTTTTTGCCATAAGTGCGATTACAAGTAAAAGAGCTAAAAATAAATTGGCTTGAGTAAACATACGCCGCCGCACCTTCCTTTCTTTTTATTGCGACCTTTTCATATTACTCATCTTTTTGAATAAAATGAAGTATCGGACATGCTTGTTTTTGGGGAGGGGATTGTGTGAATCACACCTACGTGGCCATTTTTCTTCGAAGTTTGATGATGCTAAGTATTACTGTGTTTGCGGTTGTTCTTATCTATCAATCATTTCCTTTAGTCTACCCATTTTGGATCGCACTGATCGTATCCTGTTTGATTCATCCTGCTGTATGTAAAATAGAAGAACTGACTGGAATGCCAAGAGGGTTTGTTGTCATCATTGTTCTTTTACTCTTTTTAGTTATTGCCGCAGGGGTTATCACACTGTTAGTAGCAGAAATCATTTCTGGAAGTGCTTATTTAGCAAAGGTGTTACCTGGTCATATTGATCAGATGATTGCGATTGTGGAACGGTTCTTTACACATAAAATTCTCCCTTTATATCATGATTTGACCGCACAATTTAATGCACTGCAAGCAGGACAAAAGGAATCTATTTTGGGACAAATCCAAGCACTTGGTGATGAAGGTGCAGCGAAAATCGGGACTTTCCTTTCGAAAACACTCGAATTCATTCCAGCTTTTTTAGGTCTTTTGCCGGATGCAGCTGCGACCATTTTATTTTCAGCACTTGCCACATTTTTTATCACAAAAGATTGGTTTACTTTAAAAACATATAGTGGACGCCTTTTTCCTGCAAAGTGGTTATTACATACACGCGCCATCTTTTCTGAAATCAAAAAAGCCATTTCTGGATTTATGAAAGCCCAGCTTCTGCTCGTAGCCATGACCATCGGTATTGTCTTCATTGGATTGATTATTTTGAAGGTAGAACATGCTTTTGTCGTGTCGCTAAGTATCGGTCTTGTTGACTTACTTCCTTACATAGGGAGTGGCACGATCTTTTTACCATGGATCATTTATTCGGCGGTAACAGGTAAGCTCTCGCTTGCAATTGGCTTAGGTATTTTATATATAGTCGTTTTAATTCAAAGACAAATATCTGAGCCAAAAGTCTTAAGCAAATCCATCGGTCTTCATCCACTGGCCACACTCATTGCTTTATTTGTCGGATTAAAATGGTTAGGCTTTCTCGGTCTAATGGTTGGTCCTGCTGTCTTAGTCATTTGGCAGGCATTTCGTAACGCTGGTGTTTTTCGAGATATCTATCAATACATCATACATGGCGCACAAAAAGAATAGAGACCTCATGTGAAGGTCTCTTTAGCGAATGATCGTAAAACGTCTACGATTAGACATGTGTCTGAACCAACGCTCAAACAGAGGCTTGAATCGCTTTCTCGTAAATGGCATCAGGAGCAACGCCCCAATCGCATCAGATAAAAAGCCGGGAATCAGAAGAAGTAAGCCACCAGCAAGAATGCAGAAGCCATCAACGATCGTGGAACCTGGCATTTTGCCGTATTGTAAATCTCGTTGTACCTTTTGAAATGCTTCGCTTCCTTGTTTCTTTGCAAAATAAGCACCTAGTGCGCTTGTGAGTACAATCAGTAGCATGGTTGGGAGAATCCCAATCACTTTACTGGATAATAAGAACAAACTAATTTCCACTGCAGGAAACAGAATGAGTAGGAGCAGTATATATTTCAACCATATCACCTCATAGGGTTTCATTCATACCTGTTTTCTTTTACAGTTTAACATAAAAAAAGAGAGGAGTCTTATCACTCCCCTCTTGTATGGTTTAAAGGACGCTTGCACGGCCTTTATAGATCGCGCCTCTTGCTGGATCTACTGTAATTTCTTCGCCTTCTTTTAGAAGCGTTGTTGCGTTCTCAAGTCCGACGATCACTGGAATTCCAAGGCTGAGTCCAACGACAGCTGCATGGCTTGTTAAACCGCCTTCCTCTGTGATAAGAGCTGATGCTTTCTCTAGAGCTCCCATCATATCACGGTCTGTGCAGTTTGCGACAAGAATAGCACCTTCTGTCATTTTCTCCTCTGCTTCTTTACCACTTTGTGCTACCACAACTGGTCCAAATGCAGATTTACGGCCAATGCCTTGTCCTTTGGCAATGACGTCACCAACGACGTAGACTTTCATTAAGTTCGTTGTACCAGCCTCACCAACTGGAACACCTGCTGTAATGACAATCAAGTCACCGTGTCTAACAAAGCCGCTTTCAATTGATTTTTCAACCGCATTCTCAAGCATTTCATCAGTTGAATTCGTATTTGAACCGCTCTTGGCAAAGACACCAAATACGAGCGATAGTTTTCGTGCAACTGATTCATTTGCTGTCACAGCCACAATTGGTGCTTTTGGTCTATATTTTGAAATCATTCTAGCTGTATGACCACTTTCAGTAGGCGTCACAATCGCTGCCACGTCAAGTTTCATTGCAGTATGTGCAACAGATTGTCCAATCGCATCTGTGATGCTCACTTCAACTTCTTCGCTTCTGCGAGAAAGAATCGCTTTATAATTCAATGCGTCCTCTGAACGTGAAGCTATGTTGTGCATCGTTTGGACAGCTTCAACAGGATATGTTCCTGCTGCTGTTTCTCCAGACAGCATGATCGCATCTGTACCGTCTAAAATGGCATTGGCTACGTCACTTGCTTCAGCACGAGTTGGACGAGGGTTGCGCTGCATACTATCAAGCATTTGTGTAGCGGTGATGACAGGCTTACCTAATTTATTACATTTCTTAATTAACATTTTTTGAACAAGTGGTACTTCTTCTGCAGGGATTTCTACACCTAGATCTCCACGTGCCACCATCAGACCGTCTGACACTTCAAGGATTTCGTCAATGTTGTCGACGCCTTCTTGGTTTTCAATCTTAGGGATGATTTGAATATCAGCACCATTGTTCTTTTCTAAAAGCTCACGAATTTCAAGCACATCAGATGCTCGTCTGACAAAAGAAGCTGCGATGAAATCAACACCTTGCTCGATTCCGAAAAGAATATCGCTCGCATCCTTTTCAGTGATACCAGGAAGATTGACACTTACACCTGGAACGTTCACACCTTTTTTGTTTTTCAGCGTACCTGTGTTCATGACCTTTGTGACAATTTCTTTGCGGTCAACGTTTAATTCTTTGACCTCTAAACCGATGAGGCCATCGTCAAGTAGAATCGTTGAACCTACTTGTACATCGTGAATTAAATCTTCATATGTCACACTAATTTTTTCGCTATTTCCAACAATATCTTCCATACTGACGATAAGGTCGGTACCAGCGACTAATTCAATTGAGCCATTCTCAACTGTACGTGTACGAATTTCCGGACCTTTTGTATCAAGAAGGATCGCAATGTCCTTGCCTAGTGTTTTGCCAGCTTGACGAATATTTTCAATACGTGCACCATGCTCTTCATAATCTCCATGAGAGAAGTTTAGTCTGGCTACATTCATTCCTGCTTCAATCAAATCAGTCAGCTTTTCAATGCTTTCGCTCGCTGGACCAATTGTACAAACGATTTTTGTCTTTCTCATTACTGTTCCTCCTAAGGTCTTCTCGTTTTATATAGAGAGCTCTTGTGAAAGTCGGTACATACTTTGATCGACTGTGTGTTTTTTATCTAAGATGTCCAAAATGTCGTGATGCACAAGTTCGTTGCTGAGGATTCCAACACAACGACCGCCTTTTCCATCAAGAAGAAGTTCTACGGCGTATGCACCTAAACGACTCGCTAGCACACGGTCAAACGCACTTGGAGAACCGCCGCGCTGAATATGTCCTAGGACAGATACACGCGTTTCAAGGCCTGTCTCCTCATCAATTCGTTTAGCAAATTCAACACCGCTGCCAACACCTTCAGCGACAATGATGATACTATGCTTTTTCCCGCGCTCATGTCCTCTTCTCAATCTGGCAACAATCTCGTCCATATCATAGTCTGCTTCAGGAATCAAAATTGATTCCGCCCCACCAGCAAGTCCTGACCAAAGGGCAATATCACCTGCGTGTCTACCCATAACCTCTACTACGTATGTACGTTCATGAGATGTGGCTGTATCACGAATTTTATCAATCGCATCAATCACTGTATTAAGGGCTGTATCAAAGCCAATCGTGAAATCAGTACCTGGGATATCGTTATCAATCGTGCCAGGTACACCGACACATGGGAAACCTAGCTCAGTTAATTTCTTCGCACCCATGAATGAGCCATCCCCACCGATGACAACAAGTCCTTCAATACCGAATTTTTTTAAGTTTTCAATCGCTTGTTCACGACCTTCGGTTGTCTTGAATTCAGGACACCTTGCCGTATAAAGTTTCGTTCCACCGCGATGAATAATATCGCCTACGGAACCTAATTCTAGTTTCTCAATTTTACCGTTAATTAGACCTGAATATCCATTGTACACACCGTAAACTTCAACATTATGGAAGATTGCTTTTCTGACAACTGCGCGCACAGCTGCATTCATTCCTGGGGAATCCCCACCGCTCGTTAAAACTCCTATACGCTTCATCTTTTTCACCTCAGAGACCATATATGAATTAAACATACCATTTCCACTGATTGAAAACAATCTTAAGCAAAACTGGCTGTTTTCAATACGAATTTCTAAAACCGTACCTATTATACAATTAAATAAACTGTTTTTAAACAAAAGTTAAGAAAGTCATGAAAGCAATTGTCTTGATATTGAGTTGATGATCGGTCTGTAAACCTTATGGGATCAACGTTTTCAGACATTTTAAATTTTATGAAAACAAAAGAAAATTATTTTCAAATAGCGCTTTCATCTTGAGGTTTTTCCTGAAAAAGATGTGAAACGAGAAAAAAATAAACGCCAGCCTCATAGGCTGTACGTTTATTTAGTTTACCCCAATATATTGATCTTCAACCGATACTTTCCCGATTGCTTTGTATTTTTGATATCTTTGGTCAACTAATTCTTCTGGCGTTAGTTTGAGCAAAGATGTAAGTGATTGCTTTAATATTTTTTCCATGTAGGCCGCTTGTTGTTTAACGTCTCGATGTGCTCCACCTTGAACTTCTTTAATAACATCATCTATAATATCTAATTCTTTTAGGTCTGGAGCGGTGATTTTCATTGTTTCTGCAGCTTTTTTAGCAAGTGACGAATCCTTCCAGAGCAGTGCAGCTGCACCTTCAGGTGAAATCACTGAATATGTTGAGTTTTCTAGCATAAATAGGTGGTTTCCTACGCCTAAACCAAGTGCCCCACCACTTCCACCTTCTCCAATGACAATACAGACAACTGGTACACGGAGTCCTGCCATTTCGAATAGGTTTTTAGCGATGGCTTCACTTTGCCCACGTTCTTCGGCTGCTTTACCAGGATAAGCTCCTTTTGTATCAATAAAGCAAATGATTGGGCGATTGAATTTGTCCGCTTGTTTCATTAAGCGCAATGCCTTGCGATAGCCCTCAGGATGTGGCATACCGAAGTTACGGCGCAAGTTTTCTTTCGTGTCTTTTCCGCGCTGATGTCCAATGACTGTGACTGGAAGGCCTTTAAACGTGGCAATTCCGCCAACGATGGCTTCATCGTCGCCATAAAAACGGTCACCATGGCATTCGAAAAAGTTGTCAAACAGCTCCTGAATGTAATCGAGAGTTGTCGGACGCATTGCATGTCGTGCAATCTGCACTCTGTCCCATGGCTTTAAATTTGTGTAAATGTCCGCTTCTAGCTTACTTAGACGTGTTTCAAGACGCTCGATTTCCGCGCTCAAATCCATTTCTGAGTTTTGTGTGAACTTTTTCAGTTCTGCAATTTTTGCTCGAAGTTCGATGACAGGTTTTTCAAATTCTAATTCTCCAGCCACTCTCGTTCACCTCCTGTGCTGTGTAATGCTAGGATTTGGCCTAGTTTTTCTTTCATGTTCGCACGATGGATAACAGCATCCAATTGTCCATGCTTCAATAAAAACTCAGCCGTTTGGAAATCCTCAGGCAAGTCTTCACGAATGGTTTGCTCAATGATTCTACGACCTGCAAACCCAATGAGTGCACCAGGTTCTGCAAAGTTGTAATCACCAAGAGACGCAAAACTAGCCGATACCCCACCAGTCGTTGGGTTCGTCATCACAGAGATGATCAAACCTTGATCCTCACTGAATAGCTTTAGGGCCGAACTTGTTTTGGCCATCTGCATGAGACTAAGAATTCCCTCTTGCATTCTTGCTCCGCCTGACGCAGTAAAGATAATGAATGGCACCTTGTCCGCTTTTGCTTTCTCGATAGCTAGGGTAATCTTCTCACCTACAACCGAGCCCATACTTCCCATACGGAATGTAGCATCCATGATAGCGATGATGGCTTTTTGGCCTTCAATCTCACCTTTACCTGTAACGATGGCTTCATTCAATGATGTTTTCTCTCTGTCTTTCTCAAGCTTTTCTTCATAGCCTGGGAAACCGAGCGGATTCTCTGAAATCAGATGATCATTAAATTCTTCAAATGTTCCTTCGTCTACAAGGCTTTCGATTCGCTGTTTTGCATTCATTTGCAAATGTCTGTCGCAATTCATGCAAACACGTAAATTTTTATCTAGTTCTTTGGTGAGCATTATCTTTTTACATTGCGGACATTTGGTCATAATGCCTTCAGGCACATCTTGACTTGCCTGTTCAGAGGGTACAGATGCATATTTTTTCTTTTTACTGAATATGTTCTTGATTGACAAATGACTACCTCCCTTTTTGAAGGGTTTTTTCTTTACACGCACATCCACTATTATAGGACATGTCATCACTGTACCGAAACTATTGTACTTTTTTTGTCAAACGATGTCATCCTTCATTCCTTTTTTCTAGCGGGGTTTTGATGAGAATTGTGAATGTGTTAGGGGCGCTGAGCAGTTGATATATTTGAATTGTGAACGTCTACAAAAAAATCTGGTGCGGAATGAAAAAAATTTCAGATGACGAAGGAAATGAGGCACGTTTTTTCCTTAAATTCGGAAAAAACGCGCACACTTTTCCAGTCATTATTGACCGATAATCGTTAATTTTCTTGTTTTTTCTGCGACAGCTTCAGGGTCAACTTTGATTCTTGCAACACCTGTTTCCATCGCTGCTTTCGCCACTGCTTTGGCGACCGTTGGTGCTACACGTGCATCAAACGGTGCAGGGATCACATATTCTGCCGTCAACTCTTCATCTGAAACGAGGGAGGCAATGGCTTCCACTGCGGCAATTTTCATTTCTTCGTTAATGTGTGTCGCACGTACATCAAGTGCTCCGCGGAAAATACCTGGGAATGCTAGTACATTATTCACTTGGTTTGGGAAGTCTGAACGACCAGTTCCTACAACACTTGCACCTGCTGCATGTGCATCTTCAGGCATAATCTCTGGATTTGGATTTGCCATCGCAAAGATCACCGGATCTTTTGCCATTTTCCCAACCATTTCTTTCGTTAAAGCACCCGCAGCTGAAACGCCGATGAAGACATCTGCTCCTTCAATGACTTCTTCTAATGAACCTTCTTTGCGGTCTTGGTTCGTGAAAGTCGCCACTTCGTTTTTCACTGCATTCATGCCATTCGGACGGCCTTCGTAAATTGCGCCTTTTGTATCACACATAATGATGTCACGTACACCGAAATGATACAGAAGTTTGATAATCGCAATCCCTGCTGCTCCAGCACCGTTTGCAACCACTTTGATGGAGGACATTGATTTTCCAGAAAGTTTCAGGGCATTGACAAGTCCTGCGACTGTCACAATCGCTGTACCGTGTTGATCATCGTGGAAAATCGGAATGTTTGTCTCTTTTTTCAAACGCTCTTCAATGATAAAGCAGTTAGGCGCTGCAATATCTTCAAGGTTGACACCGCCAAAAGTTGGCTCAAGGAGCTTCACAGTTTCAACAATTTTGTCTACATCATTTGTGGCAAGTGCAATTGGAAATGCATCTACGCCTGCGAAACTTTTGAATAGGACGGCTTTTCCTTCCATAACTGGAAGAGATGCTTCAGCCCCAATATTTCCAAGGCCTAAAACAGCACTACCGTCTGTGACAACAGCGACCATATTGCCTTTCATTGTATAATCATACACTTTGCTTGTGTCGTCATAAATATCTTTACATGGTTCTGCAACACCAGGTGAATAAGCCAAGCTCAAGTCTTTTGCATTTTTCACTTCTACTTTTGATTTTGATTCGAGTTTGCCTTGATTCTCTTTGTGCATATGTAATGCTTCTTCTCTTAATGACATGTGATGAACACTCCTTCAAGTGAATATGGATTTAAATAATTGCTAAGGTGATAAGCACATACTGGTTGTTTTTCAATACACAGAATCTTTAAAATGATAACACAATAGGCGAATTTGTAAAACACAATTAAACGATTTATCATCATTTAATCACAACGTTTTGTTCACCGAGCAGTTCTTTCAGCTGGAAAATCACAGCATGATCTGTATGGACCTTGTAAGCATCAGGTAGCCTCATTGTCTTTTTTTGTTTTTCATAATACAAATAGACATCCGCTTCTCCGCGATGTTGTGAGATCACACGTTTTACTTGCTCCAGCAGCTCTTGCGTATGGTTCTCTTCTTTCACCCGTATATAGACAGCCTCTGCTTTTTTTGTGTCCATTTCTTCAAGTAGAACTGCCTCTTGCACAATGATTTGACTGCTGTCGTTTCTGTGTTCTATTCTGCCTTCCACATAAAGCATTGCGCCTTCCTCCAGTAAAGGAGACAGCTTTCTAAATTGCTCTGGAAAGACAACGCCTTCCATTTCTCCCGTTTCATCCCCAAATGTGACAAATGCCATCGATTGTCCATTTTTTGTCCGAATCGATTTCACCTTTGTCAAAAGACCACCCAAAGAGATTTTTCGCTTAATATAGGAAGAAAGTTTGATGATTTCCACTGCACCATTCTCTTTTAAGCGATCTCGGTACGCTTGTACTGGATGATTTGATAAATATAACCCCAGTGCCTCTTTCTCAAATTGCAGAAGGTCGACTAGCGGCAGCTCGTCAATTTCAGCATATTTTGGCTTGATGGAGAAGGTTGTATCCCCAAGAAAGTCTAACTGATCCTCTGGCGTTAAAAATGACACATGATCTAATGCAATATCTATAGATGCTAATAACGAAGCACGATTTGGATGAAATTCATCCATCGCCCCTGAAAACACGAGCGCTTCAATCGTTTTTCTGTTTACACTCTTTGGTGAGACTCTTGCACAGAAATCAAATAAATCTTCAAATGGCTTATCCTGCCTTGCTCTGTATATCTCTTTAACAGCTGACACTCCGACATTTTTGATCGCCCTTAAACTGTAGCGGATCTCCCCTTTTTCAACCGTAAATGGAAACTCACTCTTATTAATAGAAGGCTTCAACACAGATATCCCTTTTTCCTTTGCCTCATAAAAATATTGAGCGACTTTGTCTTCATTTCCAATCACACTCGTTAAAAGTCCGCACATAAAATAAAGCGGATAATGCGCTTTTAGATAAGCAAGCTGAAAGCCAATCATGCTATATGCGACAGCATGGCTTCTATTAAAACCATAGTTTGCAAATTTGACGATTAAATCATAAACGTCATTTGCAATGTTAACAGAATACTCCTTTTTTAAGCATCCTTCAACAAAATGACTTCGCTGTGCATCAAGGATCTTTTTATCTTTCTTCGAAACGGCTCTCCTTAACAGGTCAGCTTCCCCTAGTTGAAAGCCTGCCATCTTTTCTGCAATCAGCATAATTTGTTCTTGATAGACAATGACACCGTATGTATCTTTTAAAATGTCATACAGATCAGGGTGAGGATAAGAGACTTTCGCTCTGCCATGCTTTCGATCAATAAATAACGGAATATTTTCCATTGGACCTGGTCGATAGAGCGCGTTCACCGCGACGATGTCTTCTAAACTGGATGGTTTTAGCCTTCTAAGTACTTGGCGCATCCCTTGTGATTCCAGCTGGAAAATCCCTGTCGTATCTCCTGCCGATAACAACTCAAATGTTTTTTTGTCCTGATAAGAGATGTCACTAAATCGAATATGGACATGTTCTTGTCTTTCGATTTGATTTTTAATGGATTCAATTAATGTGAGGTTTCTTAAACCTAGGAAATCCATTTTGAGTAGCCCGAGGTCTTCTAAATAGTTCATGGCATACTGCGTTAAGTACACCCCATCATGACCATCTTGAATCGGAACGACTTCGGTGAGTGGCTCTTCACTTAAGACTACGCCCGCAGCATGAGTCGATGTATGTCTTGGCAACCCCTCTACCTTTAAAGCTGTTTGAAAGACTTCTCGAAGCTCCTTTGATTGTTGGAGCATTGTTTTTAATTCAGGTGAGGTGTACACCGCCTCTTTGAGTGTCATTCCTGGCTTTGAAGGGATCAGTTTTGCTAGACGATCTGCTGCCTTTGAATCAATGCCCATCACACGTCCGACATCTCGTAAAGCGGCTTTTGCAGCAAGTGTCCCAAATGTCACGATTTGCGCCACATGCATGTCACCATATTTGTTTTTCACATAAGAAATCATTTCATCTCGTCTCGTGTCCGGAAAGTCAATATCAATATCTGGCATGCTAATTCTCTCGGGATTTAAGAATCTCTCAAATAAAAGCCCGTGCCGGATCGGATCAACATCAGTAATCAATAAAACATATGCAACAAGAGAACCTGCCGCTGATCCACGCCCTGGTCCCGTCACAATGCCCTGCCCATGTGCATACTTCATAAAATCCCACACAATGAGAAAATAGTCACTGAAATTCATCTTCTGTATAATATCCAATTCATAATTGAGTCTTTTGACATACGTTTCATCTGATTCGATTTTTCTTTTTACCATTCCTTCTGCACAAACTTTTCTTAAAAACTGATCTGCTGTTGAATGATCAGGCGTCGGATAAGATGGCAGTTTGGTTTGACCGAGGTTTAAGTCGACCTCACACCGTCTCGCAATGTCGCTCGTTCTTGACAGGAATTCAGGATCGTCCGCATACCATTCCTTCATTTCTTCTATCGATCTGAAGTGCTTGTCTTCTTCTTCTTGTGCCATATCTGAAAGCAGCCGGCCTGCTTTAATCGCTTTTAAGCAAGTATAAGCCGTCTTGTCGTCCCGATTGATATAGTGAACATCGCCAGTGGCGACAAGCGGGATACCTGTGCTTTGAGAGACATCACGTAGCCTTTCAACAAGTTGGTCGTCTTGTTGGAACGGCTGAACCGCTACATAAAAAGATCCCTCACCGAAGATACCTTGCAAATGTCTCGCTGCCTCGCATGCTTCCTCCAGTTGATCTTGCTGCAAGAGCGTTTCGATGTATCCTGACACACCTGGTGTTATGGCAATGAGACCATGATGATAGCTTTTGAGCCATTTTTCTTTCAAACCAGCTTTTGATTTCGATTTTAAGACACTACTTATTTTGATGAGATTTTGATAGCCTTCATTCGTTTCCGCAAGGAGTACCAATGGATAAGCCTCTGTCTCTTGTTCATCGATGAAGACAGAAGCTGTTAAACCGATGACAGGCTTGATGCCTTGCTTTTTACATTCCTTATAAAACTCAACCGTTCCATACATCACATGATCATCGGTGAGAGCGAGCGCCTTGTAGCCTAGTTCCTTGGCCTTCATTACTAGCTCCTTTACCTTAGCTGCACTATTTAATAAGCTGTATCCACTGTGGACCTGAAGATGAACATAAGACATGCTTAATCCACTCCTTTCGTTGAAATTCATTCTTTCATTATAAATCGCGATGCAGTGAGAAACAAATGTTCTTTCTTTTTTGGCTGTTCATACTTGTCCTGTCTGCACCATATATTGAATAGAGTGAGGTGGAAAAAATGGATGTGAAAGAAGCCTTTATTCCCAACTTTATTAGCTGTTACTTTATTGCGCTTGGGGTCATTTTGGGCGGTGCAATTATAGGTGGCATTGGTGCGTATTTATCGGGTCAGCCACCGCTAACAATCATTACAAGTCTCGCAAATCGTTTAAAAATTTGGGCGCTTGTTGCTGCAATTGGTGGTACATTCGACGCGGTATATAGCTTTGAAAGAGGCATATTCGAAGGAAACACGCGTGATATTTTCAAACAGATTTTATTAATTATCTCTGCCATGGGCGGTGCACAAACGGGATATCTCATTATTACATGGCTCACTCAGGAGCATGTGTCATCATGAGGGTGCCAGAGTTGTATAAACGCCCAGGCTGGCAACGCTTCTTTGCTGGGATGATGTTTGGTGCTATGATCAGTTGGTTGATCTTCTTGTTTACATATGGCACCTTTCAAGAAAAGCAAGTCACTCTTTTAAGAAGCCAGCAGCACCATATGGATAGCTTAAAGGAACAAATCACACTCTATCGGGAAGATTTGCATAAACTAAATGAGGACAATAAGCAGCGGCTTCTCATTCAAAGTGTAGACGTACACCTAGTGAATCGTGAGCAATATAAAATTCCAGAACCGGATACGTTAAAATTTGAGGAACAAGTCAAAGAGGACATATCAGAGGTCATCACAAAGGATATTGATAGTGTATATAAAACAAAGGAATTGTTAAAGCGAACCGTGGAGAACAAGGAATATACGATTAGGGAAAAGGCTTACCGCGCCAAAGTTACAGAGCTGACCATTTATACAAAACTCTCCATTGAAGTACGCATTTCATTTGCCCAATAGATCATGATGTGGATTTTTTATGAATTTATGCAGTCAATGATCGCTTTTTTCTTCCAATTTTTATAAACTAAAGTAGAACAAGATCTTAAATAGAAAGAGGTGAGGACAATGGAGGTTTATAGCTATCGTCAAATGGCACGAGACAAAGCCAGTCGAATTAAAGACGGCATGTGTGCGTATGCTGAGACAGAAATGATGGCTCATTTAATCAAAAAAGAATTAAAGCATCAAAATCTCCAAGCTTATGAAGATTCAACAGACATCGGCTGCTGGTTTATCCCAATCCTTAAGTAACCCTTTTCTTCTTGATCAAAAAAGAGAGAGGGAGCTGAATCTTCCCTCTCTCACGTTCATGATTTACATACTTCTTCTAAATCACGTAAAATATCATCTGCCACTGACCAGTCATAAATGGATGCTCCTGCGGCAAGCGGGTGACCACCGCCATGATATTTTTTAGCAATCGTGTTGATGACGACACCTTTCGAGCGAAATCTCACACGAATTTGATCGTTTTCTTCGACAAAAAAGACCCAAGCCTTAATTCCTTCAATATTCCCTAGTGTCCCTACAAGCTGTGAGGCTTGCTGCGCCGTCGTCTGGAATGAGTCCAGAATGTCTCGCTTAATAAAAACAGACGCCACACCATTTTCTGATAATGAAATGTGCTGAAAAATATAGCCATTTAATTTCACGACATTCAAACTGGTTTCATACAATTGATTGAATAGATCTGAAGATGAAAATGGATATTCAATTAATTCGCCTGCATACTTGAGTGTCTTTTTTGTTGTGTTTGGGAAAAGGAAGCGGCCTGTGTCTCCGACAATGCCAGCATAAATGAGTTCTGCTGCCTTTGTATTTAGTTGATATCCTTCTTCTTTCCCCTCTAAATACAGCTCATAAATCATTTCACTCACAGAACTTGCCTCTGTATCCACCCAAAGCAAGTCACCATAAGGGTCTTCATTCGGATGATGATCGATTTTCATCAGTTTATCACCCTTTGCATAGCGCTGGTCATCAATTCTTGCTTGATTGGCTGTATCACAGACAATCACAAGTGCGCCTTCGTATGCTTCGTCCGGTACTTCATCCAGTTCATATAAAAATGACAGGGATGGTTCTGGGGTTCCAGTCGCATAAATATTTTTTTCCGGATACGTTGCACGCAAGATTTCCGTAAGGCCGCACTGCGATCCATAAGCATCAGGATCTGGTCTTACATGTCTATGGATGATGATGGTGTCATATAATGATATGGTTCTAATCAGTTCTTTTTTCATAATAACTCCTTCTTAGCGATACTCTTTTTATTATTAAATCATAATCTATCCTGATGGAAAAGTGAGGAATAGACAATTTATTCTAGTAAGCAAGCCTATTTACGTTTAAAATAGGGTTGTAACCACTTACAATGGAGGCTTGGCACATGCTTGTTTTGATTGTGTTTATTATTTGTTCTGCCATGTTTTATTTATACTACAAAGCAAAGAATGTCCGTACGAACCGGCCGGTCGAGAAGAAATTCTGGTCTGCCAAATCAAGTATGGCACTCGGTTGCTTTGTCCTGCTCTTCGGTGTGAATCAATTATTTTTAAACCGCTCGTCACTCGCATTTGTCATTGGGTTTATTTTTGTTGCAGTCGGTATCGGCAGTACGTGGGCTGGATATAAAGCCTACAAGCATTACCTCCCGCACTTTCTAAAGGAAGGCGAAAAAGACCACGCGTAAAGAAGAAGGGCGAAATGGATTCGCCCTTTTCCCTTTTTCTGATTGCTGTAAGTGCGATCTATCCTCTCTCCATTAACTGCACCATCATCATCGCCTTACCTACGATATTCGTTTGGTGGTACACCTCGACTTCTAACTTTCCAAACTTACGACCTACCTCTAAGATATTCGGTTTGATCTGTATAGTGGTTTCCATTTGGACTGGCTTTAAAAAGTAGACAGACAGACTTTCAACAATCAGCTCTCCTTTTTTATGAGATTTCAAAAAGCGATTGGCTGATTCAATTAAAATTTGTGTAAACACCCCATATGAAATATTCCCCAGTTGGTTTGTCATTTGTGGTGTCACTTCATATTGATAGACTGCCTCTGTTTTTGTTCGATCTGTATCCGTCTCTTTAAACCCTCTTGACACAACATCATCTATTTTTTCTCCAACTTGAGGTTGCTTTTGAATCATTTGAAGTGCTTTGAGCACATCTTGCCGGCTAATCATGCCAATCAGCTTCGCATGATCATCTACAACGGGCAACACCTCAATGCCTTCCCACACCATCGTTTGTGCCGCAGAGGCAACGGATGTTTTCCCAATGACCGTGAGTGGTTGTTTGGTCATCACTTTTTCAATTGGTGTAGAGCGGTCATGACCTGCAATGTCTTTTGAGGTGAGTATGCCATGAATCTTCATTTGATCATCTGCTACTGGGAATCGGCCATGTCCTGTTTCGTAATTCTTTTCATACCATTTCTCCAGCTTATCTTCTGGTGAAAGATACACTGTGCGTTCGATCGGTGTTAAGATATCTTCGACAAGCACGATTTCTTTTTTTATTAATTGATCATAGATCGCCCGATTGATGAGGGCAGCTACTGTAAACGTATCATAGCTTGTTGATAAAATCGGCAGCTCCAGCTCGTCTGCTAGCTGTATAATTGGCTCATCGGTTGAGAATCCGCCTGTCACCAAGACAGCAGCTCCTGCTTCTAATGCTTGCCTGTGGGCGTTAATCCGGTTTCCGACGATCAGCAGGTTGCCGGCTGCTGTATATCGCATCATCGCATCTAGCTCCATGGCACCGATGACAAATTTGTTTAACGTTTTATGTAAGCCTGCTCGTCCACCAAGCACTTGACCGTCAATGACATTGACAACTTCTGCATATGTCAGTTTTTCAATATTTTCTTTTTTCTTCTGCTCGATTCGGATGGTACCGACGCGTTCAATGGTACTGACGAATCCTTTATTTTCAGCCTCTTTAATCGCCCGATAAGCAGTTCCTTCACTTACCTTCATTTCTTTTGCAATCCGCCGGACAGAAATTTTCTCACCGACCTCTAAAGAATCAATATACGATAAAATTTGTTCATGCTTTGTCGCCAATGCCGTTCACCCTTTTTATTTTCAGCGTTTTCATCTATGTTTCATTATAACGGCAGGAGGCTTTTAATAGCAATTTGTCTTTTCTGTCTACCGGTTATATTCAGAACAAAAAAGCCGGCATCGTATGCCAGCTCATGACCATCTTTATGAAAGATCAATCGATTCTCCGCTATTTAACACATGACCTACACCGCCAGGCAAGCTATCTGCAAATGCATGCGGATCTTGCACAATCGGTGGGAATGTATTGTAGTGGATTGGTACAACGTGCTTGGCCCGTAGCCACTCTGCTGCGATTCTTGCGTCCTCTGGTCCCATTGTGAAGTTATCACCAATTGGAAGGAATGCCAGATCAATATGATTTAGCTCACCGATGAGTTTCATATCTGAAAAGAGTGCAGTGTCTCCCGCATGATAAATGGTTTTGTCTTCGACTGTCAATAAAATTCCTGATGGCATGCCTGTATACGTAATCGTTTTGGCTTCTTCATCAATCACAGCTGAACCATGGAACGCTTGCGTCAGCTTGACTTTACCGAAATCAAATTGGTAACCACCGCCAATATGTAGCGGGTGCGTTTTGACTCCTTGCCAGCTTAAATAAACGGCAAGCTCGTTTGGTGCTACAACAAGTGCATCATTTTGTTTCGCAATTTCAATTGTGTCCCCGAGATGATCGCCATGCCCGTGTGTCAGTAAAATCACATCTGCTTTCACATCTTTCGGAGCAATCGTCGCGTGTTTATTTCCATTTAGGAATGGATCGATCCAAATATCATACCCGTTTGTTTCAATGTGTACAACTGAATGTCCATGATATGTTGCTTTCATGTGTATCCACCTTTCAAATTTGTTCCTATCTCTCTATTCCCACTATCACTGATCAAAAAACTTAGTGTTTATGAATCACGTTAAGTCCACCTGTTGCCTCGATGACAGTCCCTGTAATGAGGTCTGATCGATCATCACATAAAAATGAAATGATTCGCCCAATATCCTCTCCAGTGCCAGATCTGCCGATTGGTGTTTCTTCGTCTTTCATCAGTCGCGCTTTTTCAATAGTGGATTCTTTCATCTCACCGACGATTTTGCCTGGGCAGACCATATTGGCGGTGATGCCATTTTCAGCCTCTTCAATTGCAATGGTTTTCGTCAATGACGCGAGCCCGACTTTTGCTGCTCCAAAAGCTGACCGGTGCATCCAGCCTGGTGCATGATCTGCCCCTTGGAAGCCATACGTAATAATGCGGCCAAAGCCTTGCTTCCTCATCATTGGAATGACCATTCGGAACAAATGAAACACTGCTGATAGGTTTCCTTCCATCATTTGATACCACTCATCTTCGGTGTAATCCGCCAGTTTCTTTCGTTCAAAAATATATGGACCAGCATTATTAATCAAAGCATCGATTCGACCAAAGCGCTCCGCTGCTAGCTCCACCATATGTTTTAAGTCCTCTTTGTTTGTTACATCACCTTGGACAAATTGTAGCTTTTCCTCGTATGGCTGCAATTCTTCTTTCATCCGTCGTACAGCTTCATCATCACTTCGATAATTCACTGTCACAGAATACCCCATATTCAGTAAAGACTCGGTCACTTTTCTGCCAAGTCCTTTAGAACCCGCTGTTATTAATGCGTGTCGCACACAATCTCCTCCTAAAGCAAAGGTTGCAAGTTCACATGTTTCTCATTATCTTTACTTTACTATAAACCTGTACTAGGCGCACTTCTGAACCCTTTGAATCTATTGATGATGTGCGAAATACGCCGGATGATGCATCCATTTTTGTAAATCCCACGAACCATGAATCCCAAGGAGTAACGAAACAAAACGGTAACATTCTCTCACCTCTTGAAGCTTAAGAGGAAGCGGGTGAATCTCTTTATACCCTCGCTCTACAAAGTGTGCCGCTTCTTTTGTCAAAAGATACTCTAATGCAATCAAATCAAACGCAGGCGGCCCATATACGACATATTCCGTATCGACGAGGCTCATGACGTTGCCATCCCTCTCAATGTATTGCGTCACATCTAAATCAATTAATATGAGACTGGCTGATTCAGGAGGTGGAAGCTCTTCTAGCTTTTGCTGGATCTGCTTTGCATAGCTTACAATGTCATGCTGATTGGCAAAATAATGAGTGGTGAGATATCCAACAGCCTTTTTTAACTGCTGATGGAAATTCTTTAGCTCATCCTGTTTCCCATCGTATACTGGACCAAAAAAGTGAGTTTTGTCCGCATGGAGACGTGCCAACTTCCTCCCATAATCATGATAACTTTCAGATGTTTTACCTTGAAAAGTGGTGGAAGGAATCCCCTCCATTTTCTCCATGACCAGATAGAGTCTTCCTGATATGTTCATTTTGCGTATCACTTTTGGCGTTTGAAAAGAATTCGTCGCAGACACACTTCGATTGATTTGATCAATATGCTCTTGCACAGCGAGTGCATCCACTCCATAAATCATGTTGATACCTGCCGTAAATTCGTTGTCAGTGCGGGTGGCTTTAGGTGATCGAACAACATATTCCGTTTCATTTTGTAATACAACAAGCCATACATCATTGGCTCTTCCTTTATATGTTTCACCGAGCGTTTGGACCGATACGATAGGTTGTGTAAACAATGCCTGTAGCTTTTCCTTCACCATCAGCTATCTCCCCTTTTCAAATAAAACACTGCACGACTTCATGTTCTCCAAGAAAGATGGATCTCCTGTCTGCACACAAGAAAAAACCATCCGTCTCATGACGAATGGCTTTTTTCAGATGTTGCTAAGCAGGCGTTTGCTTTTTCTAATGCAAGCTGAATTTGTTTGAATCCAGTTCCACCTGCACTTGTTCTTTTTTCAACAGCGACATACGGGTCTAGAACCGTATAGATGTCTTGTTCAAACAGGTCACTCGCTTCTGTGAATGTGTCCATCGAAAGATCACTTAAGTAGATGCCTTTTTGAATGCATGTATACACAAGTTTTCCTACGACTTCGTGAGCCTCACGGAATGGCATTCCTTTTTTGGCTAAGTAGTCCGCCACTTCTGTCGCGTTCGAGAAATCCTCTTTCGTTGCCTTTTTCATCACATCTTCATTGACCGTCATCGTTTGGATCATCCCTGTGAAAATTTGAAGGCTACCAGTCAAGGTTTTCACTGTGTCAAACATGCCTTCCTTATCCTCTTGCAGGTCTTTGTTATACGTAAGAGGCAGACCTTTCATAATGGTGAGAAGCCCCATCAGATTGCCATATACACGGCCTGTTTTCCCGCGGATGAGTTCAGCCATATCTGGGTTTTTCTTTTGTGGCATCATACTGCTACCTGTTGCGTACGTGTCATCAAGTTCAATGAATTTGAATTCTTGAGAGCACCATAAAATGATTTCCTCACAAAAGCGTGATAGGTGCATCATGACAAGGCTGCTATTAGACAAGAACTCTAAAATGAAGTCACGATCACTCACACCATCAAGACTGTTTTCATACATTTGGTCAAAGCCGAGCAATTCTGCTGTATATTCACGATCAATCGGGAATGTCGTTCCAGCTAACGCGCCGCATCCAAGCGGTGACACGTTAATCCGCTTTAAAGAATCTTGGAAGCGTGCTTTGTCCCGCTCAAGCATCCAAAAATAGGCGAGCATATGGTGTGCAAAAGAAATAGGCTGTGCACGCTGCAAGTGTGTATACCCCGGAAAAATCGTTTCAACGTGCTGCTCTGCTTTTTCTACAAGCACTTCTTGAAAAGAAGAGATCAGCTCAATGATATGCTCCACTTGGTGATTCAAATATAAATGCATATCTGTTGCGACCTGATCATTCCGGCTTCTCGCTGTGTGCAATTTGCCGCCAACTGGACCAATCTCTTCAATGAGCATTTTTTCAAGGTTTAAATGGATATCCTCGTAATCAACAGAGAATTCAAGTTCATTTGCCTCTGCTCTTTGCATGAGCGTATTCAGTCCGCCTTTAATGGCAGCGGCCTCCTCATCTGTGAGGATACCGCATTTATTCAGCATACTTGCATGTGCAAGGGAGCCGGTCAGATCTTCTATGACTAAATGTTTGTCGAAGTGAATGGATGCTCCAAACTCATCGACCCATTTTTCTGGTGTTTTTTGAAATCGGCCTCCCCACAGCTTTTTCATGCCTTCACCTGCTCCTTTTTATTCACGATGCTGTTTACCTTCGTTGGTAAGCCCCAAAGATTAATAAATCCGACAGCTGCATCATGATCAAATTCATCTGCCTTTGTATAGGTAGCTAGCTTTTCATCATAAAGTGAATATGCTGATTTACGTCCTTCTACAATCGCGTGACCTTTAAATAGTTTCACACGTACTACGCCTGTTACGTTCTTTTGCGTTTCTTCTAAGAAGGCATGTAGGGCATCTCTCAGTGGTGAGAACCATAGGCCATTGTATATTAATTCAGCCATTTTTTGTTCAACGATCGGTTTGAAGTGTGCCACTTCTTTTACAAGTGTTAAGTCTTCAAGCTCTTTATGTGCTGTTAAAAGAGTGATTGCTCCAGGGCATTCGTACACTTCACGTGATTTGATTCCAACGAGACGGTTTTCTACATGATCGATTCTTCCAACACCATGTTGCCCCGCCACTTCATTTAAATGAAGAATTAAATCAGATAATGAATACTTCACTCCATCGATTGCAGTTGGTTTACCTTTTTCAAACGTAATTTCAATGACTTCAGGAGTGTCTGGTGTGTCTTCAAGCGGTTTTGTTAGATCATATGCACCTTCTGGCGGCGCTGCCCACGGATCTTCTAGAATACCGCATTCGTTACTTCTGCCCCAAAGGTTTTGGTCGATTGAATATGGACTGTCTAGGTTAATTGGAATCGGAATCCCATGTTTTTGTGCATAATCAATTTCTTCATCACGTGACCATTTCCATTCACGTACTGGTGCAAGAACTTCAAGATCTGGATTTAATGCTTTGATCGAGACTTCAAAACGAACTTGGTCGTTTCCTTTTCCTGTGCAACCATGTGCAACGGCTACTGCATTTTCTTTTTCTGCTACTTCTACTAATTTTTTCGCAATGAGCGGACGAGATAGAGCAGACACTAGTGGATATTTCCCTTCATACATCGTGTGTGCTTTTAATGCAGTGAGTGCAAATTCTTCTGCAAATTCTTCTTTTGCATCAATCATATAAGATTGAACCGCGCCCACTTGAAGTGCTTTTTGCTGAATAAATGCTAAGTCTTTTCCTTCCCCAACGTCTAGGCAGCAAGCCACAACCTCGTATCCTTGTTCTTGTAACCATTTAACTGCAACAGAGGTATCAAGACCTCCGGAATAGGCTAATACAACTTTTTTATTTTCTGACATGATTAAAAGCTCCTCTCGCTTGGTTTCATTCTGTGAATGTTTTTTGCATAAAAATTAGTTTTTATTTATAAACATGCATTTAGTATGTATACACTGTAACAAGGAAAAATTGTTTTTTCAACCCTTTTATGAAAAAAACTCTGCCAAATTTTCTTGGCAGAGTCTTTTCGGGCTATTTTTGATCCTTTTCGAGCTCGCGTAAGATGTGTGGTAGCTCTGGCATAATGAGTTTCGTCATGGCTAAACGGACAGCGCCTGTCGAGCCCGGTGTGGCAAAAACCGCTTTTTGATTGATGATGCCTGCCGTTGCTCGAGACAAGATAGCGGCAGAACCGATATCTTCTGTATAACTGAGCATGCGAAAGATTTCACCAAAGCCAGGTAGTTCTTTTGAAAAAAGGGGCGTGATAGACTCAATGGTGACATCTCTTGCAGCAATGCCTGTCCCTCCGTTGATTAAAACGGCATCAATGGTCGCTTCGCTCGTACCCTCTAGTACAGCATCTTGAATGGCCCCTATATCATCTTTGACAACCTCGTATGCAAGAATGAGATGTCCTTGTTCTTTAAGTAAATCAATCATGAGACGGCCGCTTTTATCTGTTTCTTTCGTCCTTGTATCACTGACTGTGATGACTTTTAAGTGAAGCCTCGATTTCGCCTGTTGTTTATGTTCCTCAACGCTCATCATACATCCGCTCCCTTTTATGTATTGGAGAACATTATAGCATGCTGCATTTGAATAGAAAAAAAGCTCTTTTCCAAATGGAAAAGAGCTTCGCTCGCATTATGCTAAACGCATAACGTCTCTAGCAATCATCACTTCTTCATCGGTTGGAATCACGATGACTTTAACTGGAGAGTGCGGGTAGCTAATGAATGCTTCTTCGCCTCTGATGTTGTTAAGAGATGGATCCCAGTAAACGCCCATGAATTCTAAACCACGAAGAACACGTGATCTTACTTCAGTACTGTTTTCACCAATTCCTGCTGTGAAGATAATTGCATCAACGCCATTCATTCTTGCAGCGTAAGAACCGATGTATTTATGAATACGGCTTGCAAAGATATCAAGCGCAACTTCTGCACGGTCATTTCCTTCTTCAGTTGCTTCTTCAATATCACGAAGGTCACTTGAAAGTCCAGACACACCTAAAAGTCCACTCTTCTTATTTAAAGTAGAAAGAACTTCTTCAGCAGAATGTCCTGTTTTCTCCATAATGAATGGGATAAGAGCAGGGTCAATGTTTCCTGAACGTGTACCCATTGCTACACCAGCAAGTGGCGTGAAGCCCATTGATGTATCGATTGATTTACCGCCTTCTACTGCTGCGATACTTGCACCGTTTCCTAAGTGGCAAGAAATTAAACGAAGTTCTTCAAGTGGACGGCCTAATAGCTCTGCTGCACGCTCTGTCACGAACTTATGGCTTGTCCCGTGGAATCCGTATTTACGAATACCAAAGTCTTTGTAGTAATCATACGGAAGGCTATATAAGTAAGACTGCTCTGGCATCGTTTGGTGGAATGCTGTATCAAACACAGCAACCGCCGGCACGTCAGGCAGAATTTGTTTAAATGCTTTAATTCCGACCACGTTTGCAGGGTTGTGAAGTGGTGCAAGTTCTGAAAGTTGATCAATTTCGTTGATCGCTCCATCTGTTAATAGAACAGAGTCGCTGAACTTCTCTCCGCCATGAACCACACGGTGTCCGACGCCATCAATTTCATTAAAGTCTTTGATGATGTTGAATTCCGTTAATTTTCCAAGCAGCATTTTGACCGCTACTGCGTGATCTGGAATATCCGTGATTTCTGTTTTCTTTTCGCCGTCTACAGAAATGGTAAAGATACTATTGTCCATTCCAATTCTTTCTACAAGACCTTTCGTTAAAACAGTTTCTTCTGGCATGTTGAACAATTGGAATTTAAGAGATGAGCTTCCTGCGTTGATTGCAATAATTTTGGACATTCTTGTCGCTCCTTTTACTCAGTTGTTATATAAGGTTTCACGTTTTTTTCCGGTGCTATATTCAACCTGTTTGTACGGGTCTTGTATAGTTTAACGATAAGTCCGAAAAATATCTGACTTTTTCATTTAAACATTGAAAACTACGCATTTCAAGTGCACACTCAAAGTGTTATCGCTTACATCAATAATTCGCTATTTTCCGAAAAGTCAGATAGCCAGAAATGAATCTGGCTATTCCTTTGTTTCTTTTTCTTCTATAAACCACTGATCGAGTTTTCTCATGACGCCAATCATAGCTTCTTTCTGGGTGAAAGATGGCAAGTTCGCAAATAGCATGCGTTTTGGCGCTTGCAATCCCTCTTTTTTCTTTTGCATGACAAATAGGCTCTTCGCATGCTTTTTGTCTTTAAACATGGAGACTGGCAGTTGAATTAACGCGTTCATATAAGCGTGTGATTTGATGAAATCTTTTAATTGTCCACTTTCTTTTCCTTCAAATAAATCATTAGGAATGATGAAGAATAAGAAACCTCCTTCTTTCGTGTAACGAAGGCTCTGTTCTATGAATAAATAATGTGCAAATGAGTGTCCCTCTTTTGCCTTTAATTCATAGTCGGCGGCTCTTTCATCATTTGGGTAATAGCCGACGGGTAGACTGCATACTGTCACATCTGCCGGTGACATCAAAAGGGGTTCAAGGCTGTCTTGATGGAACAGCTCTACCTCTTTCTCCTCCAAATTCGCCTGTGCCCAAGCAATTTTAATGAGTACATCATCAATTTCAGAGGCAAATCCTCTTTTTGTTTGTGCTGTGAGATTGTTTAAGACAGCAAGCAGTAGGTTTCCTGTTCCAACAGCTGGATCAAAAACGACAAGCTCTTGCTGTCCTTCTAAAAATTTATTGACCAAATAACTGACAAACAGGCCGATCGTATCTGGCGTCATTTGACGATTTGGATGAGAAATGTCTTTTTGTCCTTTCAATACGGCGAGCTGAAACGCTTTACGAATCTGCTCATGATCATAGGATGTAAAGTCTCCCTTTTCTATTATATCTTTCAATAAACCATTTCGATCATTTGCTTGAAAAAAGGCTTCTCCTGCTTCCGCCAATGCTTCAATATAGGAAATATTTTGTTCTTTTTTCAATCGAATAGACGCTGTATCGAGCAGCTCAAAAATCGTACTCACTTGATCTTTCTGCAATGCTTTTCTCTCCTCGCTTTGTTAAAAGCTATATGTTTTCATTGAAAAGAGCCCCAGTTTGAAGCCGGAGCTCTTGTCGATGCTGCCACTATAAAAGTGATTTTGCAGCTTCAATGGCTTTTTCATAATTTGGATGATTTGTTGCTTCACTAACGTATTCCGTGTAAACCACTTTCCCGTTAGGGTCTAATACGAACACAGCACGCGCCAATAAACGCAATTCTTTCATGTATAAACCAAATGCTTCTCCAAAAGACATGTCTCTGTGATCAGATAATGTTTCTACATTTTCAATTCCGTTTGCTCCGCACCAGCGTGCTTGTGCAAATGGAAGGTCTGCACTAATCGTATAAACATTGACTGGACCTAAATTAGCTGACTCTTCATTGAAACGTCTTGTTTGTGCGTCACACACACCTGTATCAATAGAAGGAATCACTGAGATAATCGTCACTTTTCCTGATAAATCAGAAAGTGAAACTTCTCCAAGTGAGTTCGTTAATACCGTGAAATCAGGAGCCTGCTCGCCTACTTTCACTTCATTTCCTACAAGCGTTACAGGGCTTCCTTTAAATGTGATCGATGCCAAAACAATTCCTCCCTTATCAAATGTATGGTTCTATCATAGTAGAGAACACAAAAAACTGCAAAGCCTAATCGTCCATTTTGAAAAAAAAGTTAACTGCAGCGCAGCTAACTTTTTAAAGGTCTATGTCATCTAGTTTTCGTTCTTTAGGACGTTGCTCTTTTTCATCTCGTTTAAACATGTGCTGAAGACGTTCAATTGCTTGAGGAGCAGAATCCAATATTTTATCAAGCAGATGCGTATGTTCATCCAAATGAAGCATTCGAACGCCGTTTGTACCTACAATTAAAAAAGCAATTGGAGTAATCGATACCCCTCCACCGCTACCACCACCAAATGGAAGTCTCGGTTCTTTTCTTTCTTGTTCATCCGAACGTTTTTCTTTCTGTTGGTTTCCGTTAAATTCACTTCCGCCTGCTGCAAATCCAAAACCAACCTTGGACACAGTGAGGATCACACTGCCATCAGGCGTTTCGACTGGATCGCCGATGATTGTATTCACATCTATCATTTCTTTCAAGTTTTCCATTGCAGTCTTCATCAGACCTTGGATTGGATGATCTGCCATTTTCGGGTTCCTCCTTAAACAGATGATTCATTCTTCGTTGCTCGAAGTGAGGCGTGTTTCCTCGCCTTCCTTCCTTTTAACCAATGGACAAGTAATCGAATGGCCGCAACCATAGCATGTCCAATACGAAAATAAGCTATACATGTGAAGTGTGTCTGGGAGACTTGATGTTGAAAGGCGGGAATCACTTCATACACCGGCTTTTCTTTAAACGTCAGATGCTCCTGCAAAAAGGCAAGCAATGCTCCTTTGACTGACCACACGCCTCCTGCTGCTACACCAGTTAATGCAGCGTCATGGAACCCAATCCACGTCGACCAATGGAATGAGGTGATTTTCATATGAATGAAAAATTGACGCATGATTCGGTTTACATCTACTATCTCTTTGGTGATCCGCTCCATCAGGTGAAGGATTCGCCTCACATCACGTTTCCCCACTTTTTTGTGCATGGTATCTGTTTCCTGACTAGGCGTTTTGGTACTGGCCATTTTCGTTTCCCGAATATCAATTGTTTGATCTTCTGTATTGACCCTCACCATCGGAATGTCTTTTTTGATCCTGATGATTCCGTATAAGGTCGTGACCTTCAGTTCGATATCGTCGTTGTCATTTGCATGTGAATACACAAATGAAATGGTCACTTTCATGAAGAGCAACAACATCACCAGAAGACAAACAGCTCCGATCCAAACGTAAAGCAATAGGCTCACATCCTCTTTCACAATTGATGCTTCTTCTACGATTATGGCTTTCATTTTGGTTTTTATACCCAATCGCATAAAAAAAGAGTTTGACCGCGATCGGTCAAACTCTTGGGATCATACATCTTCATCTTTTTTTTCATACAAGTGTTCATGGACAACCGCTGTATCAGCAAAATAGTCGTGAACCCCTTGCTTTTTCGGTGAAAATCCAACCACAGCATATAAAACAGTGAGTGAATTAATATATCGACCAACAATTTCTCTAAAGAAAATGACATCCAGCGTCAGCTGCTTTTCAGGCTGAAGTGAGATGACTTTAATTCCAAACACCATTTTTCCAAGGGTTTGGTGGAATATTTTAGTCAAAATCGCGAAGTAAAGTAGGAAGACAATGGTCGTCGTCACTGAATATGGCGAAAACCAGCCTCCTCCTTTTGACCATCCAAACAGGCTAAAGAGTGGAGAAACCGTTAAATGGTTAACACTCCAGACAACGAGCCCATCCAAGAGAAATGCCCAGAATCGAATCCAAAAACCCGCATAAGCGTGTTCTTCAATCGAAGCTCGTTTGACGAAATCTGGCTTGACTTCTTCCTGCTCGCCGCGATTTCCGCTTACTTCATCGAATGTAGAATCCATCTATGATCCCTCCTTTAGTTTGAATAGAGATACATCGGTTTAGACCCGTTTGAGCCTGCCAGTGTTTCTTTTAAATTTAGAAAATCAAGTTCACTCTTAAACAGCTTTCCTGCACTCATAGATAAGAGAGAGTTCCAGCCAAAGCTTTGAGAGTAGCTAACCACTTTCGCTCCTTTTAGCCCTTTTTCATTTTTCTTCATCGCTTTTAGTGCATCTTCATAGTAACCAAGCTCATCAACTAAGCCATTGGCTTTTGCTTGTGTTCCGTCATAAATACGACCATCGGCAATTTTCTTCACGTTCTCTTTAGACATGTCACGTCCATCAGCAATCACTTTTACGAATCCTTCATAGGAATTGTTTACCATGTCTTGCATGATATCACGCTCGTCTTTTGTCATATCACGATCTGGAGACATAATATCTTTGTATTTCCCACTTTTAATCGTTTCATATTTAATGCCTAAGTTATCTGCTAGCTTTGAGTAATTCAAGGTTTGCATGATCACACCTAGAGAGCCTGTTAACGTTTCAGGTGACGCGAAAATTTTATCGGCTGGTGCTGATACATAATAACCACCGGATGCCGCCATTGAACCCATTGATACGTAAATTGGCTTCTTCGCTTTTTTCACTTCTTCTAATTTCTTATGTATCTCGGCACTTTCATATACACCGCCGCCCGGTGAGTTTACACGAAGCAACACGCCTTTAACAGAGGGATCATCTTTTGCTTTATCTAGTTCTTTTAAGAACGCACGATGATCATAGCCCTCTCCTCCCAATAAACTGGAAGCACCGCCGTTATCTTGAATGGTTCCATTAATTTCCACAACAGCTATTTTATTTGACCCGCTACCATCCTCTAGCACTTTTTCTTCGATTTCATCCCCGAATTGATAGCTCATATTATTGTCATTGAAGCTTTGGAACAAAGTCATTGTGACACTAATCAGGATCGAAACTGCGAAAACACCAAATGCAATGACTAAGGCTACCCATCTTTTTGCATTCATTTCTTTCTCCTCCTTTTTGACTCACTTCATTCATACGAACGATTACATGAAATGTTTCGCAAGAATTGTGTTTTTTTACATTTCATATCAACTTATGATAGCACCTATGTAAAAAGACGAGCAACTTACACCATTTTAAGTTAGCTATCACCCATGAACAATTTCCTTTTTCCTCCTTCTCTTCCCATCTATTATCATAGAATTTTTCACAACGAAACACCCACTCCTTTCGATAAATAAAAAACAACTACTCAATATGACTCAACATTCTTTGCTTCACGAACAATGATAATGACTCATTTTTTGAAAAGCTCTTTCGTTTCTATTTTTTTAGCGACTTTCGAATATTTTTACTTTCATATGAAAAAAGTGTAAAATGTGACCAAGGGTTTAATGTAAGCCCTTTATTTTTGAACATTCATTTTGACAACAAAGGGGAGAACGTCAATGACAGACAATCGTCGCAATGTATTTTTCTTTTACAAAAAAGATCAGGAATTGGATGGGCACATTTCTTCTCTTGAAAAGCTCGCTTCGGATCAAGGCTTTCAAGTCGTAAACCGTGCAGAGGATGCACATATTATTGCTTCAATTGGTGGGGATGGCACATTTCTTCAAGCCGTTCGGAAAACGAACTTCCGTGACGACTGCTTGTACGTAGGGGTATCAAAATCAGAGAATTCACACTTATACTGCGATTTCTCACTAGATCACTTTGATAAAATGATTGAAGCCATGAACACCGAAAAGATTGAAGTAAGAAAATATCCGATTATCGATGTCAACATTGATAGCACGAATCAGTTCCATTGCTTAAATGAACTGTCTATCCGCTCTAGCATCATCAAAACTTTTGTCATCGATGTGTTTATTGATGACCTGCATTTTGAAACCTTTAGAGGCGATGGCATGATTATTTCTACTCCGACCGGCTCAACAGCCTACAATAAATCTGTGAACGGTGCTGTCGTTGATCCGATGCTTCCTTGCATGCAAGTGACAGAGCTTGCGTCGTTAAATAACAACTCGTATCGCACACTTGGTGCACCTTTTATTTTAAGTGATGATCGAAAGCTAACACTCAAGGTCGTACAGGATGGAAATGATCATCCTATTATTGGACTTGATAATGAAGCGCTCGGAACGAAGCATGTCAAACAAATTGACATCGGACTTTCAGGCAAAGTGATCAAAACGGTCAAATTAAAGGACAACTCCTACTGGGAAAAAGTCAAACGGAGATTCCTATAAAAGCCCTATCCGGGGCTTTTCAGATTGTTGACAAAGGGATAAAATAATTTTATTTTATCCCTTTGTCTTCTATGAGCGTGATTGAAAACCCTTGAAGTCTAGGAAGGACGAGCACTGGAGCGGAGCGAATGATACATTCGTGAGCACCAGCGCACAGGCCTGACAACGAATGCGAGGGTTTGTCTACACGCTGAAATGCCCTATCCGGGGCTTTTTTTATGCCCTTCTTGTGGTATGATGTCACAAGTATAAACGTAAGCTGTCGTTTACAAAAAAGGAGAACACAATGTCAATACAATCTTTTGATCCATATCCATTAAGTCAAGAATTGAAACAAGCGTTAGAAGCGCTTCACTTCCATACACCTACACCCGTTCAACAAGAGACATTATCAGTCGCTTTTTCAAAGCAAGACCTCATCGTTCAATCTCAAACAGGCAGTGGAAAGACAGCCGCATATGGACTGCCGATATGTGAAATGGTCGATTGGTATGAAAACAAACCACAAGCCCTGATCCTCGTCCCAACCCGAGAGCTGGCAATGCAGGTCAAACAAGACATCACCAGTCTTGGACGATTTAAACGAATCAAAGCAGCCGCTATTTACGGAAAAGCTTCTTTTAGAGCACAAAAATTAGAGCTTTCGCAAAAAAATCATATTGTATGCGGAACACCAGGTCGAATTTTGGATCATCTTGAAAAAGGCACACTTTCGTTAGACGCTCTTCAATTTTTCGTGTTGGATGAAGCAGATGAAATGCTGAACATGGGGTTTATGATGCAAGTGTCTGCTATCATCGACCATCTTCCATCCAAACGGATGTCGATGTTATTTTCAGCAACAATGTCTGATGAAATGAAGGAATTAAGCGAGCAATTTTTACAATCTCCTACGTTCATTCAGGTCGCGTCTGAAGAAACGCCTGTACAGGAAATTACACATACCCTCATTGAAACAGAGGAAGAAGCAAAGTTTTCACTCCTTCAACGAATGATTGTCATTGAAAATCCGGACCGTTGTATCATTTTCTGCAATACACAAGAAAAGGTCAATGAGTTAACGCGGAAGTTAGACGATTGGGATGTTCCTTGCGACAAAATTCATGGGGGCATGAGACAAGAGGACCGCTTTGATGTCATGGATGAATTCAAGGACGGTGGATTCCGCTATCTAGTGGCAACAGATATTGCAGCAAGAGGCATTGATGTAAGCGATATGACCCACGTCATTCATTACGACATGCCTTTTGAAAAGGAACGGTATATCCATCGAACCGGCAGAACAGGCAGAGCGGGTAAAAGCGGAAAAACGATTGCGTTTATGACGAAACACGATCAGCCACTCATTCATGAATTAAAGCAGCATGCCGGGATTGATTTACAAAGTCAGCCTATTCCTACGAAAGAGGAAGCAGAGCAGCATGTTGCAAGCTTTGAAGCAAAGATTGACACACCACTTCAACAAGAAAATAAACAAGCTGGAGTGGAGCAGGATATCATGAAGCTCTATTTTAATGGGGGTAAGAAAAAAAAGCTGCGTGCCGTCGATTTCGTTGGCACCATAGCAAATATTGAAGGTGTCGCATTTGAGGACATTGGCATCATTACCATACAAGAAACGAAAACGTATGTCGACATCCTTAATGGCAAAGGCCCTCTTGTGTTAAATGCCATGCGTCACACCACCATTAAAGGCAAGAAACTGAAAGTACATGAAGCACGATCATAACACGTGAAGGCCCTGCGCCTTCGCTTTTTTTATGACCAGGTCCCCTCCCTTAAAACACTGATGCGCCTGCCTTTCCGAACCTAAACATGACAAATGTCATATCTCGAGCATGATGGGTGCTACTATGAGGACGCTTCCTTTCCTCTTATAATTTGAAGGAGAAAGAAACGGAAAGGACTTGAATCTTCATGACAACTCAAACAAATATGCAGCAGCAAGCAGCTTTAAGAAAACAAGTTGGTCAATTTTCTGGTGCAGATACGAGAAAAAGCATTTTTCAGCTAATCAATACATTCGTTCCATTTTTTGCTCTTTGGTTTCTTGCCTACTATAGTTTGAATATCTCCTACATGTTAACCCTCTTACTTGCAGTTGTTGCGGCTGGTTTTTTAGTACGCATCTTTATCATTTTTCATGACTGCTGCCATCAATCCTTCTTTAAGCAAAAACCGCTAAATCATCTGTTCGGTTTTGTTTCAGGCGTACTCACGCTTTTCCCTTACCTACAATGGCAAAGAAGTCATTCCATCCACCATGCCACTAGTAGTAATTTAGACAAACGTGGAGTCGGTGACATTTGGCTGCTGACGGTCAAAGAATATGAAGAAGCATCCACTTGGACAAAAATTCGTTACAGATTTTATCGCAATCCTTTCGTGATGTTTATTTTAGGACCGATCTTTGTTTTTCTCATTCAGAATCGCTTTAACGTGAAAAGTGCTCGTAAAAAAGAGCGTTTGAATACGTATCTCACAAATCTATCGATCGTCATGTTAGCAACAGCGACATGCCTTCTATTTGGCTGGCAAGGCTTCTTACTTGTTCAAGGACCGATCTTCCTCATTTCTGGATCGATGGGTGTGTGGTTGTTTTATGTACAGCATACATTTGAAGATTCTTACTTTGAAGAAGATGCCCATTGGAATTACGTGCAAGCGGCTGTAGAAGGAAGCTCTTTTTACAAATTACCAAAATTGTTGCAATGGCTCACTGGTAATATTGGTTATCATCATGTTCATCATTTAAGCCCTAGGGTTCCGAATTATCATTTAGAACATGCCCATGTGCATAGTGAACCTTTGCAAAATGTGCCAACCATTACATTGAAAACAAGTATTGATTCCATGAAGTTTAGACTTTGGGACGAAGAAAAGAAGGCTTTTGTTACCTTTAAAGAAGCACGTCAGGCGAGCAGCGCCCCACCGATCAAAGGAGACATTCTCAAAAGGAATGCATAAACGCGCAAGGCTCTTTCTTACAATAGAAGGAGCTTTTTGCCTTTACAGGATGCGTGCATGGGTTGAATTTGATAAAGTAGTAAAAAGAATGACATGAAGGAAAGTGGGCTTTCGGATGAGAAAATTTGTGAAACTTCAAAAACTACATGGGATTTCCCCGTATATATGGGCGATTTTTTTCATCCTGCCCTTTTATTTTATCTTTAAGACCCCTTCAACGGCGGGGATTGTGGTCGGCATTATTTTAAACGTCGTCTTTTTTTCCGTTTATCGTTTTGCTTTTGTCGCAAAGGGCTGGTCCTTGTATGTATTTGGGCTACTGTTGATTTCAATCTCAACAGGCTATGTGATGCTCTATAGCTACATTTATTTTGCTTTTGCCATCGCCTATTTCAATGGACATATTAAGAGGAAAGTCCCCTTCTATATTCTGTATTATATTCATTTAGGAAGTGCCGCCATTGCGGTGAACTTCAGTTTGATCTTAAAAAAAGGCTGGTTTCTCACACAAATCCCTTTTGTGGTCATTACTCTCATTAGTGCCATCCTCCTCCCTCTTAGCATTCGAAGCAGGAAGGAACGTGAACGGCTTGAAGAGAAATTAGAGTATGCCAATGAACGAATTGCCGACCTCGTAAAGCATGAAGAACGACAACGCATTGCCCGAGATTTGCATGACACCCTCGGACAAAAGCTTTCACTCATTGGATTAAAGAGCGATCTTGCCCGAAAATTAATATATAAAGATCCAGAACAAGCACGTGTCGAGCTGAAAAGTGTCCAGCAAACAGCCCGAACATCCCTAAATGAAGTGCGGAAAATCGTTTCGTCCATGAAAGGGTTACGGATCAAAGATGAAATATCAAACATCAAGCAAATTCTCGAAGCAGCCGATATTGAATTGATATATGATGAAAAAGAAACACCAAAACACATCTCGCTTCTCAATGAGAACATTGTGAGCATGTGTATAAAAGAAGCGGTCACGAATGTTGTCAAACATAGTCATGCGACGGTTTGCAAAATTACCATTCATCAAAAGTCAAAAGAAGCGATGATCACAGTTGAAGATAATGGGACGTTTAAAGGAGATCCATCTTTGCAGTCGAAAGGACATGGTCTTTTAGGCATTCGAGAAAGATTGGAATTTGCCAATGGACGTCTACGCATTGAAACAAAAGACGGGACAAAGCTCATCATGAGTATTCCAAATGATTCATCAGCCAAAGAAAAGGAGGCATAACATGATCAACATCTTCATTGCAGAGGACCAACAAATGCTGCTTGGTGCACTCGGTTCACTTCTCGATTTAGAAGACGATATGACGGTTGTTGGAAAAGGCACAAACGGTCAGGATGCCATTGATTTTGTCAAAAAACATCCTGTTGATATTTGCTTAATGGACATTGAAATGCCTGGGAAAACAGGACTTGATGCGGCAGAGGAACTCAAGGATACGGATGTAAAAGTCATGATATTAACAACCTTTGCTCGTTCTGGTTATTTCCAACGAGCGCTGAAAGCTGGCGTTTATGGCTATATGCTAAAAGACAGCCCTAGTGAAGAATTGGCGAGTGCCATTCGCAGCGTCATGAAGGGGAAGAAAATATATGCACCTGAATTGATGGAAGACCTATACAGCGATGAAAACCCATTGACCGAACGAGAAAAATCTGTCCTTGAACTCGTGGCAGACGGCAAAAACACGAAAGAAATCGCGAAGGAACTTAGCATTAAAAGCGGCACGGTCCGTAACTACATATCCATTATTTTAGACAAATTAGAAGTGAAAAATCGAATTGAAGCCATCACCCGTTCAAAAGAAAAAGGCTGGTTTAAATAAAAAACAAAAGATCAGGTCACATCTGCCTTGATCTTTTGTTTTTTTATATGTGATGCACATGATAAAATGTGATTGACAACAGGCGCCTGCAGTAATATGATATTCTAAGTGATAATAATTATCATTATCATCAATACAACCAAATATCCGGCAAAGCCGATTTTAAAGGAGTTTACATCATGAAGAAATTATTGTTCCCTCTGCTACTCATCTTTGTGCTCGCGCTGAGCGCATGTGGCAATAACAGCAACTCTTCCTCAAATAAAGAAAAAGAAGCAACGTCATCTGACACCATTACATACCAATCTGAAACTGGTCCTGAGAAGTTGCCAGCCAATCCAAAACGTGTGGTTGTTCTAGGCTCTTATACTGGTAATGTCATCTCACTTGATGTGAACCTTGTAGGTGTGGACTCTTGGTCAAAAAAGAATCCTCGTTTCAAAAAGGAATTAAAAGACGTGGAAGAAGTCACTGATGACAATATTGAAAAAATCATGAAACTGAATCCTGATGTCATCATCGGTTTAAGCAATACGAAAAATGTAGAGAAACTGAAAAAAATCGCACCGACTGTTTTGTTCACGTATAATAAAGTCGATTACCTTCAGCAGCATATTGAAATTGGAAAAGTACTAAACAAAGAAAAAGAAGCTGAAGCATGGGTGAAGGATTTCAAAGAAAGAGCGGCAAAAGCCGGAAAAGAAATCAAAGCCAAAATTGGTGAAGATGCCACTGTTTCTGTATTCGAGAGCGGCACTAAAGACCTTTACGTGTTTGGAGATGCATGGGGCCGCGGAACAGAGATTCTCTATCAAGAAATGAAACTAAAAATGCCGGAAAAGGTAAAAGAAAAAGCGTTAAAGCCTGGCTATTATGCGGTATCTCAAGAGGTCATTCCTGAATTTGCTGGAGACTATATGATTATTAGCAAAAACAGCGAAATGGACAATTCATATATGGAGAGTGAAATTTACAAATCCATCCCTGCTGTGAAAAATAACCGTGTCTACGAAGCAAACGCTGAAGAGTTTTACTTCAATGACCCGATCTCACTTGAATACCAACTATCATTCTTCAAAAAACATTTTCTAAATCAATAACAAAGGACGTCCATTCTTTGACGACATGCGAAAGCAAGGGAATAAAACCCTTGCTTTTTTTCATTCCTTCTAGCGGCAATTCACTTTTTTCGCTACAATGACTTACAAGCTAATGATAAGTGTGGTGCTGATTTTGTTTAAAATTTTATTCATTGAAGACGATACGACCCTCTTTCAAGAAATCAAAGAACGCTTAGTTAACTGGTCGTATGATGTGTATGGCATTACAGACTTCGATCGGGTGATGCAGGCATTCACTTCGATCCAGCCCGATCTTGTGATCATTGATATTCAGTTGCCGAAATACGATGGCTTTTATTGGTGCCGATCCATTCGTCATCATTCAAAAGTACCGATCATTTTCCTTTCATCGAGAGACCACCCTGCCGATATGGTGATGTCCATGCAGCTTGGGGCTGATGATTTTGTGCAAAAGCCCTTTCACTTTGATGTCCTTATCGCCAAAATCAATGCCATCCTTCGTCGTGTACATGACTACAATGCTGAACCAGCTAACCTAAAAATATGGTGCGGGGCTACGATTGATTTAGAAAAAAACACGGTGACAAACGAACAAGGCAAGGTAGAGTTAACAAAAAATGAGATCTATATCCTCAAGCATTTGATTCAGCACAAAAATCATATCGTCAGTCGGGAATCTCTCATTGAAGCGCTATGGGAAGATGAACGATTTGTCAGTGACAATACGCTTACTGTAAATGTCAATCGCCTTCGAAAAAAGCTGGATGACATTGGTCTAGGCGTCTTTATTGAAACTAAAGTAGGTCAAGGTTATCTTGCAATTGAAAAGGATGATCAATCATGCTCCTCACCTTTCTAAAAGAACGAAGAAGCTGGATTCTGTTCTTCCTCAGCTTGCAAGTTCTCATTCTATTTGTTGCGTATTTGGATTCAACGATTCCAATGGCTTCTCTTTTTTATATGGTTTTATTGTCTTTTTTACTGATGACCGTCTTTCTCTTTTTTCGCTACAGGAAAGAAACAGCTTTTTATCAGAGACTGAAAGAATGGGATGAGACCATTGACCATCAAATAAAGATGGCCCCCTCTTCCCCATTTGAACAGCTTGTACATCATGCGACATCAGAACAAATCGATCGCTATCGCCAAATGACGACAGATCAGCAAATCGCCATTGAAGAAGAAAAAGACGAACTGCTCTCTTGGATACATGAGGTCAAAACACCGCTCACCGCAATGCATTTAATGATCGATCGTCTCACAGAGCAGCCGCTGAAATCCAATCTCACCTATGAATGGCTGAGAATTCATTTATTGCTAGACGCACAGCTGCACCAAAGCAGGATTCAACATATCGAAAATGACCTGTTTATTGAGAAACTTGATTTGCAACACATTCTCTCAAAAGAGATCAAAGCCCTTCAATCATGGTGCATACAAAAAGGCATTGGATTTGATCTTTCATTAGAACATCGGGAAGTATTGAGCGATACAAAATGGCTTTCCTTTATGATGAGACAAGTTCTCTCAAATGCCGTCAAGTACAGTCATTCGTCTGACATTGTGATCGAAAGTCACTTACAGGATGATCGGGTCGTTCTCACGATCACAGATCAAGGGAGAGGCATTGACCCAAGAGACATCCCCCGCATCTTTGAAAAAGGCTTTACCTCCACAAGACATCATCATGACACCGCCTCTACTGGAATGGGGCTTTATTTAACGAAAAAAGGAGCAGACGCTCTTCATATGACGATCGAGGTCAACTCCACGGTAGATCAAGGGACAACATTCACCCTTGTCTTTCCGAAGAAAAATGATTTTGTTCATATTGCGGGCATGTGACATGATTGTCACATGCCCATCCATTTTGTTCGCCAAATCGAAGGAAGTATATTCGACTTCTTTTTATACTAGAGATATCAATGAAAGAAAAAGGAGTTCGTCATATGCATATTTTAGAAGCCCGCAAGCTATATAAAAGCTTTGGAAATAAGTTTAATAAACAAGAAGTACTGAAAGGCATTGACCTCACCATCACGGCTGGTGAGTTTGTCAGCATTATGGGGCCATCAGGCTCTGGAAAAACAACCCTCCTGAATGTATTGTCTTCGATCGACCATGTGTCTAGCGGATCGATTCGTATCGCTGATGTAGAAATGACACAAATGAAAGATAGACAACTCGCTGAATTTAGAAAAAAGCAACTCGGCTTTGTGTTTCAGGATTATCACTTACTTGATACACTCACCGTCAAAGAAAACATTCTGTTACCACTAACGATGTCCAACATACCGAAAAAAGAAGCCTTTGCACGGTTTCAGCACCTCGCTGAGGACATGGGTATTTATGAATTAAGAGATAAATATCCAAATGAATTATCGGGTGGACAAAAGCAACGGACATCAGCCGTTCGTGCATTCATTCATGAGCCTAGCCTCATTTTTGCTGATGAACCCACTGGTGCACTTGATTCAAAATCAGCCTCTGATTTACTCAACAAATTGCAAGAATTCAATCACAAACAAAAAGCGACCATTGTCATGGTCACACATGATCCTGTCGCAGCCAGTTATTCAAACCGTGTCATTTTCATCAAAGACGGACAAATCTACACACAGTTGAATAAAGGCGCGTTAGAGAGAAACATGTTCTTCGAGGATATTATGAAAACACAAGGTGTCTTGGGCGGTGTCAAGCATGAACATTAATCAGCTCGTCTTCCGCAACCTAAAGAAAAATGTAAAAAACTATTATTTATACGTATTCGCTCTGATGTTTAGTGTGGCTCTCTATTTTTCTTTCGTCACCTTGCAATATTCGCCAGCACTTGATGACGTAAAAGGGTCCATCAAAGGCGGTGCTTCTATTAGAGCCGCTTCCATTCTACTCATTGCCATCGTGGGCATCTTCCTTTTGTACGCGAATAGTATTTTCATTAGGCGCAGGGGGAAAGAAATTGGACTCCTCCAGCTCATCGGGATGACAAAACAAAAAATCGCCAAACTGCTTCATGCAGAAAATTTTATTTTATACGTCATCGCCATGGGGGTCGGAATATTCGTCGGTTTTATTGGCTCAAAACTGATGCTCATGGTGCTATTTAAAGTGACAGGCGTAAATGCCATTGCCAGCCTGCATTTTTCAAGTCAGGCGCTTATACAAACCATCATCGTTTTTCTTGTGATATATGTCCTGATCATGCTGAGGAACAAACGCTTTATCCGTAAACAAACGATCTTAACTTTGTTTCAAACAAACGCACGAACAGAACAGAGAGTTCAAAAGATCTCTGCATTTGAGATCATCATTGGCATTTTCGGTATTCTTTTCATCAGTTCAGGCTATTACGTTTCTTCGCAGCTATTTAACGGCACATACAAGACGATGCTTGAATTATTTTTAGCCATGATTTTTATACTCAGTTCTGTCATTATCGGCACATTTCTTTTTTATAAAGGGTCTGTTTCCTTCATTGCCAACCTTGTCCGTAAAAGGAAAAACGGCTATCTCGCCATTCATGAAGTGCTATCCCTGTCATCGATCATATTCCGGCTAAAATCAAATGCCTTGCTTTTAACGATTATTACGACGGTTTCTGCACTTGCAATTGGACTGCTATCACTCAGCTATATTTCCTATTACTCAGCAGAAAAAACAGCTGAACAAAACATTCCAGCTCATTTTGTGATGGGCTCAGAAAAGGACGCCGAAACGTACACGAAAGCCCTTTCTGACGAGCAAATTGCGTATGAGAAGAATCAGTTCAAGGTCATTCAAGCTGATTTTAATGCGAAGGACATCATTGATGGAGATTTAAACAAACTGAATATCAACCCAGAGATATGGACACTCCCGGTTATCAGTGAGAAACATGTACCAAGCTTCCATCTGGGGACAAACGAGGTCATCTTAAGTGGCTATAATGATTTATTGAGGAAATTCATGCCGATTAAAAGCTCAGGAGATGTTCAGCTTCTAATAAAAAAACCGCTGAACTTAAGAGTCATTGATATGAAGAGAGATCATTTAATCTCATACAGATTCACTGCTGGTGGACTGCCTGTTGCGGTGGTGAGTCAAGAGGTTTTTGAGCAGCTGGATCAGCAACAAAACCCTAAGCTCCAGCCTAAAAACCAACAATATATCGCCATCAACATAGAAGAGGACAAGAAGATAGAACAAGCCAATGATGTCTTCACTTCCTTAAAATTGAGTGATGACAGCATGTCTCGTTTGGCATTAAGTCTAGATCAAAAACAAACAATGGGGCTCATCATGTTCATCGTCGGATTTTTAGGTCTGAGCTTTCTCGTCACATCTGGCTGTATTTTATACTTTAAACAAATGAATGAAAGTGAAGAAGAACAAGGCTCCTATACGATCTTACGAAAGCTTGGATTCACAGAAAAAGACATGTTAAAAGGGATTCGTCTCAAACAATTATTTAATTTTGGCATCCCACTTATTGTCGGCTTGCTGCACAGCTATTTCGCCATTCAATCAGGCTGGTTCTTATTCGGTGGTGAGCTATGGATTCCAATGATCATCGTGATGTCCATTTATACACTCCTCTATTCGACCTTCGGATTCCTTTCAGTCCTTTACTATAAAAAAGTGATCAGAGAATCCTTGTAATCCATTCCCCATAGGATGTTGAGCCTATGGGGATCTGGTGCTTGCTTTATGATCTTGATGCAAACGTGTGAGATAAAATATGATCTCTAGCCGCATATGCTTGTTGCTTGATGTGATCTAGGTTGACACCAACAAGCTGTCCATGACGCTTTAGTGCTTTACCGGCAACGTAGACAGAATCAACATTGGATGGATGCACGGTTTGAACAATCGCACCGGCAGGATCAGTCATCGGTAGAAGATTCATGCTTGTCCGATCAATCATGATAAAATCTGCTTCTTTCCCTGGTGTAAGCGATCCAATCTTATGTTCAAGCTGTAATGCACGAGCCCCATTGATTGTGGCCGCTTCAAGCATTTGATGTGCAGATAACCCAAGCTCTGGGCCTGGCATGATCCCTTCCATTAATAACGCTTGGTTTTGAATCGCTCGCTCTGCCTGAAGACCAAACTTCATTTGTGCAAATAAGTCTCCTCCAGTTGATGTGACGACATCAACCCCGAGCGTCGGGCGTACGCCCTGTTCGATGGCAAGTCCAGTCACAGGATAGCCATGTCCCATCATCATTTCAATCTCTGGTGTAATCGAGATCGAACTTCCGCTATCTGCCAGCATCTTCATTTGATCTGCATCAATGGCATTGATATGAACCATATTAAGGTCTGGTCCTAGTAATCCTGCTTCATGAAGTCGTGCAATCGAACGATCTTCCGCCCCCCAATTCCCAAATCCAATGTGCATACTACATAACACATCTAAAGATCGTGCTGTTTCGATTTCAAACACCGACGTCTCCCATGAAGAAAATTCCGGTCCACGTATGGCAAGTCCCATCGTTAGCAATTGGTCAGTCGACTGAAAATGTGCTTTTTTCACACGAGCAGCATCTTCCATATTGGTGAGTGTACTCTCCCTGTCCCAATATGCAGCGTCTCCAGATGTCCCAAAGGCAAACACAGCTCGAATGCCTGCATCTTGTAATCCACCAATGAGCTCGTCTGTATGATCCATTGAATTGATCATCGTCCAGTCTAAAAGCGTCGTCACCCCTGCATCTATTGCTTCTAACGCGCCTAAATAGTTGGCAATCCGATCATCTGATGGACGTCTCTTTGCCCCATAGTTGCCGTAATATATCTTGCTTAAATATGTCTGTAAAGACCAATCTGTTCCAATCCCCCGAATGACAGACTGCCACACATGACGATGTGTATCGACAAGCCCTGGCATGATCACCATATCGGATGCATCGACAATGTCTGCATCACTTGCTTCAATCGAAGGTGCGACTTTTACAATGTGGGTTCCTTCAATTAATAGATCTCCCTTTTCCAGAAAACCTAAAGAAGAATCGAGTGTTAATAGGGCCGCATCTTTAAACAACGTTTTCTTCATTCATATCCCCCTTTTCAAATGACGAGGATCATAATCCTATCCTCACTGTCATTTTAAACCACAAAAGGATCAAATTAGAAGAAAAGTGACTCAAGGCAATTGTTTTACTTGGTCAGTCGGCGGAATAGTGTTAGACGCGTTTGAGCTTGGCGTGATGTCTCCCTTTAAGGAAGTAGTGGAAATCCAAAGATTCACGAATTAAAGATGTTCTCATTGTTTATACGCCTCACCACAATCGTTTGAACGGTGCTTTTATTGAAGGGAATCGACTTGACGAAAAACAGTTGATTGACAGACAAGAAGACCGTGATAACAAACGTTTTTATGCTATCTAGTAGATTGAATCGACCGTCCACGAACATCTACTTCAACCGAATGGATGACACCGTACAGGCTCTCAAATGAAAAAGGCATGAGCTGATCGCTCATGCAAATGATTTTTATTCTTTAATGTAAAGATGCTAATAGATACGTAATGAACCCAACGATTGGAATCAGTGGGATCATTAATTTTAATGTTTTATTCGTATTCTTATATAGATTCCAAAGTAATACTGGTACACCAAATGTCATTGTATCAAAAACAGCCAATATTGCCCCTTTACGCTGTTCTTTATGAGCCATTATAACAACCTCCAATTCACCAAACTTTTTTTACACAATAACCTGCTATTCCGGCGGATATCCCTGCATTAATGACTGTACATGCTATGCAGCCAGCAGGTCCTGTCAAACAAATATAATAACAAGCCCCAAGAACCATTGAACGGAGCGGAAGAGATTCATTCGGTCCACTTTTCTTTTTTAAACATTTCCAAAACTTGTTCCAATTAAAGCTCGTTTGAATTTCTGAATCCTCTACATTCGTCATTTCCTTATTTAACTCCATCATATCTTTTTTAAAATCATTTTCACCATAGGTAAAAGATCCTTTTAAAAACTCACCATTGGGATTGATATGAAATTCATTTTTTAATTTTCCATTTTGAATGAATGATGAATGCAAATTACCTTGGTCGTCGTATTCAGCTAGTTGAATATAATGAGACTTTTTTTTGTTCAATGACACTGAAATGAAAGAAGCTGTACTAAGCAAAAGTTGATCTGAGCCCTGCTTTGTCAAATAAAAATAAACAACATCCGTTTTGGCATCATTTAGATGAACTGCTACACTTTCTCCACTTAAATGATAGCCCTTTTGTTCGACTATTTCTTTTGCTTGTAAGAATTCAGAGCTCCTTTTTGCTTTTTTTATGAGCTTCTCAGCCAATTTATTATTTTGTATCTTTCCAAAAGGAATGTCCTCTTTTATGCTAACAGCCTTTCCTGCTGGGTACTGTCCACATAGAAGAGAAAACAATAATAATACAAAAAACATATTCTTTATCTTCATTAAACAGCCTCCTTTTACAAAATATCACAAGAAAATTATACCTATTCCTAACAAAAGGTATAAGAGGCTAATTTACCAAAAAAATACATTGTAAATAATGTAGCATATGTCCTGCTTTTTTTCATTTCCACTAGGCAATTGAAACATCAACATTTCTAATAAAATAAATTTGATGTTTCCGGAGCACCTTAAGAAAATGGTATACAACAAAAAAACGCTGGATGCTTTCCATCCAACGCTTCTTTCTACTTGTTATGAGGTTGCTTTTCTTGCCAGTTCTCTCTCCCTCAGCTCGACACGACGGATTTTCGCTGATGGTGTTTTTGGCAGTTCGTCAATGAATTCAATTTCTCTCGGATATTTGTAAGGTGCTGTTGTATTTTTCACGTGGGTTTGCAGTTCTTTTATCAGCTCGTCACTTTGTGTCGCTGAATCGCGTAACACCACGTATGCTTTAACGATTGAGCCTCTGATTTCATCTGGGCTCGCCACAACCGCACATTCTTTGACGTCAGGATGCTTGATGAGCGCATCTTCTACTTCAAACGGCCCAATCGTATAGCCTGAGCTGACGATGATGTCATCTCTGCGGCTTTCAAACCAGAAATACCCGTCTTCGTCTTTTTTCGCACGATCACCCGTGATAAAGTATTCGCCTCGGTGCTGTGCCTTTGTACGTTCTTCATCTTTATAGTATTCCTTAAAAAGTGCCGGCGTTTCAAGGTGAACGGCAATGTCACCAATTTCTCCTGCTGCACATACGTTGCCTTCTTCATCAATGATGTCTACTTCGTTTCCAGGAGTTGGTTTCCCCATACTACCTGGTTTGATTTCCATGCCTTTTAATACACCGACTAAGAGTGTGCTTTCTGTTTGCCCATAGCCATCGCGCACTTCTATATCAAAATGTTTTTTGAATGTATCAATGACTTCACGGTTGAGCGGCTCTCCCGCAGACACGGCACTATGAAGCTTTGGCAGCTTGTATTGACTCAAGTCATCTACTTTTGCCATAAATCGATATTCTGTTGGCGTACAGCATAAAACATTGATTTCATTTTTTTGAAGCAATTCTAAGTACGTATTCGGGTTAAATTTGCCTCCGTAGACAAAGCCTTCTGCTCCGCTCCCCAAGACAGATAAGAGAGGACTCCATACCCACTTCTGCCAGCCTGGTCCTGCTGTTGCCCACACTTTATCTCCTTCATGTATGGAAAGCCAGGCTTTAGCAGCCGTGCGTAAATGGGCATAAGCCCAGCCATGTGTATGTACAACGCCTTTCGGGTTACCTGTTGTTCCTGATGTATAGGATAAAAACGCCATGTCAGTCCGGTCTGTTTGTGCGATTTGCAATTCCTTTGATTGATGATCTTTTCGTTCTAGAATATTCGCCCAGCCATGATCATTCTCACCAATCGAGAAGGTTTTAAAATCCTCTGGTTGATTCGTTCCTTGAAACGATTGAATGAATGACTTGTAGACGATCGCACCCTTTGCTTCTGCATGGGCGATTCGGTAATCTAGATCCTTCGCACGAAGCATCTCTGAACAAGGAATAACGACCATTCCTGTTTTTAAAATCGCTAAATAAATGCTGTATGCCTCTAGCATGCGTGGCACCATCACAATGATTTTATCACCTTTTTTGAAGCCAGCTTCTAACAGAGCATGACCAATTTGATTGGCCTCTTCCACTAATGCGGCATAAGTCACATGCGCTTCATGACCATTTCCATCTTGCCAATGAAGAGCGATCTTTTCACGATCTTGAGTAAAAGCTTCTATCTCACTCACTAAGTTATATTGTGCTGGTGCAATTAAGTCTTCTCTTTTCATGGGTACAGCTCCTTTTGACTCTTTCTTGAAACCCATTCGTGTTTCAATTCCCCTATTCTAACACTCCTCACAGAAAAATGTTTGAATTAGTACCTACTCCTAGTATTATGCCATAATTTTTTGATTCCGTCTTTATTTTTTAAAAATATTCAAATAATTCCTCTGTATGTACAAAAAGAAAAGAGCGGGAATGATCCCGCTCTAAAGCCATCGCTTTTTCATTTTTTTGTCTTAGAAAGATCCGCCACCCATATGTTGTTGAGCGTAAGATACTAGACGTTTTGTGATTTCTCCACCAACTGATCCGTTAGCGCGAGATGTTGTTTCTGGACCAAGGTTTACACCAAATTCAGAAGCAATTTCGTACTTCATTTGGTCGATCGCTTGTGCAGCGCCTGGTACTAGTAATTGGTTAGAACTGCTTTGTCTGTTTTGTTGAGCCATGTGTTCTCACCTCCTTGTGAATATAGAATGTGTAGAAACACATGACTTCATGCGATCGTTCTCATGGTAATTATTATGAAATTTCGCTCTTAAAATAAATCAGCAAATTCAGCAGCTGCTTTCTTTTCATTAGTGACCACAATCGTTTCAATGTTCTCAACGGCTTCGTCAAGTAACGGCTCGAAATCAGCAAAGCTTTCGTATCTTTCTACTTTTTCCAGCTTTGGTTTTGTTTTTGGAGATGGTGGTGTAAAAATCGTACAGCAATCTTCAAATGGCTGAATGCTTGTATCGTAGGTACCAATTCGTCTTGCTTCTTCGATAATGTCATTTTTATCAACAGCAATGAGTGGACGAATGATTGGTGTGTTTGTGACATGGTTAATGGCATACATGCTTTCGAGCGTTTGACTTGCTACTTGGCCAAGACTTTCACCAGTCACAATGGCAAGGGCGTCACGCTCCGCTCTAATTTTATCAGCGATTTTTAGCATCATTCTTCTCGTCGATGTCATCGTATAGTTTTCTGGCACTTGTTTGTGTATGAGTTCTTGGATTTTTGTAAAAGGCACAATGTGTAGCTTGACCTCGCCTCCATAGGCAGCAAGACAGCTTGCAAGATCAATGACTTTTTGCTTTGCACGTACACTTGTATATGGCGGGCTAAAGAAATGGACCGCCTCAATTTGAATGCCTCGTTTCATCGCCTGATAGCCAGCAACTGGGCTGTCAAATCCGCCTGAAAGCATGAGCATCGCTCTTCCGCTCGAACCTACTGGCAGTCCGCCTGCTCCTTTTACATCTTTAAACGTAATGTAAGTCGCATTCTCTCTGATCTCAATTCGCAAATGGACATCCGGCTGTTTGACATTGACTGTTAATTGTTCAGTATGTCTCAATACATGACCGCCTATTTCACGGTTCATTTCGTTTGAATCTAGCTCAAATTGTTTGTATGAGCGTTTCGTTGAGACTTTGAATGTATTCCCCTTCTCATATACTTCTTGAACAGCAGTAAGTGCCGCCTTCTTAATGGCGTCAAGGTTTGTTTCACATTTAACAGCAAGACTAAAGCTCTGAATACCAAACACACCTTTCAGCGCGTCTGAAATAGGCTCAGGATCTTCTCCGTTCAACATGATGGTGATGCGGTCTCGATCTGATGTATACTTTAATGCTTCAAAGTCCTTTAATACGAGCCTGATATGCTGTCTTAGCTTTTCAATAAATTTCTTTCGGTTTTTCCCTTTTGTTGAAATCTCTCCAAAACGGACCAAAATATGATCATATTTCATGTTGTTATCTCATTCCTTTTAATTTTTTCACACTTTTCGTGATGGCTGTCATGATATGCGGCACAAGTTCAGAATCTTGTCCATACGTTAAACTAATTCTCATACTGCTTTTTGCGATCTCTTCTGATTTCCCCATCGCCAATAGCACATGGCTTGGTTCTTTTTTCTTGGCAGAACAGGCAGAAGTCGTCGATACGAAGATTCCCTCTTTTTCAAGCATATGAAGAAGCACTTCGATTTGAATATCTGGGACTGAAAAATTGACAATGTGCGGCGCACTTTGCATAAGTGGTGTGTTGATGACAACACCTTCTATTTCACCAAGCTGATTTTGCAGTTGTGTTTTTAGTGCCAGCATCTCATCCTCATGTTTGTCGAGGTTTTCTAATGAGTGCTTAATGGCTTTCGCTAAACTAACGGCTCCAGCAGGGTTTTCTGTACCTGAACGCACACCAAACTCCTGCTCTCCGCCTGTCATAAGCGGCGTGAGTGCAGTCCCTTTTTTTACAAAGAGAGCTCCTGTCCCTTTTAGACCATGAATTTTATGTCCTGACATCGTGAACAAATCGATATCGGTCTGTGGATGAATGGCTACCTTTCCCATTCCCTGAACACCATCGACATGGAAGAGTGCGTCTTTTGCATGCTCACGTATGATAGAGGCAGCGGCTTCAATTGGCTGAATAGCGCCTGTTTCATTGTTTACATGCATGATACTGACGAGTACTGTATCAGGACGCAGTATGTCTTTTAAATGCACCAAATCAAGATGTCCATGGGCATCGACTTGAATATAGGAGATCTCAAAGCCGAATAATGACCGTAACTGTTCGAATGACTCACGGACGGAAGGATGCTCAATCGCTGTTGTGACAATGTGTTTGCCACGATTCATTTTAGAAAGCGCAGCCCCTTTGATCGCGATATTATTGCCCTCTGTAGCACCAGAGGTGAATATAATCTCATATTGTTTGAATCCTGTATAGTGAAGGGTTTGTTTTCTTGTTTCATCAAGTAAACGGCTTGCATCAATGCCGAGTTGATGGAGTGAAGATGGATTTCCAAAAAAACGTTCACTCACTTGTTGATACACTTGTAAAACCTCAGGATAAGGTTTGGTTGTTGCACTATTATCAAGATAAATCATAACGGAAACTCCTTACAAAAAGCTTTAAAATCATGTGTCTATCTATGTTATCATATCGATATTAATCAGAGAATTTTCTGAAAATGAAGTTGACAACTTTTCATTTCCACTATATCATGCATAGTACAAACGTCACATAAAAAAATAAATTGTCTGAATTTTTAAATTTAGGACATAACATTGGATGAGGAGGGACTATTTTGAAAAATAGTTTAAGTATAAAAGAAACATTAGCCATCGGTTTAATGCTATTTGCATTATTCTTTGGTGCAGGAAATATGATTTTCCCACCTGTCCTTGGACAATATGCAGGTGACAATGTCTGGCTTGCCATCGGAGGATTCTTACTGACAGGGGTGGGACTTCCACTTCTAGGAGTCGTCGCTGTCGCACTGACAGGTACCGGTGCAAAAGGACTTGCCGATAAGGCTCACCCTAAATTCGGAACCATTTTTACCGTGATCCTGTATTTATCAATCGGGCCATTTTTCGCCATACCTCGAACTGGAACGGTTTCTTATGAAATTGGTTTAGCACCATTTCTGAATGAAACACAATCCTCTTCTTGGATTCCGCTATTTTTGTTTACTGTTGTCTTTTTCACTGTTACTTACTTATTAGCGTTAAACCCTTCGAAGCTAGTTGATCGAATCGGGAAAGTATTGACACCTATTTTATTAGCTGTTATTGCCATTATTGTGATTAAAGCGATTGCTACACCTATGGGCGACATTGGTAATCCAGATGCCACTTATAAAGCAAATCCACTCTTCACTGGATTTTTAGAAGGCTATAAAACGATGGATGCCCTTGCTTCTATTGTGTTTGGAATCGTTGTTGTCACTGCCGTGAAAGCAAGAGGCATTACAGAACGAAAATCTATTGCTGCTGCATGTATCAAGGCTGGTGTTGTTGCAGCCATTGGACTTGCGCTCGTGTATATTTCACTCGCATATGTTGGTGCATCAAGTACTGATTCAACAGGAATGGTGAACGCAAATGAAGGAGGCAAACTGCTGTCTCTGTCTGCTAGTGTCTTATTCGGATCTGCAGGTAATATTGTCCTCGGCGCTGCCATTTTATTTGCTTGCTTAACGACAAGCGTCGGACTCGTTTCATCTTGTGGCGAATATTTCTCAAGATTATTCCCTGCTTTTTCCTATAAGACTGTCATTCTAATCGTTTCTTTATTCAGTACGTTCGTTGCAAACTTAGGTTTGACTCAAATCATTTCGTTATCCGTTCCAGTGCTATCTGCCATCTATCCACTGGCAATTGTGATCATTTTATTATCATTCCTTGATCGCTGGATTAACGGTAGACGAGTGATTTATATCGCATCGTTGGTGTTCACAGGTTTCTTCTCCATCATCGATGGATTAACGGCTGCCAATATCAATCTTGGTGCATTGCCTGAAGTATTGAACATATATGTACCGTTTTACAATCTAGGTGTTGGCTGGATCATTCCTGCAATCCTTGGAGCAGTGATTGGTGTACTCATTTCCATCTTCACTAGCCCACCTAAACAGCTTGCTTCATAATACGTTTGTACATCCCCTTCAAAGATGAAGGGGATGTTTTTTTGTCGTTGTTCATATACTAAAATAGAAATAATCATGATTTTTGTATGAAAACATATGTTGACATCAGACGTACATCCTTTATAATTAGTGATTGTTCATGATGAAAAACATTTAGCAACTAATTAACAGAATATTTCAACATAATATTGGAGGCTTTATATTCAATGAAAGCAACATTGTCAACAAAAGATACGGTGATTATAGGGTTTATGTTATTTGCCCTATTCTTTGGCGCCGGTAATATGATTTATCCGCCCGAGCTTGGTCAATATGCAGGCGAAAATGTGTGGAAAGCCATGGGTGGATTTTTACTAACGGGGGTTGGATTACCTCTCCTTGGGATTATTGCGATTGCGTTAACAGGTCGCGATGCCAAAGGACTTGCAGATAAGGCTCATCCTGTATTCGGTACCGTGTTTACTGTCATTTTATATTTATCAATCGGACCACTTTTTGCTATTCCTCGTACAGGAACCGTTTCTTATGGCGTTGGAGCATTACCATTTTTAACAGGTATACCTGCCTGGTTGTCACTTTTCTTGTTCACACTCGTCTTTTTTGGAATTACGTATTATCTTGCTTTGAATCCAACAAAGATTGTCGACCGTGTTGGGAAAATTTTGACACCGATTAAATTCGCGATTATTTTTATTATTATTATGAAAGCCATTTTAACGCCGATGGGTGTCATTGGCACACCAGATGCATCGTATCAAGATGGTTCATTTTTTAAAGGATTTCTAGAGGGCTATAAAACAATGGATGCTCTTGCCTCTATTGTGTTTGGGATTGTCATCATCAATGCCATTAAAGGACAAGGGGTTACAAGTAAAAAGGCACTGGCTACTGCTTGTATTAAAGCAGGTTTGATTGCAGCTGCTGGCTTAACATTTGTTTATCTGTCACTTGCTTACTTAGGTGCTTCTAGTACACAGGCCATTGGATTCGTTGGAGACGGCAGTAAAATCTTAGCGCAATCTTCACAATTACTCTTTGGTAGTTTAGGGAATCTTGTATTAGGGCTAGCGATCACAGTAGCATGCTTAACAACAAGTGTTGGACTTGTGACATCATGTGGTGAGTATTTCTCAAAGTTAATACCGAAACTTTCTTATAAAACAGTTGTGACGCTTGTGACGCTATTTAGTTTCATTATTTCAAACTTTGGATTGCAACGTATTGTCGCTTTTTCCGTACCCGTTTTAACTGCGATTTATCCGCTGGCCATCGTGATCATTGTTCTGTCACTTGCCGATAAATGGTTTGGACATCGTAGACCTGTTTATGTCCTTTCTCTCATTCTCACGGGTTGTGTGAGCTTATTCGATGGCTTAGCAGCGGCCAAGCTTTCAATTGGTCCACTCAAAGACATCTTCAAGGCTTTGTTACCATTTTATGACCTTGGGATTGGCTGGATCGTACCTGCTTTACTTGGAGTTGCGATTGGATTTGTTATTTCTCTATTTACATCTTCTGCTCCCGAAAAAGGGCAGAAACAAGCATCATAAGATAAAAAAAGCTGAAGTCCGTATTAGGACTTCAGCTTTTTTATTGATGTTGATAGTCTGTTTCCAGAAGCTTTTGAACAGCTCCAGGTGATGCTTTTTCAACTGCTGCTGCGGCTACGTCAAATGAACCTGCATAGTCATAGGCGTAGAATCTTCGTTCTGCTTCTTTTAGTTGTTCAGATAGAATGTGATTTTGACTTCTAAAACGGTTGCCGTATTGAATGATTCGTTCAATTTGGTTTACTTTATTGAGCATATCTTGCGTATCGTCATAGGTACTTTTTACAGTGTCAGACGCATCTTTTAATTGTTGATTGACTGCCGGCATGTTTAAAGGGAGGTTCTCAAGCTGTTCGTGAACTCGCTGAATCAGCTCTTGTGCTTTTTCTATACGCTCCTTTATGTCAGCAGGTATGCCTGGGATATTGCTTTTTTGCAACTGGCGCACCGCATCCGTCACCATGGTTTTCAGATCAGATAGTGTTTCTCTCGCTTGTAGCTCTTCTTTTCTTAATGATCGGAGATGATCTTTAAACGTTTCATGAAGTGATTTTGCTTCTTCGATAAATGTGCTCAGTTGATTGATTTCATCCATGATCAATGAATATGCGACGTGATCACGATCAAGCTTTTCGCGTATTTGCTTCATGAGCGTTTCAATTTCTTCTAAACGTTTCTCGAACGCTTTTTGTTGATCAAGCTCGCCTGACGTCAATTTGTAGCTCTCTTTCACAAGAGCCGTCTCTTCCTTCGTCTGCTCGTGATCTTGTTTGAGATTCTCGTAGGCTTCAGTCAGATGTGGCATCTTGCTTTTGATTTCATGACCCGCTTCCACTTCTGCTTCTAGCTGATCATACAATGTTTGAATCGCATCATCTATCATTTGAAGCGTACTTGATGCCTCATCGAGATTGAGCTCATCAATGAGCAATTTTTCAGCTCGTTGAAGCTGTTTATTTAAATTCTCCAGCTCTTTTATGATTTGAATATGCTCGAGCTTGTAGCCTTTATCTGTCATTTCTTTATAACCGTCTTTTAGCTTTGTCAGCTGTCCTGGTACGGTTTGTTTACAATCTGCAATCAGCTTCGGTACGTCATTGATATATACTTGGAGCTGATCCAGTTTACGGTCTTGTTCTAGAAGGATTTTTCTCGCCTTCATGTAGTTTCCGTTCTCTGTCTCTTCTTCGTACTGCTTCATGCCTTCCCAGGCCTCATCTAAGTCCTGCTCCATTTTGTCATAAAGAGTGCCATAAAGGTGACTGTACGCAAGTAGATTTTTTCGAACGGTTTGATACTGTTCTTTGACCTTTTCGATGTCCTTGCGATTTTGTTCCTCGCTTGTGACAAGATCTGCAATTTCCTTTAAAATGTCTTCAATATTTGAATCAGCAGCAGTTAGCAATTCTTGAATATGCGCCAGTACTTGCTTGGCTTTGGAGAATCGATATTTATCAGAATACTCTTCTGCATCATATAAAAGCTCCTCTACCTTTGGAAGATGGGCAGTGACGATATCGTCCCACTCTGCACGCCATCTTTCAAAAAACTGCTCTGTTTCTCCGGTCATTTTTAAGTGTTTGATTTTTGAAATTTCTTCTACAATTGATCTGTTTAAAATTTCAATTTTCCATGCTTCCAATCGGTCGATCTCTTTATATATATTTTTCCGTAGAAAATAACCGACTGAAAACAAGGCAAGCAAAATGACAATTAAACCGATGATTAACTCCATAATGAGCCCCCTTGTTGTGATCTAAGTGATGTCAGGGTAAATGTGTCCCGAGTAGACCTGAGAACCCTTTCGTGTCCGCTTTGCATGTGTTTTTATCAGCAGGATCATCTGTCATCCAAAAATGATCCTTTCACAGTTTTATGTATGTTTTTTCAAGAAAGTTAAAACACTTTCTATCATTTGATCACACGTATCCTGTGTGACCTCATTTTATGTATGCGGATGCTGTCGTTTTCATTGTTATTATGATACCATGTAACCAGCATTTTGGGTCATGATTTTTCATTATTTTCGCTATACATATCACGTTTTTCAAAAAATCGACAAGAGGTGACGACATGCTGAAACAAGATGCACATGTACATACACCATTTTGCCCGCACGGCTCGCTTGATTCCTTTCATTCTTATATTGAAAAAGCCATTAAAAAGGGATTTGATTCCATCACCTTTACCGAACATGCCCCGCTACCTCCTTCGTTTCAAGATCCAACCCCGCAAAAGGATAGTGCCATGAAACAACAAGATCTCGAATCTTATTTGACTACACTGGATCGGCTGAAACAGGAGTACAAAGGGGAATTAATAGTAAAAACTGGGCTTGAGGTTGACTATATCAAAGCGTACGAAGAGGAAACAAGTGCCTTTTTAGACTGCTACGGTCCCGAATTAGATGACGGGATATTATCTGTTCACTTTCTTCCTGCTGGTCATGACTACATTTGCCTTGATTTCGACGAACATGCCTTCAAGGAGCTCATCAAAATCTATGGACATGTAGAAGGCGTCTATCAAAGCTACTATGAGCAAATTCATGCTTCTATTCTATCATCTTTAGGTCACTATAAGCCAAAGAGAATCGGTCATATCACACTTGTCCAGAAATTCAAACAGCTTTTCCCATACGATATGTCTCCTAGGCTCTGTGAAATGGCCACCCTTTGTCTTGAAGAAACGGCAAAAAAAGGCATGTCCTTAGATTTTAATACATCAGGACTCCGTAAAACATATGCCAGAAGTATCTATTTAGATCCATGGATGATTGACCTTGCCAAAAAGAAAAAAATTCCGCTCATTTTTGGGTCTGATGCCCATCAAGCGGAAGATGTCGGGTATGCCTATGATCAATTTGAAGACATGATAAGATTCATATGAACATCTAAGCTCTGTTCCTTCGGTTCTAGCAAATGGTGAAGCGACCGGCAGAGTTCCTTGTAATACATCTGATAGAAGTAAGGCTCACTTGGGTTCAGAAAAAGCACCTCTGTTAAATATTGCGGCTGTAAATAAGGCATCATCAAAAGTGATTTTAATTGAATCATGAACGATGAGAGTGAGAGCTGCTCACAAATCACATGGGTGTTTTTCCCTTTTTCTATCATAAGCTGAAACAAATATTTCTCCTTTGTTAAATAGGTCGACATGATTTCTCTGATTAACGTAGAGTCAATCGTCACCTCTCGATAAACGAAACGGGTTAATTGACGATGTTCGTGCTGATAAGATAAAATATCAAAAACCACATGAAGTAAACATTCTCTTGCGTGACAAGGCTCCATGTGATGGACTTGTGATTCGATCATGTGAATGTACCCTTCATAAAAATTGGAGACGAGGTGTTCAAGCAACCCTCCCTTCCCTTGAAAGTAATACGATATGTGGGCAACGTTGACGTTTGCTTCCTTTGCAATCTCACGGACAGAGGTTCCAGAAAATCCTTTTTGGTTAAAAAGTCTGATGGCAGCATCAATAATACGGTCTTTTGTTTGCACGGTTGTTGATGTTTTCATCCGCTCACCCCTCTTCATACGTACATACTTCAAGATGGAAGCCGAAGTTCCTTTTACATTCGCTCGACAAATCCTTCACGAAAGACGCAAGTGTTGTATTTTTTAGATAGAAAGTAGGAGATTTTCATGTTTCATGTCGAAAAACAGTCTGGCGATCCATCGAAAGACTACCAAATGATGATTAAGCAAGTAGAAGCGATTACGGAAGGCGAACCAGATCTCATCGCCAACTTAGCAAATGCGGCCGCTTTATTGTATCACTCGCTGCCTGAAGTCAACTGGGCCGGTTTTTATTTGGCAAAAGACGGCGAACTTGTGCTTGGACCGTTTAACGGGCTCCCTGCATGTGTGCGTATCCCTTCTGGAAAGGGCGTTTGTGGCACAGCCTTTGCAACAGGTGACGTCCAGCGAATCGCAGATGTACATGCATTCCCTGGACATATTGCATGCGATGCGGCTTCACAATCTGAGATTGTCATTCCCCTCAAAGTAAACGGCCAAATCATCGGGGTGCTTGATATTGATAGCCCTGTGAAAGATCGTTTCAGTGAAGTGGATGAGACATACTTAATTCAATTTACAGAGGCTCTTCAACATGCTTTGTCAGCCTCTACGGATGCATCATCATGACGAAAAGCAGACAATTGTCTGCTTTTTTCTATTTTAGTGATAGTCCCTTGATGCTTCCCTTCTAATATAGGTTGACTTCTCCAGATCAGCGTCATATAATAGAGTTTGTGTGAAATATGGCAGCCTTTTTGTTCGGCTTTTTTGTATCATTTTGTTCCTTCTATTAGGAGGTGCATCTTGTAACTCCCTGCTGCTGGAGCGAGGGTGCATGAAAACATAATGACGAAAAAGAGGAAGAACAGACGGTTTTTATTTTTCACAAATAAAAACAATAAGGAGGAGTCACATTATGGCTCGCTATACAGGTCCAAGTTGGAAGATTTCCCGCCGTTTAGGCATTTCATTAAGCGGAACAGGTAAGGAACTTGAAAAACGCCCTTACGCTCCAGGCCCACATGGTCCAGGACAACGCAAAAAACTATCTGAATACGGTTTACAATTACAAGAGAAGCAAAAGCTTCGTCACATGTACGGTGTGAACGAACGTCAATTCCGTACACTATATGACAGAGCTGCTAAGATTCCTGGTAAACAAGGTGAAAACTTCATGATCCTTCTTGAAACTCGCCTTGACAACCTAGTATACCGTCTTGGCCTTGCACGTACTCGTCGCCAAGCTCGTCAGCTAGTAAACCATGGTCACATCCTTGTTGATGGAAGCCGTGTAGATATCCCATCTTTCTCTGTGAAACCAGGTCAAACGATTTCTCTTCGTGAAAAATCTCAAAACCTTGCAATTGTGAAAGAATCAGTTGAAGTAAACAACTTCGTTCCTGAATACCTTTCTTTCGATGCTGAAAAGCTTGAAGGTACTTTCACTCGTCTTCCAGAGCGTTCTGAATTATCACCAGAAATCAGCGAACAACTTATCGTTGAGTTCTACTCTCGTTAATTTCACTACAGTGATCAAACAAACCCTAGAGACCTTGATTATTCAAGGATATCTAGGGTTTTTTGTTTCATTCGTTTTCTCCCTGACCATATTGTCCCAACGGTCATGCGCTATTGGACTTTACCCCCTCTCCCATTTTCCTTATAATGGGCATAGACAGACATGCTTTCAAAAAACAAAATGCTGATGATAAACTTAATAGCACGTTGCTCGTCTTATTCGCTTGAACTGGGGGAAATTCATTTGAATATCATCACGATTCTTTTAGTGCTACTGCTTATCGCTCTAATTTTCTATACGATTTTAAGAAAGACACATGTGATAGATGAACCACCTGGCGTGATAGCTTCCATCCTACTCATTTTCCTTCTCTTTGTTTCCTTGAGTTTTGCTGTCATGTTACCAAGCGCGATCCTTTACGTTGTCTCCATCGGAGTGAACTTTCTTTTCGGTGAATATATCACCTATGATTCGTTTATATCGCTGTTGACGTTCTCTTTATTGGTCAGCCTCATTGTGATATTCTGGTCAACCTTCTTGCTATTCATCGGGAAAGGCATTTTCTATTTATTGAAATTCCCCGAGTGGCTCAAATATGTACTTGAATTTATCAGTTCGTGGATCGTGATGTACCTTTCAATTCGATTTGTACTCGACATGGACGTAGTGAATGTTTCTATTTGGGGCAACGGCACATTGATTTTATCTTTCTTTGTTTGCTTTTTATTCGTGGGAATTGACATCATTTATTCAGGTATTGAGCATAGAAAACAATCTCGGGATGTGCAAGCTTAATAGGTGAAGATGAAAAGCTCCTAGATGTGATTCTAGGAGCTTTTCATTGTATTGGCACATTTTCATTTATACGCGATGAGGGGTTGTCAATTAGCATTTTTGAATTTGACTTGAAGTAAAAACAAGAAAAACATACTAGCTATGAGATAATAGATCCCAATGATTGATGTACAGTTAGAAAACACATCCAATAATTTAGCTGATTTGACTACATACATCCATATGAAATAAATGATGAAAAAAGATATCGGGAAGTAAAGGAAATACCCTAAGAAATATAACTTTAGTTTTTGCGTCATTGTCTCACTCCTATTATATTAAACCCTTCCGTCCATTTAGCTGAATACCAATTAAGGAAAAATAGTTAACCTAAGATCAAAAAGACAGCACATTTCGCTGTCTTTTTTAATTTACCAATTCGTATTCTGTCCCCCGCCATTCAGCCCTTCTTTCAAATAGCCATTCACTTGGCTGGAGGCTAATAGGCCGACATGTCCGACGCCGTGGATGAGGACGTTTCTTGCTCCGATTAAGCGGGAAAGGCTGTTGACAACGATGAGATCGGCTGAGCTATAGATAGAAGTGTAAAGAATTTTTTGGTTTGGATCAGTGCCTGGCAATGCTCTGAGTGAAACGAGTCCGTTTGCTCCACCTAGTGTCACGACGTTCTCTATTTTATTTCCACCGTCTAGGTGTTTGATATAGTACAACGTATTGGCACCACCCATGCTATGCGCCACAATATCTACTTTTTTCGCGCCCGTTTTTGCTAGTACATCTTTGACATATCTTGATAGACGTGGGCCATTGTTTAAGTTGTTGCCAGTTTTGTCTAGGAAATCAATAGCATATAATTGGTTACTGTCCCAGCCCTGTGACACCAAATATCTTTTGATTGAAGCAAAGTTATAAGAAGCTCCGCCCATACCATGAACCATCACAACTGGATTATGCTTAGCCGCTTTGATCTCTTTCGGCTGGATGAAAACCATTGAACCAACCACCAATGCAAGTGCAACGAGAATCTGCAAACTCCTTTTCATCAATAATGACACTTTCATTCCCCCTTATTTATCTTGTTCGTCTCTATTTTAAACAAGAAAAATATGACAAAAAAGTGAACAAGGCACTGTTTGTCCAATCATTTAATAGACATTAAATAATGAAAAAGCACCTTTGACTTTCGCAGCGTTCAATGCCAAAAGACTAGACAACCTCTCTTCTAACAGCCTTTTAGTCTCTATGTGGCCTCTCATAGCTCAATTTGCATAAAAAAGCAGCCGGTTTTTCGCAGACCGGCTGCACACATTCTTACTTGTAAGTCACGAGGAAGTATTTCTTTTTCCCTCTTCTTAAGACCGTAAATTGGTTCTCAATTCGGTCTTCAGCTGAAAGGACATAGTCTTTATCCGTTTGTCTCTCTCCGTTGATGTAAACTGCACCATTGGTAATGTCCTCACGTGCTTGACGCTTCGATGGAGACAGCTTTGATTCAACAAGTGCATCGACAAGTGTTAATTCTTCTGTGTTGCTTTTCTCCATTGATGGAACATCTTTAAAGCCTACTTTGACTTCGTCAGCTGTTAGAGATTTGATGTCGCCTTTAAATAGCGCATTTGAGATGTTCACAGCCTGTTCTAGCGATTCACGTCCATGAACAAGTGTTGTGACTTCTTCTGCTAAACGGCGCTGTGCTTCACGTTTTTCAGGCGCTGTTTGCACTTTTTCTTCGTACGATGCAATCTCTTCTTTTGATAGGAACGTAAAGTATTTTAAGTAATTCACGACGTCTCGGTCATCTGAGTTGATCCAGAATTGGTAGAATTCATATGGTGACGTTTTTTCCTTATCTAGCCAGATCGCGCCACCTTCTGTTTTACCAAATTTCGTGCCATCTGCTTTTGTCACTAGAGGCATTGTCAGACCGAATGCTTTTGCGCCTTCTTCTTCGGATTTACGGATGAGCTCTAGTCCAGATGTGATATTCCCCCACTGATCACTTCCACCGATTTGCAGCTTACAGTTTTCATTTCTGTAAAGGTTTAAGAAGTCTAACGATTGCAGGATGACGTAGCTGAACTCTGTGTAAGAAATTCCTGTCTCAATACGTGAGCTGACGATATCCTTTGCTAGCATGAAGTTCACACCGAAGTTCTTCCCGATATCACGAAGGAATGTGATGACATTCATTTGGCTGATCCAGTCATAGTTGTTGACGATGACTGCTGGGTTTTCTCCTGCTTCAAAGTCAAGAAATTGAGAAAGTTGGCCTTTGATTTTTTCTGACCACTGTTCCACGATCTCTGATGGATTTAAAGAACGCTCTGCTTTTTTGAAACTTGGATCACCGATCAATCCAGTAGCGCCTCCAACAAGTGCGATTGGGTGATGACCCGCTTCTTGGAAACGACGTAATGTTAAAATCGGCAGTAAGTGACCGATATGCAAGCTGTCGGCTGTTGGGTCAAAACCAGAGTACAGTTTGATTTTTTCTTCTGATAATAATTTTTTTAGCCCTTCTTCATCTGTTTGTTGCTGAATTAATCCTCTGTATGATAAATCTTCCATCAATTGACTCATGTTCAAATCTCCTTTTTTTACAATTCAACATAAAAAACGCCCCTTCGAATGAACGAAGGGACGATATAGATCGCGGTACCACCCTGCTTAAAAGACGAAACATCATGTCTTTTCACTTACACTGATAACGGATAGATCCGTTCTTTCACTAATCAGGCAGCTGATAGGCTCCTTTTCGTAAAAGCGGTTCGTGAGGGTAATTCGAATATCTCTTTGTACTGACTCGCACCGACCGTCAGCTCTCTTAAACAGGGAAAGATGATTCTACTGAATCTCAGTCAAAACCTTTTCATATTCAACTAATGTCATTTTTAACATACTTTCAGAATCAAGTCAACTGAAGAAAGAGATTAATCTTCCATTGTTGAAAGATCGCCAGCAGGTAAATTGAGCTCCCATGCTTTCAGCACACGTCTCATAATTTTTCCGCTGCGCGTCTTTGGCAGTTTGTCTTTAAACTCAATTTCTCTTGGTGCAGCATGTGCTGCGAGTCCCTTCTTCACAAAGGAACGAATCTCTTCTTTTAGCTCGTCTGTTGCTTCATATCCGCTTCGAAGGGCGATAAATGCTTTGATGATTTCACCGCGAACTGGATCTGGTTTTCCAATGACACCCGCCTCTGCGATCGCTGGATGTTCGACGAGTTTGCTTTCGACCTCAAATGGACCGACACGTTCTCCTGACGTCATGATGACATCATCTACACGCCCCTGGAACCAAAAGTATCCGTCTTCGTCCATATAGGCTGAATCTCCTGAAACATACCAATCTCCCGGCATAAAGTAAGATTCATATTTTTCAGGATTATTCCAAATGGCATGCATCATGGACGGCCAGCCTTTTTTAATCGCAAGGTTCCCCATCCGGTACGGAGGAAGTTCATTCCCTGCATGATCCACAATCGCTGCCTGTACGCCTGGAATTGGTTTCCCCATTGACCCTGGTTTGATGTCCATACATGGATAATTACAAATCAGCTGTGCACCTGTTTCTGTCATCCACCATGTATCATGAATTCGTTTTCCAAAAACGGCATCCCCCCAGCGGATCACTTCAGGATTAAGAGGTTCTCCTACACTTAATACGTGACGAAGTGAGCTCAGATCATATTTTTGAACAAGGTCATCCCCTGCCCCCATCAGCATTCTAAATGCAGTAGGCGCACTGTACCAAACGGTTACACCTAACGAATCAATCGTTTCATACCAAGTCTCAGGATGAAACCGTCCGCCTAAAATGACATTGGTTGCCCCATTTAACCATGGTGAAAAAATGCCGTACACTGTGCCTGTTACCCAGCCTGGATCTGCTGTACACCAGTACACATCATCTTCCTTCAGGTCTAGCACCCATTTACCAGTCTGTTTTTGCTGTACCATAGCGCCATGTACATGCAATACTCCTTTTGGCGTACCGGTAGATCCAGACGTGTAATGGAGCAGGAATCCGTCCTTTTCATCCATCCATTCAATCTCGAGTTCCTTCGCTGCTCGCTCAAACGTTTCCTCATATTGAATCGTCCGCACGCCATCAATGACTTGCTTCTCACCACCGACAATGATCACTGATTCAAGGTTTGGTAGCTCTGCAAACGGAATTCGCTCTAGTAAATCAGGCGTTGTCACAATGACTTTTGCATCACTGTTTTCTAAGCGATCTTTCACTGCTCCTTCCATAAATGCTTCAAATAATGGGCCAACGATTGCACCTATTTTGATCGCACCGAGTAAAAGGAAATACAATTCAGGCGATCTTGGCATAAAGATAAAGACGCGATCTCCTTTTTGGACGTGTGCGGTTTCTCTTAACATATTTCCTGCTTTGTTTGTATTTACTTTCATATCCCTGAACGTATACTTTTCATCTCGCTGTGAATCTTTGTAGTGAAGCGCCACCTTGTTCTTTCGAAACGAGTCTGCATGTCTGTCAATCGCTTCATAGGCTGCATTTATTTTTCCTGTTTCATACCAAGAGAAATCTTTTCTCGCTTCCTCCCATGTAAATTCTTTGTATGCCCGATCATAATCATTTAAATGATAGTCCCCTTTAACCGATGGTAGCGTTTTCAATTTCATCAAACAGTCCCCCTTTGCATACGTTTACAATGACCATTATAGTATAGATGACTTTTTTTCTCAATTTTTAAAAAACTTATGCTGAAACCGTTTTAATTACGACAAGATTTAAGATAGAATAGAAGCGACTCACTAGAATTTGAGGCGGTGGATACGTGGAGCATCCTAAAACTTATTATTCAAAAACAATTGAACGAGAAACAGTCACCATTCTGATTGAAGGCCCAGTACCTGCTAAAGAGCTAGCGACCTATACGTTTCACGAAGGGCTAACGGCTTTTCGTACACCTGACGAACAAAAACAAGCACTCGTTGAAATAGCAGATCTTCCGGAAGGACGTATGATTATTGCTAGAGTAGATGAGCTTGTCGTAGGGTATGTCACGTATTTGTATCCTGATCCGCTTGAGCGCTGGTCAGAGGGGAACATGGCAAACTTAATTGAGCTTGGTGCAATTGAAGTCGCACCTCCATTTAGGGGATGTTCACTCGGCAAGCATTTACTTGATGTGAGCATGATGGATGAGCAAATGGAGAACTACATTATCATTACAACTGAATATTATTGGCATTGGGATTTAAAGGGGACGAAGAAAAATGTCTGGGAGTATCGAAAAATGATGGAAAAAATGATGAACGCAGGAGGACTCGTTTGGTTTGCAACAGACGATCCTGAAATCAGCTCACACCCTGCCAATTGTTTAATGGCAAGAATCGGAAAAAACGTGAGTCCTGATTCAATTGAGCGCTTCGATCGCCTTCGTTTCCATCAGCGTTTTATGTATTAACGTTCATTCGTTTTTTTGGCAAAGGGGATTGGTAAAACATGATGATTGAACAAATTATGGTGCGTGATGTCATTACGCTTCGAAAAACCGATACGATTGAAACAGCGATTCAAAAGATGAGATCACATCATATTCGGCATATTCCCATCGTCTCTGATCAAGGGTCTGTGATTGGGATGGTGACAGATCGGGATATCAAAAATGCCAGTCCGAGTATTTTTGAAACAGAAAAAAGACATCTGTTTATTCAACGACCAGTTGAAGACATTATGGTACTAGAGACGGTGACTGCACACCCGCTTGATTTTGTGGAGGAGATTTCTAGTGTCTTTTTTGAACACGGCATTGGCTGTCTACCTGTGGTTAGACGGGGCAAGCTCGTAGGCATTATTACGAAAACAGATTTACTACGCACATTTGTCAGACTGACAGGAGCAGATCAACCTGGATCACATGTAGAAGTTGAAGTGGAGCACATGACAGAAGGACTCGCAGACATTACAGCGATTTTAAAGGAGCAACATATTCAAATGCTAAGTGTCCTTGTCTATCCACATGCAAATGAGGCGACGAAAGTGCTTGTATTCCGCCTTCAGACCATACATGCGGATCATGTGGCGAAATTGATTCGTGCCAAAGGATACAAGGTGCTCTGGCCTTTGGAGCAGACGATCAAATGAAGGAAGCAACCTTCGTTTTTTCACCCTCTTTTCAAACGTATCAATTTCACCAAGATCACCCTTTCAATCAGCTTCGCGTCTACTTAACCTATGATCTTCTTCAAAAGATGGGGGCATTGCAAGATGAAGAGATTGTCTTGCCGCGTATGGCGACACTCGAAGAGTTAAAGCTCGTACATACGGGAGATTATATTCAAGCCGTGCAAAAAGCAAGCGAAGGCAAGCTGTCGATAGAAGAAGGCGAGCGATATGGTCTTGGAACTGAAGATACACCGATGTTTTCAGGAATGCATGAAGCGGCTTCCCTCCTTGTTGGCGGGACATTAACCGCAGTCGATCAAGTCATGCTTGGACATGCCCAGCATGCTGTCAATCTTGGCGGAGGTCTTCATCACGGATTTAAAGGGCGTGCATCTGGTTTCTGTATTTATAATGACAGCTCGGTCGCAATTCAATATATTCAAAAAACATATGGAGCAAAAATCCTATATATTGATACGGATGCCCACCATGGGGATGGTGTCCAATTTAGCTTTTATGATGATCCACAGGTGTGTACCGTATCATTACATGAAACAGGTCGTTACTTATTCCCTGGTACAGGACAAGTACAAGAGAGAGGGCATGATCAAGGCTACGGCTATGCATATAATATTCCGCTTGATGCCTTTACAGAAGACGAATCGTTCCTTGAAGCATATCGACACGCAGTGACTGAGATTGCTGCTTTTTTTAAACCAGATGTCATATTGACACAAAACGGTGCAGATGCCCATTATTACGATCCATTAACTCATTTATCTTGTACCATGAAAATATATGAAGAAATTCCTAAGCTCGCACATCAGCTTGCACATCAATATTGTGATGGTAAATGGATCGCTGTTGGTGGAGGCGGCTATGATATTTGGCGGGTTGTCCCAAGAGCTTGGAGCCGCATTTGGCTTGAAATGAAAGGTATCACACCACCACATACTCTTCCGCAAGATTGGCTCAATGCCTGGGGGAAGCAATCGCCTGTCACGCTTCCATCCACATGGGCAGACGATGACAAATTATATTCACCGATCCCAAGAAAAGCAGAAATCACAGAAAAAAATGCACAAACAGTTGAAAAAGCACTCATGCCTGTCAGAAGAGAAAAGAAAAATGTGTGACAGAATTAAATCAATCATGCTTTCAACCAAAAAAAAGCAGGCGTTCACTGATCATGTGCGCCTGCTTTTTTTCTTATGATTTTGTTGATTGTCTCTCTTCAATTCTGTGTGGAAGTTCCACGATATGATCTTCTACTTGTTCTTTATTCATTAACTTTGTCAATAATCTCATGGCTACTGCACCAATATCATATGTCGGCTGAACCACTGTTGTCAGCTGCGGACGTACCATGAGTGATAGTCTTGTGTTATCAAAACCAATCACTTCTAAGTCTTCAGGAATCGATACGCCTCTATCCTGTGCGCCGTGAATGACACCTAGCGCCATTTCATCTGTTGACGCAATGACAGCTGTTGGCTTGTTTGATTGTTCAAGCAAATGAGCGACAGCTTCGACACCTGAATCATAGGAATAATCACCTTCTGCGACTAAGCTTTCGTCAAAAGCGATTCCGGCTTCTTCTAACGCGCGCTTATATCCAGTAAGCTTTCTAACCGAGTTAATCGGTTCTGACATTGGACCAGATACAAATGCCACTCGTTTATGTCCCTTTTCAACTAGAAATTGGACAGAATCATGGATCGCTTGTTCATAGTTAATATTCACAGATGGCGTTTGACCTTGCTCTTCAACTGAAGCGGCTAGGACAATCGGAACAGGAGAGCGCTTAAATTCTTCGACAAGCACATCCGTAATGTTTCCACCCATAAACACAATGCCATCTACTTGTTTACCTAACATGGTATTTAATAGGTGTAGTTCTTTGTCTGTATTTTGGTCTGAGTTGCTTAAAATGATATTGTACTTATACATCGTCGCAATATCTTCAATTCCACGTGCAAGCTCTGAGTAGAAAATACTAGAAATATCAGGGATGATAACCCCAACAGTCGTTGTTTTTTTACTCGCAAGTCCACGCGCCACAGCGTTCGGGCGGTAGCCAAGACGATCAATCGCTTCTAGTACCTTTTTTCTAGTTGTTGGTTTCACGTTTGGATTCCCGTTGACGACACGTGATACGGTTGCCATACTTACGTTTGCTTCTCTTGCTACATCATATATTGTAACATTATTCACATAAATCACTCCTTCAAATACACTTCATATCTATATAGCATTCACCAATTAGATACAGACATGTCAGATATGTGGAAAATAATATCCTATTTGTCATCAAAACGATGAAAAGAGACACATAATTTTTCAATCTACATCAAAATTACATTCTTTTAAGAAATTATACACGTTTTTTCGAGATATGAAAACGTTCCCTTTCTTTTTATAACTAAATTAAACAAACTTTTATCCGTTTATGATCGGTTCATTCAATGATCGATTATAAAAAAATGTCGTGAACGCCAGCTATGACAATGATCTTAGCAGATTTTGTCGAATAATAAAAATGAAAACATTGTGAACAAGTCCTTTTTGGCTTGCAATGTGCTATCTCGCTTTTTCTTCCATTTTCAATCTTTTTTTTCCATTAAAATAGCCACCGGTATGATCCGGCGGCTTTTCATGCAATTGTTATGCGTGAATGTTTACAAGTGGTCTTAAAGCATCTAACCATTTTTCGAATTCAGGAATATCCATTTGCTGCGCTGAATCTGATAGGGCAACGGATGGATCTGGATGTACTTCTGCCATCACACCGTCTGCTCCAATTGCAAGGGCTGCTTTTGCCGTTGGAAGGAGAAGATCTCTACGTCCAGTTGAGTGCGTCACGTCAACGAAGACTGGTAAATGCGTCTCTTGTTTTAAGATTGGCACAGCAGAAATATCTAATGTATTACGTGTCGCTGTTTCGTATGTGCGAATACCACGCTCACAAAGGATAATTTGATCGTTCCCTTGGGCAATGATGTATTCAGCTGCATTGATGAATTCTGAGATCGTTGCTGCAAGACCGCGTTTTAATAGAACGGGTTTATTCACAGATCCAGCTTCTTTTAATAGTTCGAAGTTTTGCATGTTACGAGCACCGATTTGAATCACATCGATATGTTCAATCGCTTCTTCAATATGCGCTGGATTTACGATTTCACTAATGACCGCAAGACCGTATTCATCAGCAACACGCTTCAAAATTTTCAAACCATCTACACCAAGGCCTTGGAAGTCGTATGGACTTGTACGAGGTTTAAAGGCACCACCACGAAGTAGCTTAATCCCCTGTTGTTTCGCTGCAGCTGCTACTTCTGCGACTTGCTCATAGCTCTCAACAGCACACGGTCCAACGATGAAGCGTTGTTTACCATCACCGATGGTTTCCCCATTTATGTTCACAATTGTATTTTCCGGTTTTTTCTTACGAGAAACAAGTAGCGCCTTACTGTGATCATCTTCTTGAAGCTCTAGGCCTGCTTTGAAAATTTCTTTGAAAATATGCTGAATGGTTGAGTTCTCAAATGGGCCATCATTTTTCTCAAGAATTTGGTTCAGCATTGTGCGCTCTCTGACAGGATCATAACGGTTGACACCTTGCGCTTCTTTCGTCTTTCCTATTTCTTTTACAATGTTTCCTCTTTCATTGATCAGTTTTAAGATTTGTAGATTTAGATCATCTGCTTGCTGTCTCAATTGTTCTAGTTCATTATTGCTCATTTTTGTCATCCTTTCCTCTGCCTGCTCTCGCTTTTTATTTTTTATTGTCGTATGATAGGGTTTATTATAAACAAAGATTTCGGAATTGTCACGAAAAATTTCTTTATTACCCAAACGCTTTTAAGCGATAAAGTATTGTGTGTAAGATTATAACATACTTTTGTTTTAAATAAACCTTTTTTATAAAAAAACGTCAGCAAATGCTGACGTTTTTTGTTTGACTACATATTTTGTTCAAGTGCTTCTTTTGTAATGTTGGAATGTGATGCATGCCATTTGACTTTTCCACCACTAAAAATGAGTGCCTGCGGGCTTTCGTGCTTGATCCCTGACGCTTCTGTTACATACGCTGAAAGCTCTCTCGTGTTTTGGATTTGTAAGAAATATGATGGGACGTCTTCGTGTGCAGACGCAAATGCATCAAACTCTTGAAAAGCCGCTTGGCTGATTGGGCATGTCAAACTATGCTTAAAAAAGACAAAGGTTCCATCTTGATTCTTTAGTTGATCAAACTGTTCTTCTGTTTCAATGAGTTGTTTAGACATGGTGTGCTCCTCCTAATGTTGAACCGCGTTAGCTTTTTGTCGTTTGTTCTACTTTTTCTTTCGCATCCTGGATGCCTTGTTCAATGTCTGACTTTGTTTCCTGCGCTCTATTTCTTGCTTCGGTTGCCACATCTGAAACGTCACTAGCAAGATCTGCCGCTGCATCTTCTGTTTCACTTTTCAGTTGATTAGCTTTTCCAGCTGCACGGTCTTTTATGTCTTTCACTTTGTCTAAAATTTGGCTTGATTGCTCTGCTACCAATTGAGACAATTCAGACGTTTTATCTTTTGCAATTGTCACATATTCAGTGCCTTTTTCTTTCGCTTCTGTTGTGAGTCGATCTGTTCTTTCTTTTAATGCATTCGCTTGGGTATTCAAATCATCGCGAAGCTCTTTCCCTGACTTCGGAGCTAAAAAGAGTGCTGTTGTTGCCCCAATAATGCCACCGATCAATGTTCCAATCAAAAAGTCTTTACTATTGATACCGTCTTTGCTCATGATTATTCCTCCTATGCGAAATTAGGTTTATTTTTGGTTTTTGCGTTCTTTCCACTTTTTATAAATTTCAAGTGCCGCATTACTCCAGCTTACAACGTCCGTTACTTTTTCTTGATTTCTTTCAACGGATGATGAAACCGCACCAGCTGCCTGCTTTATGCTTGTATTGAATTGGTTGATTGAACCGCCAATTCCCTGCACCGCATCCACAACTGTGTTGAGTTTTGCCGATTTGTCTTGAATATCTTCCGCAAGTTGATTCGTTTTATGTAGCAACTGTGTTGTTTCTGTGGTGATACCTTGCATTTGTCCTTCAAGACCTTCTAAAGTTGACGCCACATTTTTCAATGTCAGCTGTAAGGATTTTAAGGTTTTGGACAAATAGATGACAAGAATGAAGAAAGCAATTGCGATCAGTGCAACGCTTAAATATAAAATGAGAATCATCTGGAACCTCCTTTGCTGCGGGCATATTCATTTGATTACCCTCTCGTTGTATCATTCAAACATGACCTAGAATGACCGATTAAGTAATAATTCTACACTTATTCGCTCATTCCTGTCCACAGACAGCGAAAAAAAGCAGAACTTCTTGCTTTGTCACATTTTTTTCAATATAAAAAAGTGCCGCATAAGCAGCACTTTTCATTAGACAGCGACCTTTTCATAAGCACGCAAATATTTTTGAATATCTCCTGCGCCCATAAAGATTAAAATGGCATTTTGATGTGCTTTGAGCACAGATGTATCTTCTTCGTCAATGAGCTGCGCTTGCGGAATCTTTTCACGCAAATCTTCAATGCTCAGTTTCCCAATGTTTTCACGAGCAGACCCAAAGATATCGCATAAATACACATAATCAGCTTGTTTTAAGCTGTCTGCAAATTCCGTTAAGAATTGCTGTGTACGTGTGAAGGTATGCGGCTGGAAGACAGCCACAATGTCACGGTCTGGATATTTTTGGCGGGCAGCCTCAATGGTTACTTCAATTTCAGTTGGATGATGAGCGTAATCGTCAATCAGCACTTGCTCACCAACAACTTTTTCATTAAAGCGTCGTTTCACACCGCCAAATGTCGTTAATGCCGCTTTGATGAGTTCTACATCAATGGCTTCATAATGACATAAGGCAATCACCGCTAGAGAGTTAAGCACGTTATGGTTTCCGTATGCAGGAATATAGAAAGTATCATAAAACGTATTGCGTACAAATACATCAAATGTGGTACCTTCCGTATTTTTCACAACGTTTCTAGCTTGAAAATCATTTTCTTCGTTCAAGCCGTAGTACACAACAGGTACTTTCGCTTGAATCTTGAGCAAATGCTCATCATCTCCACAAGCGATAATGGCTTTTTTCACTTGAAGTGCCATGTTTTGAAACGCATCAAACACGTCATCAATATCAGAGAAATAATCTGGATGATCAAAATCAATATTCGTCATGATCGCGTAGTCTGGATGGTAGCTTAGGAAATGTCTGCGGTATTCACACGCTTCAAAAACAAAATACTCACTATTTTCTTTCCCCATTCCAGATCCATCACCGATTAAATACGAAGTAGGCTTTGCAGATTGCATGACATGTGCAAGAAGACCTGTTGTCGATGTCTTGCCATGTGCACCCGTAATCGCTACGTTTGTAAATGATGACATGTACTCACCAAGGAATTTGTGATAGCGAATCACAGGAATTCCTTCAGAAAGGGCACGCTCAATTTCAGGGTGTGTATCGGGAAATGCATTTCCTGCAATTACTGTCATCCCTGGCTGAATATTATCTGGGTCAAACGGGAGAATGTTAATGTTTCGATCTTCTAATGCTTTTTGTGTAAAAATGTGTTTTTCGATATCCGATCCTTGGACAGTGTACCCAGTATCATGGAGAATTTGGGCCAGTGGACTCATACCTGTCCCTTTTATTCCAACAAAATGATAAACAGTCATAATTGTACCTCCAACAAACGTCTATCTGACTTACAGTATATGACGCTCATTTCAATTTGCAACTTGTGATTTTGTCACTTCATATCACAGGCTGCAGCTCCAAATAAAGATTTTTTCCGATCTTCCTATTCTAATCAAAATTAACTATGGATAGTATCCGACAACTTTCCCATTTATAACACCTATTTCTGCTCACTTTCATGAAAAAGCGGTCAACAGGCACGCAAAAAGTGTCCAATTACAAAATTGCACCTATGTGCTATCATACCACGATTATCAAAAAAATGAACCGATTTATTAGATCAATTGTTCTAAATCACTCAGTGTCATTAGGACTTCTCTAGGTTTACTGCCTTTCGCACCTGAAATCATGCCTTCACGTTCCATCATGTCAATAAGCCTTGCTGCGCGGTTATATCCAATTCTAAATCTTCTTTGTAAACTAGATGTACTTGCACTATTTTGCTCTATCGCAAATCGGCAGGCATCCATAAACAATTCGTCTTCATCTGTAATGGCCGAGCCTTGCAGCATTAATTCTTCCTGTTCAAAAAGGAATACCGGCTTGCGCTGTTTTCTGACATGTGCCACGACTTGATCAATCTCACGGTCTGACACAAAGTTCCCTTGAAGCCTTGTTGGCTTCCCAGAACCATTTTCTAAAAAGAGCATATCTCCTTTTCCAAGAAGCTTTTCTGCACCACCCATGTCAATAATCGTTCTTGAATCCACCTGACTTGAGACAGAAAAAGCGATTCTTGTTGGGATATTGGCTTTGATGAGACCTGTAATGACATCAACTGATGGTCTTTGCGTCGCAATGAGCAAATGAATGCCGCATGCCCGAGCCTTTTGGGCGATTCGGCAAATACTTTCTTCTACTTCATTCGGGGCAACCATCATTAAATCAGCGAGCTCATCAATGACAACAACGAGATAAGGGAGCTTTTCCCCCATTTGTTTTTCTTTCACAAGCTCATTAAAACGTTTGATATCTCTCACACCGGAATGGGCAAACAGCTCATATCTTCTTTCCATTTCATCAACGACCCATTTTAGCGCTGCCGTTGCCGTCTTGGCATCTGTAATCACAGGACTGACGAGATGTGGAATGTGATTATATGGGGCTAATTCGACCATTTTAGGGTCGATTAAGAGCATTTTCACTTCATCTGGTGACGCTTTAAACATTAAGCTCACTAAAATGGTGTTAATGCACACACTTTTCCCTGAACCAGTCGCTCCTGCGATCAAACCATGCGGCATTTTTTGCAAATCAACCACGACCGGCTGACCTGAGATATCCAATCCGAGCGCTGCTGTCAGAGGGGATGGATTGTCTCTAAATGCACTGCTTCTGATCATTTCTCTCAAAAAGACCATTTTACTTTGTAAGTTCGGCACTTCAATTCCGATTGTGTTCTTGCCCGGAATAGGTGCTTCAATTCGGATATCTTTTGCAGATAAACTCAATTTAATATCATCAGACAAGTTCGTGATTTTGTTCACTTTTACGCCCGGTTCAGGATGCACTTCAAATCTTGTAACGGAAGGCCCTTGAGTGACATGCACCACGCTAGCTCTCACATTAAAGTTTTTCAAGGTGGCATTCAGTAGATCTGCTCGCTCTTTCACCCATGTCCCGTCTTCTTCTTTCTGTGCGGGCGGGACGTCTAATAGGGCTAAGCTAGGAAAGACATATCCTTGTCGATCTGACGTATTGTGTTGCTGGACTCTTTTATCACTTTTTAACATCATGACGTTAAAAGGAACTGTAGATGTTTGGTTGCTTGAACGTTTTGTTGATTGCGGTGACGTCTGTTTCTCTTCTACTGGCTGCACCTCATGAGGTGTTTCATGCTGGTCAGACTGGTCGATCGGCATGTCTGTTTCTTGAGAAGCTAGTTCTTCTGTCGATTCTTGATCGTCTTTGACGTCATCCTCTTGCATCAATAATTCGTCTTCCTGATCGATGATCGCCGATTCAGCCTCATTGGAGGTGGCTGGTACTTCTTCTTGACTATCGTCTAAGCAAGCGGCTTCATCTGGATCTTCTATCACATCTTCTCTGACGTCACTGATCTCTGCCTCTTCGTCGATCGGATGTTCTACTTCCATTTCAATCGCAATCGGTGCGTCTTCAGTTTTTTCAGTTTCACCGAGTTTGAACGTTTCCACTTCTTCCGCATCATCTTCTAGCTGATGTTGCGACTCATGATCTGTTTGCTGTAATTCTTCTTGTTCAATGATCGTTGTCTCTACTGTTTCTTGCTCTTGTTGTATCTGTTCCTGCTCCTGTTGCTCTTGCAAGTTCGCTTCTTGATGTTCACTCACCTTTGACACTTCTGGCTCGTCTTCAATTTCATGGCGAGGCTCATCGTTTAAGCGTCCCATCATCGTTTGCACTTGATCTTGATAGGCCAACTCCTCTTGCAATGTTGAAGGAGTTTTTACTTCTTGCCTATCTGCGCTCTGTTCGAATGGAGCTTCTTTGTCGATTTGGTTTTCTTTCTGGATCGACGGGATGTTCATTTGCTGTCTAATCGTCCGTTCACGTTCCGCCTCTTCTGATAAAAGCGTCACTCGATGTGTTGCTTTTTCACTGAATGGCTTTTGAATATAAGTGGCTTCTTCCTTCAACTTGGTTCGTTTTGGACGCAAGTCATGGTGATAGCCATAAACCGGTGAAGGAATCTCTTCCGTTTTAAATGGCTTTTTATTGATGTCAGGCTGTATCTTTTGTGTCGTCTGAGAAGTCGCCTGCTTTGTTCTAGGGTTGCTTGGGCGTACCCGCTGTCTCTCATGAGTCCCGTCACGTCTTGGTTCATCAGGAACAAGTGGAAAGCGGAAATTGCCTTTTGGATATTCATAAAACACTTTTGTATCTTCAATCTTTTTATATTCATTATTTTGTTCGTAAGATGACTGTTTTGGCATGACAGGTCTATCTTCTACCTGACTGCTTGCCTTTTCTTTTTTCTTTTCTTCACCTAAAAATACACTGAACAATTTATCTAACCAACTCATCATGTATCACTCTCTTTAACTCCCCTTACATTTTCTTGGGCGATTTTTAGTATACCATTGCTTTTTCTTGCAGGAAAGCGAGAAAAGTGCCGCTTCTTATCTGTTCGTCCTGTATGTAGATGAAAAAAAGTCACTAAGTACAACCTTAGTGACTTTTGGTATAACACATTCTTCGCTCATATGTGCCCGTTTATGGGAGGTTATCCTTCAAAGGGTTCGCCAGCTTTGCGGCTTCCTTCTAGTACAAGAATCCCTTTTTCAGTTGGTGCATTTGGAAGATCTAATTCTTTTGCTGAACAAATCATACCACTTGATGGTACACCTCTTAGCTCAGCATCTTTAATGACCATTCCGCTTGGCATAACTGCGCCAACCTTGGCAACGACAACGTATTGACCTTGGTCTACGTTCGGTGCACCACATACGATCTGTAACGTTTCTTCGCCAACATCGACTTGGCAAATGTTTAGTTTGTCGGCATTAGGATGCTTTTCCTTTTCTTTCACATAACCGACGACAAACTTTGGTGAAAGATCGACTGTCAATGTTTCACTGACACCATTGCGATTTAAAATGTCGTTGATGTTTTGAACAAGTGTTTCAGATAACGGCACAGATCCGTTGTCTTCAATTTTCATATATGTGGAGGCGTTGAAGATGTTAAAGCCTGTTGTTTCTTTTGTGTCTAGATGAAAGATTCTGACCACATCTCCAAATGTCTCATATGCCACATCGTCTCTTGTCACATCTTTCAATGAAATGAGGAGTGTATCGCCTACTCCTTCTGCATTATAAAAAACATTCATTCTTCAAAATTCCCTTCTACTACTGTTTTGGTCTGCTTTTAGCAAGAATAAAGATCGGTTCAAGCTTGCCCTCGTCATATAAAAATGACAATGCCGTAATCGGCACCGTGCCGCTCGCGAAGAAGCTCATCGACATTTGTCCTAAAATGTCATAGCCTGCATCATTTCGAACGTCTGCAATAATGAGCACATCTTGATGAGGAACAGAGATCGTCATCTGCCCTTCTATTTTTTGGGCATATTCTTGTAAGATCGATTCATTTAAAATCCTACTTGCATCATATCCGTCATTTGCCCGGAAGAAATAAAAGAGATTGCCTGCGACTTCATCCATTTTCACAACGGCTTCAAGTGACCGGACATTAAAGCTTGCCGTTTCACGGATTCGTTCTTTTGTCCAATTTTCCTTTTGGAGCATCTTCTCATCAATTAATTTGTAGGTGCTTCCAAGATCAAGTGCATAATAGATCCTTGTTTCAGCAGTATGTTCGTCAAAAACAAGGGGGATTTCATCACTTGATGCCTCTGGAAATGACGTTGAACGAATAACCGGATAGATCTGCTTTTCTTTGCCCGTCATGTGCTGGGCTTCGCCATTCATTGCGCTTAGTGCCTCTTTCACATAATAAACCATTTCATCCATTGTTTCATCAGGCTTTACTTCCCACTTCGCTATGATTGGCGGGAGCTCAAGGGTAATTCCTTTACCTGTTTGTTTATCTTCAATGCGAAGCGTATCTTTTTCGCGATCAAATTTGTGTAACCAACTCTGATTGTCAAGACGGCTTTTCAATTCATTGGCAAGCTGTCTTGATGTCATTTTCGCCATTTATAGACTCTCCTTTCGATTATTTTGCAAGAGAATCTGTCAAAAATGCTTCAATTTCTTCTTTTGACTTGCGGTCTTTGCTGACAAAACGGTTGATCTCTTGTCCGTTTTTAAAGACTAAAAAGCTTGGAATACCGAATATGTCCCACTCTGCACAAGTGTCGATGAATTGATCTCTGTCGACGTAATAGTATTCAAATTCTGGGTAGTTCGCTTCAAGCTCTGGTAAGAACGGTTCAATAAATGTGCAATCTGGGCACCAGTCAGCTGAAAATAATAGGACAGATAAATCGTCTTGAATGACTTTTTGTAATTCTTCGTTCGATTCAATTTTTTTCATGTTTGTTTCCTCCAGTTTGTATCGTAAAATCTCCGAATTGAATATAGCCTTTTTTTCTCATCCATTCTGATACTACCAAACTAATGACGGCCGGGCCAACGAAATGCAAGAGTGCAATGGCGAGTAAAACGGGTGGATGAAACCCCATGACAGTGAGCGTCATGATTTGTCCAACAAGACCGCTCGTTCCCATACCTGCTCCTGCCGCATTATTGACCATTCCAAAGCCAATAATACCAATTGGCGCAAGGATGAGACCAGCAATCGTCGGTGGAATTAATATGAGGGGGTTTTTCACAATGTTTGGCAGCTGTAGCTTTGATGTCCCGATACCAACTGCCGCAAGACCGCCGAAGCGATTTTCTCTAAATCCTGCCGCTGCAAAGCCAATCATTTGTGCACAGCATCCAATCGTTGCAGCACCTGCGGCGAGACCGCTTAAATCAAGCATCAAGGCAAGAGCTGCACTTGATATTGGTGAACTCAGGGCAAGACCGACAATGGTTGCGACAATCATGCCCATGATGAGTGGACTTTGGTCGGTTCCCCACATGATGAGTCCGCCTAGCCCTGTCATCATCGCCTGAATTCCTGGGCCGATTAACGTCGCAGTAAGAAACCCAGTGAAAATGGTCACAAACGGTGTGAGGATAATATCAATTCTTGTCTCACCACTCACAAGCTTACCTAATTCCACACCAATTAAAGCAGCCACAAAGCTTCCAGCAGGGCCCCCAAGCTCTGCCCCAGCAGCACCTGATACGACACTCGCAAAAATGATCAAAGGAGATGCATTTAAGCGATATGCAACCGCTACGCCAATGGCTGGCCCCATAAGCCCCATGGCGAGCGTCCCCATTTTGATGATGAGCGCAAGTGATAATAGATCGCCGGCTGTTTTTAATATAAGTCCTACGACCAATGTGGCAAATAGACCTAAGGCCATATAAGAAAGTGCATCAATGAAGTACACCTTTGGCGAAAGGGAAACACCCTTTCTTTTTAAATAAGTCATCAACGTCGTCTTCCCGCTTTCTCATAGGAAAGACGAAGAAGCCTGTCCTTCCCATTATATGTAGTCTTCTTCTGATGAAAATCGTTTCTACCATGAATATCATAATCATATTTTTTTTGCTTTATCAAGCACTTCTTGTGTAACATGAACAGAAACAGGGCAAACCTTTATTAAGTTTGTGCAAAAGGAGGAGTTCGTTATGCAATTAACTGTATATTTAGCTGGAGAAATCCATAGCCAGTGGCGTGATGAAATCAAGGAGAAAAGCCAATCTTTGAAGTTGCCTATCACCTTTGTTGGTCCAATGGAGCATCATGACCGCTCAGACAACATTGGGGAAGATATTTTAGGTGTGCAACCAAATGCCATTTTAAAAGACGATGCGGCTTCTGATTTAAATAATTTCCGAACTGAAATATTAATGAATCAAGCAGACGTTGTCATTGCCCGTTTTGGCGAAAAATATAAGCAGTGGAACACTGCAATGGATGCATCAACTGCCATTGCGAAAGGAAAACCACTCATCTTGATACGCCCAAAGGAGTTGCACCATCCGTTAAAAGAGCTGTCAAACAAAGCAAACATAACCGTTGAAACTGTCAATCAAGCGATCAAAGCGTTATCTTACGTTTTTGAACAGCAATAAAAACAAGGCTGCCTTCATGCAAGAGGCAGCCTTTCTATGACAATTACACTCGTTGATAAATGGCGTTGACCGTACTTTGATCACAGCTTTTCACAAGACGGACAATTAATTCTTTTGCTGCTGCATAATCATCTACATGCAAAATCGAATGACTCGTATGGATGTAACGCGCGCAAACACCAATCACAGCAGATGGGACGCCTTGGTTGGATATATGTACACGTCCAGCGTCAGTGCCCCCTGGTGATACGAAATATTGGTATGGAATGTTGTTCGTTTCGGCCGTATCAAGCACAAACTCTTTCATGCCTCGATGCATGATCATTGTTCGATCAAAAATTCGAAGAAGCGCACCTTTTCCAAGCTGACCAAATTGTGTTTTGTCTCCTGTCACATCATTTGCAGGACTAGCATCTAAAGCAAAGAACAAATCTGGCTGAATCATGTTGGCTGCTACTGCTGCCCCTCTAAGCCCTACTTCTTCTTGCACCGTTGCCCCTGAATACAGCTCGCATGAGAGCGTTTCGTCTTTTAACTCTTTTAACAACTCAATCGCTAGTCCACAGCCATACCTGTTATCCCACGCCTTTGCCATTATTTTTTTCGGGTTGGCCATTGGCGTAAACATGGTTGCAGGGACAATTTGCTGTCCTGGACGAATGCCAAGTGCGATGGCTTCATCTTCACTATCAGCGCCAATGTCAATGAGCATATCTGCCGGCTTGACGGGTCTGTTTTTTTGTTCAGGTGTGAGTAGATGAGTTGGGATACTCGAGATCACACCAGGAATTGGTCCTTGATCGGTATGGACGTCTACACGCTGCGCTAGCATGACCTGACTCCACCATGCGCCAAGGGTTTGGAAACGAATCATTCCGTTTTTCGTAATGGCTGATACCATGAAACCAACTTCATCCATGTGACCCGCTACCATCACTTTAGGTGCCTTCTCCGGTCCTTTCCGTATGCCAAATACGCCTCCAAGACGATCTTGAATGAGGTCATCGGAATACTTATCTAGCTCCTTTTTCATAAACGCACGCACTTGGTGCTCATTACCTGGAGCGCCGTGTAATTCTGTTAACTGTTTGAACAACAACATCGTTTCTTCGTTCATTCTACTGCTTACCTCGTTTCTATGTCATGACCATATTCTTTCCTGTAAAAGCAATCCTCATTTTATACTATAGAAATTCTTTCGGTTTTCCAAGTATCTCGCAATTTTTTTTGAATATGCTTTCAACCATTCGGATTCCTTAACAACAATGGACAAGTTTTGTATAATGGAAAAAACAGCAATTCGGAGGTGCAGCACGTTGAAGTTAAAACATGTTCTGATTGGTGCGAGTATTGGCGTAGCCGCTGCAATCGTTGTAAAGAAAGTCTTCTTCCCTACGTATATCTCATCTGAGAAAGCATTGAAAATTGTCAAATCAGCTTTTAAACAGCGTGGCCCGATTGATGGCTCTTGGATTTATACTGTACCAGAACCATATACCTTAAATGGCGAAACCATTGATGTATATAAATCTGGCATTACACGTTCTGCTTTTGGAGAGCTTGAACAGTACGAAGTCATGATCGATGCTAGAACTGGTATGATTGTGGATGTCATTGATTCTGTTGCTTAATAAAGAAAGCTTCGCAAAGACATGGTCCATTGCGAAGCTTTCTTTTTATACATTTATGTTTTCATCAAGAGTCTCACAATGAGTCTCCTGTTTCTCTTTTAATTGCATGGGTCATATCCCCTTCTTTGTCCCACTTCACGGCGCGGTAGATGGCATCATGGTAAAACAAATACCAAGCATTCTTTTCTTCAGCAAATGCCTGCCATGTTTGTTTAGCGGGTATGGAGGTCATCGGATAATCATCATACGCCAACACCCAAAGTGGATTTTTATGTGCATGGGTTGGCATGATATCAGCTAAATGAATGGCCGTCTCCCCTTGACTGGTCATTGTTAAGATACTATGTCCATGGCTATGACCGCCTGTGTGAAACATGTGGATTCCATCTGTCACTTCGATGTTCTTCTCAAATGTGACCACTTGGTCTGATAGCGGCTCCCAGTTTTCTTTCCAATATGTATTTCGAGAGCGAATGTTCGGATGTCTCATTTCATCCCATTCGATCTTGGATGTGATGATTTTTGCCTGTTTGAAGACAGACACAAGTTGATCACCTTCGCGTTTCGTTAATCCACTCGCATGATCAAAATGCAAATGCGTCATCAAGACATAATCTATATCATCTGGGCTTAAACCTAATAAGGCAAGCGACTCTTCTATTTTCGTCTCTTCTGTCACACCGTAATTCCGTTTTTGTTTATCTGTCAGTTTTCCTGCTCCAACACCTGAGTCCACTAACAGATGAAGCCCATTCCATCGAATGAGAATTGGATCACACCGTAATTCAATTTGATTTCGATCATTCACAGGATATTTTTTCGACCATAATGGCTTTGGCACGACACCAAACATGGCACCGCCATCCATATGCGTATCTCCCCCATTTAACCAGAACAATTCCATTTGACCAATCTTCATTGTCTCCATTGCTGTCATCCCCCCTTCCTCTATGGTAGCAAATTGAGGTCAATTGATCATTAAAAAAAGCTGATCGCAATCATTCATTGCAGTCAGCTTTTCACTCTAGTTATTCAGGGAATCTTACTTCTGATCGATAGATAGGTTGTCCCATCGATGAGAATTTTTCTTCATATTCTGTCATCACATTTCCTTCTAAACCATCCGCGTGTAAATCTAAGCTTACATACGTTAAGAGAAGTCCATATTGTGAAAAACTCTTTAATGAATATTGAAATAGTCCACGATTATCTGTTTTGAAATGCAACTCACCGCCTGGGCGGAGAACTTGCTCATATCGCTCTAAAAAGGTTTTAAAGGTCAGCCTGCGCTTTTCGTGTCTCGATTTAGGCCATGGATCAGAGAAGTTCAGATACACTCGATCAATCTCATTTTCCGCAAACACGTCTGTAAGGGTCTCTGCGTTTATATTTAAAAGCTTCACATTGTCGACATCTGTTTCTTTGATTTTATCTACCGCTGTCACCAGGACACTTTTAAACAATTCAATGCCGATGTAGTTCTTGTCAGGATGAAGTTTGCCCATTCCAGCAATAAAACTTCCTTTCCCTGTCCCAACTTCAATATGGATGGGATGATCATTGCCAAAGACCTCATGCCATTTCCCTTTATATTGTTCAGGGTTTTGTAAGGCAATGTGTGCATGTTCTGCTAAGTAGTCATCCGCCCAAGGTTTATGACGCATTCTCAATTTGATACACCTCTATTTTCTTTACATTTTATCAAGATACCATGAAACATAACGTGCCGCAAGACAGCATTTGATACGATTGCATCAAAAAGACCAGCCTTTTGCTAAGCTGGTCTGTCACATGTATAAAATCAACGCTCGATGCACAGTTTAACCTCATAAACGACACTTCGAAAGGAGCATACGCATGGGATTAAACCGCCAACATCAGCTTCAATTAATCAAAGATATTTTAACTGATCACCAGCTCGATTGCTGTGGTACTGTTGCAGAATATGAACAGGTGGGACGAGTCATTCAATTAATGCTAGCAAAAGAAGATCTCGATGCCGATATTCGCCAGCTTTTAACCGATATTTACGCATATAGCCAAAAAGGAACATCTGTCCAATCTATTGATGCCCATATTCAAGAACATCAATCAGATCTATCTCAGTGGGTCGAACACATCCCACTGTCTTAACGGATCTTTAATCGTTTGAGCAACGCACCTAGCTCAGCTTGCATGTCTTGTTGTGCTTTTTCATTTCCTTTTCTTTTATGCCAGATGACAAAGGATACCGTTTCTGCGAGCACATACCACGCCATGCGTTTTCGCAGGTTGTCAGTAAGCGGTGCACCGTACATTGACAGCCAGCTTTCCCAGTTCTCTTCTTCAACATAATGGTAGAGGAGCGGTCCAAGATCGATTGCTGGGTCCGCAATCATGGCACCATCCCAATCAATCAAATACAGTTGATCTTCATCTGTGAGTAGCCAATTGTTATGATTGAGATCACAATGGCACACAACCTTATCCTCGTAATGGACGTTTTCAACATGCTCCTCTAAGTACTGGATGGCACGCGTCAAGTCATTTGATTCAATCTGCTCGTTTACAATAGACTGCTTGAGATGCTTGAGAATGGTGGCAGGTTCAAGCGCATGCTTTTCTAATCGTTTCAGCATATCAAGCAATTCTTTAGATGTATGGATTTTCCTTAGCTGTTCTGCAACCGGACGGTCATTCATGTCCTTTGGCTTCAGCTCTCGCCCGCTCAGCCAGTGCTGGGCTGTGATGACATCCCCATTTTCCATCCGCTTTGTCCAGACAAGCTTCGGCACAATGCCTTCAGCTGACAAAACTGCAAGAAACGGTGACGTATTGCGTTTTAAAAATAGCTTTTGGTCATTGTGTGTTGCGAAATAAGCATCTCCTGTAGCGCCTCCTGCAGGAGAAATGTGCCATTCACTACCTAATATTTGTCCCAACCAGTTCATATCAATTTTCAACCCATCATTTCTTAAAATATTTTAAATCGTGCTTTTTTAGTCGACAAAATTCAGCCAATTGATCATCAATCGGCTGTTTATTTTTTATTTATATGATCATAAAAACAAAAAGGACAGCTATTGAGAATGAGATGCTAAACAATAGCCGTCCTTTAGATTTTATCGCTACCCTCTTATCCTCGTCAAGCAAAACTAGAAAATCAGGACAAGATCCTTATCACATTGTGGGTTTTTACTAATGCAATTGCCAATTTTGTTTATGCACGTAATTTTAAAGACCGCTCACTTGCTTTCACATAAACAGGGGTTGCCCCAATCACTTCGCCATCTGCGTGGAATAAAATCTTTTCATCTGCTTCTAAATATGCTTCATTATGTTGGAAGAGAGTGACACCCTCCATGTTTAGGTGCTTGCGAAAGACCATCATACAAAAAAACATCAACACTTTCCATGGGCTCAAATCCGTGACAACAAGCGTTTGAAAGCCGGATTGTCTCGCATTCGCTTCTGGCGCTACTTCTAATCCACCCCCATAGTATGGATGGTTGCAGATGATGACAAACCACACGTTACGAAAGACTTTTTTCTCATTTTCAATAAATAATCCAAGGTCAAAAGGTTTAAACGACCACATCGCATGGAGAAACGACAGCGGGTAGATGATGAACCCTAGTTTGAGCCGCTTCAGCCACTTTCTTCCTTTGAATTGGACGGTTTTTCTGAGGACATGGGCGTCAAACCCTACACCGATATGATTGATGAACAAGACCGTTTGAGGGCTTTCTGCATGATCTTGAAATGATCCGAGAGAAAATGTTTTCGTCAGCATTCTTTTTTGCTTTCTCACTTCTTTTAACACATCATGACGACTAACTCCTAGTCCCTTCGCCGCATCATTCCAGTGACCAGTTGGGACAAAACTAAGCTGCACATGCTCTGTTTCTTTTAAACCATTCAGCACTTCATGAATGGTGCCGTCACCGCCTATAACGATAAGACGCTTCAGCCTATCATCTTGCATGGTGCGTATTTGTCTTGCCAACACCTCTGCATGACCTTCATGCTGCGTGAGGAAGGATCGATAGGAAACCTCCATCTTCTGCATCTCTTTCTCTATGCTCCTCCATATACGGAGTCCTCTTCCATGTCCTGCTGTTGGATTGACGATAAAGTACCATTCATTCATTTGTTAGCTCCACTCAGGTCTCGTATTTTCGCAACCTTGATTCATCCAATTAATCGAGCCATTCTTGTCTTCTTTTGCTATCTGATTCACCATAAGCGAGCAATACTTTTGTCGCTTTAAATTGTTGATGCTTTGTTGGCGCTGTGTTTTTCCGTTGCTTTTCAAACCAATCGTCCGCCTTCTTCTTATCAATGACCTCCATCCCATACGGGACTTCAGGTAAGTCAATATATGAGGTGCGGCTGATGAGGATCTTTTTCACAGGAAGTTCTACGCCACTTTGTTGCAATATTTTCGACACCACTGTGCCTGCACGTAGAAGGCTCGCACAAGGGTTCAAGACAGACTGCACAGCTTTGCCAGTCGCGCGCTTCTCCCAGAAACGTTCTTTCGATCCGATGTATACACTGTCTGGCTCTGCCTCTAAGAAGGATAAACAAATCACTTCAAGTGGCGTAATGAGAATCGGACATAACTCCATCTCAGCCTTCTGAATGAGCAGCACCGGCTTGTACATCACAAAATAGGAATCCGGGAGCTGTCTCGCAAGCATACGAAGCTTTTCATCATATCGAATGTGATGGGACATGGTCGAAATGTGAGAAATGGTTGAGCTGGCCCATTTTAATTGAACATCAAACAGATGATCTTTAAAAAAGTGAATCAGCTTCGTTTCATCGGTCGGAACGTTTCGGAACACACCTTGCTCTATATCTGTTGGCTCGTTAAAAAGATTGAGGTCGCGTTCTTCTTTCATATCGGCAGATTTCTGCTTTCTCTTTATGGAGAACTTCTTCTTTTTCTCTTCTTGCATAGGCGCCTGTTCAGTGATTGAATCAAATGATGGTTGTGCCTCTTCTTTCGATGCTTTCTTTAACTCGTCCCATCTTTGTTTTTTCAAACGAATAAATTGATTGATGTAATGATGCGGATCTTGTTCGTATCGAGAGATATAATCTTGAATTTTGATAATTTGCGCCATCTACTGCTCACTCCAACTTCTAAAATCATTTATGTAATGTAAACTGTTTGACTGGATGATAACGTGGTGTTTCCTTCGGACGTATTTCAAATAAGGTGATACTTGAAACCTCTAGCAAATACGGCTCCTCACGTAAAGGCGCTTGTTCTATATACGGTTGTTCCGCATTCCATTTACGGGCAATGGTCATATGCGGATGATACGGTCTCTTTTCGACAGGATGACCTGCTCGTAATACGGCTTCTTTGACCTTTTCCCTTAACTGCATAAGCGGCAGGCTTTCATTTGGTCTTGCAAAGAAGACCCTTGGCCGCTCCTTAACCCCAAACTGACCTAACTCCTCAATCTCAAGTGGAAAGGCAGCTGTCTCGTGTGCCAATTTTTCAAGCCCGCCAATCATTTCATCTAAGCGTTCTTTTGTAATAGCACCTAAAAACACAAGCGTCACATGATAATCTCTCGGGTCTGTCCATTTTTGAAATGACAGTCCCCTCCTCGACTCTATATCTGTGTTCATTTGATACGCAAGTTGTTTAGGGATGTGAATCCCAATAAAGTAATGACGGCTTTCTAACATCTCATCACCTGTCCTTTTTTAACAAACTTTACGAATCCCCATTGGTAATAGTATAACTAAAGTCATGAAGAATGAGAAGAAAGGGTGTCATATGATGAAGATTGCACAAAACATCGCTGAGCTCATTGGCGATACGCCTCTAGTTAAATTACAACATCTTCAGCCAGAAAATGCGGCTGATGTTTATGTAAAGCTTGAATATTTCAATCCTAGTAGAAGTGTAAAAGACCGAGCGGCCTATCATATGATCGTCGAGGCAGAAAAAAAGGGGGTACTGACAAAAGGATCGACCATCATTGAACCAACAAGCGGGAATACGGGGATTGGATTAGCGATGAACGCAGCAGCAAGAGGGTACAAAGCCATTCTTGTCATGCCAGATACCATGACAAAAGAAAGAATCAATATTTTAAAAGCTTACGGTGCAGAAGTTGTCCTAACCCCCGGAGAAGAAAAAATGCCTGGTTGTATTCGAAAGGCGGAGGAATTAGCGAACAAGATTCCAAATAGTTTTATCCCAATGCAATTCGACAACAGTGCTAACCCTGATGCACATCGAAAGACGACCGCATTAGAAATTGTGGAGGCAGTGAATCAGATTGGCAAACCTCTGGCCGCATTTATCGCGACAGCTGGAACTGGCGGAACAATAACTGGTACTGGTGAAGAATTAAAAAAGGCTTTCCCCCAATTGACGATACGTGTTGCCGAACCGAAAGGCTCACCTGTTTTGTCTGGAGGAAAACCTGGTAAACATAAGCTCGTCGGCACAAGCCCTGGCTTTATTCCAAACATTTTAAATGAAGATGTATATGATGATATTGTCCAAGTAAGTGATGAGGATGCCTACCGTATCACACGACAGCTTGCCCGTTTGGAAGGAATTTTGGTCGGTCCATCATCTGGCGCGGCGTGCTATGCAGCCATTGAAACAGCTAAACAAATGCAAAAAGACCACATTGTCATTTGTATGACAGCTGATACAGGCGAACGCTATTTATCAAGTGATGTATTTGAAGATTAAAAAAAGGAACAGGGATGTGCCCCTGTTCCTTTTTTGTCTTTATTTTGCTAGTTCATACATCGCTTGTGCATATAAAGCTGTAGCTCTCAATAAATCGTCAATCTCAATGTATTCATCCTTTTGATGGGCACAGTCTGGTCGACCAGGAAAGAGTGGACCAAATGCCACGCCTGCTTTTAAAGACCTTGCATACGTTCCTCCGCCAATCGCAATAAGAGAAGCTGGATCTCCGGTTTGTTCCTCATACACACGTTGTAAAGTTTTGACGAGTGGGTGGTCTTTTGAGACGTGATGTGGTGGGCTGTCATCAAATTTCTCTATAGTTGCGCCTTCGATGCTTTCAATCCCTTTCTTGACGTCATCTCCGTTCGCAGTCACTGGATAACGGACATTTAAGCCGAGCTTCGCTTCCTCGTGCTGCGTATAACGAATAGTTCCGACATTGAGTGTCAAATCTCCACTGATCTCATCTCGGCAAGCAATTCCTAATGTCTTCCCTCTTGTATCCTGATCAAATAAGTTGTTTATTTTGGATGTAAAAGCGAGTCCTTGCATATCTAATGCTTGTTCAGATAAAAAATTCGCCATATGAATCCCTGCATTAACCCCGTTTGCCGGTTCCATTGCATGGACAGAAACACCTTTTAAAGTCAATTGTAGACCGTCCGCTGTTTCCTTTGCTTCACCTGATAATTGATTTTCGTTCATGTAGGCTGCAAATGCTGTCGTTAACAGGTATTGATCTTGCGCTTTTTCAATCATAACAGTTGCAGAAGCGTCATCTGGCACCATATTGAGACGCATACCAGAAGTGAAATGCTTCAACGTAACAGGCGCATGCCCCTCTGCTTTTTCATATGTAAATGACACAATGGCATCAATAATCCCTTTTTCAGCATGAATAATGGGGAAATCTGCATCTGGGGCAAAGCCAATTTCCGGCATCGCCTCATGTTTGAAATAATGATCTACACAACGCCAATCACTTTCCTCATCAGTGCCGATGATCATGCGGATTTTTTTCGATAATCGAAGGTTCGCATCTTTTAACAACTTCAGCGCATAAAAGGCTGCCATCGTTGGTCCTTTATCATCTATGGCCCCTCTTGCAAAGATTTTATTCTCCCTGATCTCAGCTGAAAATGGCGGCGCTGTCCAGCCATCTCCTGCAGGCACGACGTCTACATGACATAGCACGCCTACAATGTCTTCTCCTTCTCCATATTCAATATGACCAGCATATCCATCGACATTCTTGACTGTAAAGCCTTCTTCTTTCCCTTTATTCAGCATGTACTGAAGTGCTTCATCAACTTTTGCACCAAACGGCTGTCCTTCTTTTCCGCCTTCTTCATCGAGTACACTTTCAATTTGCAAAAAAGATTGAGTATCCTGTATCAGCTCATCTTTTTTGCGTATTACTTCAACTTCCCAATTCATTTTCTATTCCTCCTTGAAAAAAGGTTGCATTCTCCCCTTAAAACGAATATTATATTAATTGTTTTGTATTAATGTTCGTAAATGGGGGATTTCATGTTTCAATTAAAAGAAAATCAAACCAACATAAAAAAAGAGTTAATCGCTGGAATGACCACATTCTTTACAATGGTATATATCGTTGCCGTCAATCCAGGAATCCTTTCAGATGCAGGTATTCCTTTTGAACAAGTGTTTACTGCGACAATTATTGCGACTGTCGTTGGAACACTGTGGATGGCTTTATTTGCAAATTATCCAATTGCCATTGCTCCGGGTATGGGCCTGAATGTCTATTTCACCTACACTGTAGTTGGTGGCGGCGGTATCAGCTATGAGGTGGCATTCAGTGCCGTATTTGTCGCAGGTATCCTGTTTATTATTTTATCGTTAACATCACTTAGAAAACAACTCATTGCAGCCATTCCAGATAATTTAAAATACGGAATTACAGCAGGTATTGGCCTTTTTATTGCGTTTATTGGTCTTCGACAATCTGGCATCATTGCCGCTGATCCACAGAATCTTGTGAAGCTCGGGAATTTGAGCTCACCTGTTGTTATATTAACATTGGTTGGTTTAATCATTTCGGTTATTTTAATGGTTCTCCAAGTAAATGGAGCATTGTTCATTGGGATGTTAGCAACCACAATCATTGCAATTGTGACAGGCCAGCTTCATTTCCCAAAAGAACTCGTAGAAGTCCCTACATTACCTGAGGGCATGCTCATTACAAACCCATTCGCTGCCTTTGGTGATGTCTTCTCTCATCATTTGTATGCTGTTGTGTTTTCATTCTTACTTGTGACGATTTTTGACACGACAGGGACGATGATCGGAGTAGCAGAACAAGCAGGGTTAATGAAAAAAGGAAAGCTACCAAAGGTGCGTAGAGCCTTGCTTGCCGATTCTGCTGCAACAACGGTTGGGGCAATGTTTGGTACAAGTCCAACGACGGCTTATATTGAATCATCATCAGGAGTGGCAGCAGGTGGAAGAACCGGACTGACTTCTTTAACGGTTTCTGCACTTATGGTTGTAGCATTGTTTTTTGGCCCATTCATCAAAGCCATTTCATTGCTCCCTTCTATCACATCACCTGTTTTAATCATTGTCGGCTGTTTAATGATGAATTCAGTAGCTCGCATTCGCTGGAATGAGCTTGATGAAGCATTTCCTGCTTTTCTTGTTATTCTCTCTATGCCACTCACCTCTAGTATTTCTACAGGGATTTCACTTGGGTTTATTTCGTACCCGCTTGTGAAAATAGCGAAAGGCAAATGGAAAGAGGTTCATCTCCTCGTCTACATTTTTGCTATTTTATTTTTCATCCAGCTTTTTTTCTTAGAAGGATAACGCGAAACAGACACATTTCCCATTTGAAATGTGTCTTTTATTCGTTTGCTTTTTTTATTTTGTAAATTTTCTGTGTTTATTTTATTGATGTCTAAAAAAGGATTCAACTTCATTTTCCTTATGGGGATTGAGTTGTAACCGGATTCAACCCATGCTATATAACACATCTTCTTTCGTGAAGACAAGTTAAAAAACACGTAAAGTTGACTTTTTGGTGGAACTCTATGCATAATTACGTGTATAATAGAATAAAACATTAAGAAACACGAACATTTACCATTGTTGCATGTCCTTATTTCGCAGTTTTAGTGTAGTAAGTTGTGGTTAGTCAAGTCCATCCGATCTTATTGATAGGGAGTGGTTTTTTGAAACCTTCAACAAACCGTATGATGACTCGAATTAAATCAGTCTATATGTTCATTCAAGAAAAAGGCCTTGTGACCACACAAGAGCTGGTTGATGAATTCGGGATCACACCTAGAACCATTCAAAGAGACTTAAACGTGCTTGCCTATAACGATCTTGTTCATAGTCCAAGCAGGGGCAAATGGGAAATTACAAGAAAAAAAGTGAAAATATCTTAGCGTATAATGAAATGTTTATATAACAAAAAAGCCGGCATCAGCCGGTTCTGTTTCGTTGGAGACAAAGGGCTTATTGAAGCTCTTTGTCTTCTTTTTGGTCTTCATTAAAGAACACATTGTTTCGTCTATAAAAAGGAAAGAACCGGCGAATAGCCGGTTCTTTTTCTATTCTCGATTGATTAAGCTGTCTAATTCCTCATCCGTTAATTCTCGATACTCACCAGTCTCTAATGCTTCATCAAGCTTTACTGGGCCCATTGACAGACGTTTCAAGAAGATGACTTCATTCCCTACTGCTTGAGCCATCAGCTTCACTTGGTGGTATTTCCCTTCCGTAATCGTTAAACGGATGCGCGTATCTGACACTTGATTGGCATCGACTTCCACCTTTGCCGGCTTCGTCAGATAATCATCTAGAATGGTAACCCCCTGCTCGAGGCGCTCGATATCCTTATCTTTTAAAGAATACTTTAAATGGACTTCATATGTTTTAGGGACATGCTTTTTCGGCGAAAGTAATTGGTGTGCGAGCTGTCCATCATTCGTCAAGAGTAGGAGGCCGACTGTATCCTTATCAAGTCGACCGACAGGGAATGGATCTCTTGCACGATCCTCCGGCTCTAGTAAATCCACAACTGTTTCATCTCGCAGATCTTCTGTTGCTGAAATAACGCCATCTGGTTTGTTCATCATGAAATAAATAAACTCTTTATATTCTACTCGCTCCCCGTGTACAAGCACCTCATCATGTAATGGATCAACATGATCTTTTACCTGCTTCGCCAATTCACCATTTACTGTGACAGCCCGAGCCTTGACCAATTTTTTCACATCTTTTCTTGAACCAAATCCAGTATTGGCCAGCAATTTATCAAGTCTCATGACATGCACCTCTTTTAACCCTTTTTATTTAAAAATGACGGCAAACGTTTGCCAAGAATGCGTTCTAGCAATCCAATTTTATAAGATAAGAACAGATACACACCGCCACCGGTAATGACAGAAATCAAAATCACAATCCCTGCTTGTACCATTCCGTCCTCATAAGAAATGAATTGATTCACTACCTGACTTGTCACAAATGCCACAACCGCCATGATAGCCGTTAACAAACTAATTAAAATGAACCGCTTGAAGATCCGACGGAAAGAATAACCGGCATGGCGATTTATCATAATGAACATATACAATATCGACGCACTGTAGCCAAGTGCTGTCGCAAGCACCGACCCATTTCCTTGTAGCCAGCTAATTAACGGAATGTTTAAGACTGATTTAATCAAGATGCCTATCAAAAGACTGACAATCGCAAATTTTTGTTTATTGATGCCCTGTAAAATGGCTGCATTAATGGTGAATAATGAAAACAATAATGCAACAGGTGCATACCAAAACAAAATAGAAGTCCCAATCTCAGGGTGAACAGACGGATAGAAGAACGAATAAACAGGTCCGGCCAACGCAGAGATTCCAATTGAAGCAGGCAATACGAAGAATAAGATGACCTGCATCGTTTGATCAATTTGTCGATTGAGTAATTTAAAATGACGTGATGTAAAGGATTCCGTGATCGTTGGAATCAATGTTAATCCAAATGCTGTTGCAAGTGACACAGGGATCATGACAAGCTTCGGTAAATATAGCGTCACAATCGACAATACCGCTGTACTAATGTCCTGATATCCCGATGCAATCATTGCTCTGTTAATCGTATTTGTATCGATATACGAATAAATTGGAATCGCTAGTCCAACAAATACATAAGGTCCTGCATAGCTAAACAGCTCTTTAAACATTTGCTTATATGACAAATGGGAGGAAGCCCCTGTATTCATCTGCATCGACACGAGTCGATCCTTCCGTTTCAACCAATAGATATAAAGGGTAAAGAGTCCGCCAAAGGCGCCAATCAGCGCTGCAAACGTCGCATAGCCTACAGCAATGACAAGACCGCCGTCTAGCACCTTTAAAATCAGAAACGTTGCTGTTAATAGGAAGATGATTCTGACAAGTTGTTCAATCACTTGTGAAACAGCTGTCGGTCCCATCATGGAGTGCCCTTGGAAAAAACCACGCACAAGACTCATAATCGGAACAACCAACAGCCCTAAACTCACCATCCGAATGACGTATACCACTTGATCAACAGTCAAGCCACCCGTTTCATTAGATCCGCCAAGCTGAATTTTCGCAAAAATCGGTGCGGTCAAATATAAAATAGAAAAGGCAATGATGCCGGTGACAAGCATAACCGACATCCCAGCCTTGAACATTTTTCTAGTCGTCTCATAATCGCCAATTGCATTATACTTAGAGACAAATTTTGAAACAGCTGCTGGAAAACCAAGCGTAGCAATACTTAAAAAGATCGTGTACTGGTTGTACCCATATTGAAAAAGCGCACCACCAGTAGCGCCAACCATTGCACTAAATGGAATTAAGTAAATCATACCAAGAATACGAGAGATATAAGTCCCTATCGTTAAAACCAACGTACCACGAAGCAGTTTATTAGACATGTGCGTAACCACCATTTTTCAAATGAATATTCAACTTAATTATTCTACCACATACATCCATCGCACAGGTAACAATTCCAATACAGAAGTCACAAAACCAAACAATTCTTATTTCAGCCTACCCATATCTTCGTTATAATAGAAAAATGACTGAAGTAGAAAGAGGAATGTCACATGAAACATTATGATGTCATTGTTATTGGCGGTGGGCCTTCTGGACTGATGGCTGCCATTGCATCAGCAGAGCACGGAGCTTCCGTTCTATTAATTGACAAAGGAAACAAACTTGGCAGAAAACTGGCCATTTCTGGCGGAGGACGCTGTAACGTTACCAATCGCCTTCCAGTAGAAGAAATCATCAAACATATTCCCGGAAACGGTCGTTTTCTATATAGTGCATTTTCTGAGTTCAATAATGAAGATATTATTGCGTTTTTTGAAAATCTAGGAATTGAACTAAAAGAAGAAGATCATGGCCGAATGTTCCCTGTCTCAAATAAAGCTCAATCTGTTGTGGATGCCCTTTTAGATAGGCTCCGCGCTTTGAATGTCACCATTCGAACGAATGAAAAGATTAAAACCGTACTGTATCAAGACGGACAAGCAGCTGGAATTGTTACAAATAATGATGAAAAAATTTCAAGCAGTGCTGTCGTCATTGCTGTCGGAGGTAAGAGTGTGCCTCATACCGGCTCTACCGGTGATGGCTACGCATGGGCAGAAGCTGCGGGTCATACCATCACAGAGCTATTCCCAACAGAAGTACCAGTCACTTCAAATGAGCCGTTTATCAAAGAAAAAGTGCTTCAAGGGCTCTCATTAAGAAGTGTCGCAGTGAGCGTGTTAAACAAAAAAGGAAAACCAATCGTCACACATGTCATGGATATGATTTTCACCCATTTTGGTTTATCAGGTCCAGCCATTCTTCGTTGCAGTGGATTTGTGGTCAAAGAGTTAAAGAAACAGCCGACCGTTCGCCTAGAAATTGATTTATATCCGAAGCTCCATGACGAAGAACTTTTTCAAAAGCTTCAAAGTGAGTTAAAAAATGCACCGAAAAAATCAATCAAGAATGTGTTGAAGTCTTGGATGCAAGAACGTTATTTACTGTTCCTTTTAGAACGGAACCACATCGATCCACAAGAAACATTTTCGGGTCTTGCCAAGGATAAACTGCGTGCCTTCGTACACGACTGTAAACATTTCATTGTTCATGCAAATGGCACCCTTTCCTTAGACAAAGCATTTGTCACGGGAGGCGGCGTCTCTGTCAAAGAGATTGAACCGAAGAAAATGGCTTCTAAAAAAATGCCAGGTCTTTATTTCTGCGGAGAGATTTTAGACATTCATGGATACACCGGTGGCTATAATATCACGTCAGCACTTGTGACAGGCAGACTAGCTGGCATGAATGCCGCACTTCATACAAAGGAGAATGCTGAATGATCAAGCGTTCACTTCCGATTCTCATCGCCGTTATGATTAGTTTGACAATGGCCTTCTTCTTGAACATATCGATTCCCCCATGGAAATTGGTCATTGTTTTGGCATTCACCGTGATCGCCGTTTGTTTAAAAGAATACCTCTACCGTCTTCGCAAACGGATAGAAGAAAAATCTTCTTCACATATCGATAGTTGAAAAATGGAAGATATTCATGTTACCGTAAAGTAGAGGTCGAGTGAAAAAACTCGCCTCTTTTTGTTTGAAAAAAGTGAAGATGGGGGACATTAAACTAAATCCTCTGCTTCAACACGTAGAGCAACAGGAGAGTGAGATGATTGAAAAACATATCAAGTGTGTTTTGGATTGTGATTGCGATCACATGTATTGCGGTATTATGGGGAGCTTTTTCACCAGATACACTGCAATATGTGACAGGTGTATCCCAAACATACATCACAAATAACTTTGGTTGGTATTACTTGTTAGTGGTGTCGTTACTCGTTGGCTTTTGTCTATACTTCATCTTTAGCCCCATCGGGAAAATTACGCTAGGAAAGCCGGGAGAAGAACCTGAATTTGGCCTATTTTCTTGGTTTGCTATGCTCTTTAGTGCAGGGATGGGAATTGGACTCGTTTTTTACGGAGCAGCTGAACCGATTAGTCACTTTGCGATTCAATCCCCAACAGGAGAGACTGGAACCGCGCAAGGATTCCGTGACTCGCTTCGTTATACTTTTTTCCACTGGGGACTTCACGCATGGGCGATATATGCGATTGTCGCATTATGCATTGCATACTTTAAATTTAGAAAGGATGCACCTGGTTTAATCAGTGCTACCTTATATCCAGTACTAGGCGATCGCATTCATGGCTGGATAGGCAAAACCATTGATTGTATTGCAGTGTTTGCAACAGTCGTTGGCGTTGCAACGAGCTTAGGTTTAGGCGCGGCCCAAATCAATGGCGGGTTACATTATCTATTTCAAATCCCGAATTCCTTTGGCACACAACTCATCATTATTGTCATTGTGACTGTGCTTTTCCTTGCATCCTCTTTAAGTGGGATTGGGAAAGGGATTAAATACTTAAGTAATCTCAATATGGTCTTAGCCGCTGTCCTCATGTTTTTCTTACTATTGGCAGGTCCGACTGTCTATATTTTAAATTCATTTACCGACTCCATTGGGCAATACTTATCGAACATTGTTCAAATGAGCTTCCGGTTATCCCCGACCGATCCTGAAAAGCGAGAATGGATTAACGGATGGACGATTTTCTATTGGGCATGGTGGATCTCTTGGGCACCATTTGTCGGAATTTTTATTGCAAGGGTATCCCGCGGACGGACGATTCGCGAGTTTTTAGTGGGGGTTTTACTTGCTCCTTCAATCCTTGTATTCCTATGGTTCTCTATTTTTGGCGTATCTGCTATGGACTTACAGCAAAAAAATATTGTGGATGTTGCAGGCCTTTCAACAGAAACAATGCTGTTCGGTGTTTTAAGTGAATACCCGCTTGCCATGGTGACGTCGATTTTAGCCCTCATTTTAATTGCGGTCTTCTTTATTACATCAGCTGATTCTGCCACATTTGTGTTAGGTATGCAGACAACATATGGATCATTGAATCCTTCTGGCAGTGTGAAAGTGAGCTGGGGCATCATCCAATCAGCTGTCGCGGCTGTTCTCTTATTTTCAGGAGGACTTGAAGCGTTACAAAACACAGCAAAACTCGCCGCATTGCCGTTCTCCGTCGTCATCATTTTGATGATTGTGGCGCTATATAAATCGTTAAATCAAGAACGGCGGGCAATCAAACAAGCAAACAAAGTCAATAAACCACGCAGTCCACGAGTAAAAAAAGCATAAGCAACAAAGAAAAAGCCGTTTGTCATTTCGAACGGCTTTTTCCTGTTGATAGACGAAGCCCATCAAGGGACCTATTTTTTATATAAAATGAGAGCAGAAAAACAATAAAGCTGTTCTCCTCCTTGCTCACAAATCACCGCCACATTGTATTTGATATCAATGACTTGATCATCATCCATTCCTTTTAAAAAGAGATTCATCTCACTTTGTAAATCCTTTTCATGTTCTTCATCAAATACGGCTACTTTAAGCACTTCCTCCACTCTCCCTTCTCTCGCTACTCTATCTTTATGCACATAGAGACGGGCATATGAAAAAAACCTTTCATCTCATCGATGAAAGGTTTCTTCCTTATTGCTTCGGCTTTGTTTCTCCAGTCCAAGCAAGCATTCCACCTACCACATTGGTCGCTTGATAGCCTTGGTCTTCTAGATAATAGCAGACGTTTTCACTTCGCTTACCAGAACGACAAATGATATAGTACTCCTCATTTGGATCAAACGCATCTAGCTTTTCAGGGATATCCCCCATTCGAATATGAACGGCTTCTGGAATCATCCCTTCTGCCACCTCTTCGTCCTCACGCACATCGACCAATTGAATCGTGCCTTCTTGCTCTAGCTTTTGCTTTAATTCGTCTATTGAAATCTCTTTTACTGACATGTCGTAATCTCTCCTTCTATTCTAGGTGAGACCATTATAGCAAATCATTCGCCTAAAGTTGAATTACTGCGTATTCACCCTCTTTGATGGAAGGAAAGATGGGATTCGTTTCTTCACATCTACTGCCTTTTGCTCGCTATCAGCCTCTACCTTTTTAAACACTTGATACGCGAACCACATTTGAACATATGCTAGAATACTCATGCTAAAAAACGGCACGATTCCCGGTAAATAAGCAAATAGAACAAATAATATAGCTGTGAATGCAAACATCACGAGTGTGTATTGCAAATACGATATGCCGAGAAGGAGGGAAAATTTTAAATAAAGGCGTTTTTTCCAATCATAATGTGCAAGCAGCGGGAAAATATAAAACAGGCTGACAATGAACAGAAAGCCAAAGATATAAATCGCAAAACGAAGCACATGTAATAAAAAGCTAGTGGGATAAATATAAGCCAGATCGACATAAAGAATGACGCCAATCATAAGCAGCACAAGTCCAATCAGATTCGCGCGGAAAAACTCCTCTCGATACACGTTCCAGAACGTGCGGAATACCTTTACCTGTTCATGCCCCTGTATCCATTTTCTCATCACAGAAAATAGTGCGGTTGTGGCGGGCATGAATCCAAAAAGACCGCATCCTAGTATTGTAAACAAAAGCCAGAGCAAATTTGTGTAGGACAGTCTCATCACCCATTCACACATCCGTAGCATTCTACTCATTGACCCATCATGATCCATTCAAAACTCCCTCCCTTCTTCCTCGCTATACGGGTTCTTTTTGAAATAATTCCTCTATTTCAATTGGTCGATTTTCTCTGACAGAGCGCCACATGCCTTCTCCAAGAGCGATAGAATAGGCACCTGCCTCTGCCCCTGCAGAAATGTCATACGGAATGAGTGGGTCTTTTCCTAAAAATAAATCAGCCAATAATAGCGGATCTCCCCCGCCATGTCCTCCTGGCTGTTTGACCACTTCAATCGTCTCTTTAGCACCAAACATCGGATAGTAAGAGATCGTTTGTTCAGGGTATTGAAATGGAATTCTCGACGGCACGTGAAACTCATTTGTTTCAATTCTCCCTTTTGTGCCATTGATGGCAAGCCGATACCCTTCATAGGGGGCTGAGAATTGAATCGAATAATTCAGCAGTGCGCCTTGATCATAAGCGACGGATGCCACATATGTATCTTCAATGTCAATTTCCCCATCAAAAATACATGCATCTGGGCGGTAGTGTGAATAAAGCTGTGACTGTGCCTGACTTGCTTCGATATGATCATCCTCCACCTTCGAACGCATGACCCGCGGGCTCCACCTTGATTCATAACGACATTCATCTTTTACCTGACATGTTCCGCAGTATCGATTCTCTTCGTTAGCCAAAGGATTCCACGGACTTTCGTTTCCATAATAGTTCAGCGCCCCGTAGGCAAATACTTGCTTTGGCTTTTGTTCAATCCACCAGTTGATCAAATCAAAGTGATGGGTGGACTTATGAATCGAAAGCCCGCCAGAAAATTGACGTGTTCGGTTCCACCGTTTGAAATAGCTGGCTCCATGATACGTATCAATGAGCCAGCTCAAATCAACGGACGTCACCCTGCCAATTTTCCCCTCTAAAATAAGCTCTTTGATCTTCCGATGAAATGGGTTGTAGCGATAATTAAAGGTCACTGTAACCTTCCCTTTGCTGTTTGCCTCTTTATCTATGACCTTTTTGGCATCTTTCGCTGTGGTCACCATCGGTTTTTCCGTGATCACATCTAGATGATGGTCAAGTGCCTGTAAAATATAAGTGACATGTGTGTCATCGCGACCTGCTACAATCACCAAATCCGGCTTTGTTTCCTTCACCATTCGGTCAAATTCATTCTCATCAAAAAATGGGACTCCTCTCAATGTTGGAAAACGCTCCTGACAAAGTGTATACCTCTTATCATCTATATCGAGAAGCCCTGTGATCCTATATTGCATATGAAAATCCTCTATTAACGGTTGAATAAACATATTAAAAGCACGATGACTGAGTCCACAAATCACCACCCGTTTCACTTTCTCCACCCCTTTTTATTGATTGTCACGAAGCTGCCAGATGAGTGACAAAGCCTCTTTCGACTTCTCTGCATACACAGGAATGAATGCCACCATCTCTCGGTTCAATCGAAATGTATAGCCGTTTAGCTTTTTTGTCCCTTTATTGATTTGCACCGCATAGTCGACCATTTTTCCTGTCTTTGGCTCTTTGATCGTATATGGTCCCACTGCCTCGCCGTCTTCCTGCATCCCATGAAGAAGATGAAAGCTCTCAGGATCATCATACGTTCGAAACAGCTCTTCAGGGACGAACATGACCTCCCCCTGTTTTGCTGTAATTTCTACAAGGAGCTTTTCTGGAATCGCTGGAAGGATCTTGACATCGTACATCTCTTCATCCGGCTGAAAAGCCTTTTCCATGAGCTGTTCCTTCATTCCCTTTGACATGTCAGAAAAGATCAGAACTTCTATTCCACTTGTCTTCTCCTGACACGCTGACAGACAAAAGACCATGAAGAAACTAATGAATAGCAGCGGAGCCCACCCGCATGTTCTCATCCTTCTTGAAAAACAGACAGCTTTGCAAGTTCAGTTAATGCCATGATAAAAGCGCCTGCCCCGTGCAAGTCATTTGTACTCCGCTCTCTTCCAACGTAGTAATCATAAAATCCTGCCGATGTGCCAATACAAATATCATGTACGACAAAATCTCCATTTTCTTTTTCCTGCGTTTTATGTTGAATCAGGCCATGATAAGCTTTGAGTACTTGATCGACATAACGCGGGCTCACATATCCTTTGTTCATCGCTTTTGCCATTGCGTATACAAAAAGACAGGATCCTGAGCTTTCAAGCCAATTGTCTGTATGGCCTCCTTTATCAATAATTTGATACCATAGGCCGGTCTGGTCGTCTTGATACGTTGCCACACTTTCGAGCATGTCTGTCAATGTTTCTTTCCACACTTGACGCCTCTCATGCTGCTCTGGTAAATCCTCGATCATATCAGCTAGTGCAAGGACATACCACCCAAAGGAGCGCGCCCAAAACTCTGGAGAACAGCCAGTCTCTTGATCTGCCCACGGCATCACTTTTCGCTCATCCCAAGCATGATAATATAAGCCTGTCTTTTCATCCCTTGTATGCTTTCTCATGAGCTCCTCTTGATGAATCACCATATCAACTAGCTCTTCTTCTCCTTTTAACTGGGCATATTTTAAGGCAAAAGGTCCGCCCATATAAAGTCCGTCTAGCCACATTTGATACGCGTAATGATCCTTATGCCAAAATCCTCCTTCAGACGTGCGATTTAACGTCCGATACAAACCGCGTAATTTCTCGGCTGCTCGTACATACCGTTTCTCACCTGTTTTTTCATACAGCGGAAAGAGGATAAGTCCTGCCTGAATGGCATCCAGCTCATCCCTGCGAAATAATAAATTTCCATAATCGTCAATTAACGAGTCCGCATAGGATTTCACGTACGCAACATATGACTCGTTGCCAGTTGCTTCGTACAGCTTCATCACCCCGCATAAAAAGACCCCTTGATGATAATGCCATCTTCCTGCGGGTGGCAGTTCTATCGGTGTATACGCTTTCATAATCGTTTGAGCTAATTTCTCTGCATGAACAAGTGGTGACACCTTTTCAGTCGATAAAGTCATTCTCTCATCTCCTTTTTAGTAAATCCCTTCTTCTCCAAACTTTTTCGCTAAACGGTTCGCCATCATGACCAAAATGAGACCAACAGCTGCTTTAAATAACCCAACAGCCGTACTATAGCTAAATTGCCCTTGCTTTAACCCAGCTGTATAGACGTACGTATCAAAGATCTCTGCGACTTCACGGTTTGTTGCATTTAATAATAAATACACATGTTCAAACCCAAGCTCTAACGTATCCCCAATTTTTAAAATGAGGAGCACAACAATGACACTTTTAATGGCAGGGAGCGTAATGTGCCACATCTGTCTCAATCTGCCGGCGCCATCCATTTTCGCTGCCTCATATAGCTGCGGGTCCACCGCCGTGATGGCTGCAAGATAAATGATCGTCGACCAGCCCGCTTCTCTCCATATCACTTGTAAAATGTACATCGGCCTAAACCAATCTTGACTAAGGAGGAAATTAATTTTTTCTCCCCCGAAGAACGCAATCAGTTCATTGATTAACCCGCCATCTACTGTTAACAACACAAAAGATAAGGACACGACAATAACCCATGACATGAAATGCGGAATATAAATCATCGTTTGAACAAATTTCTTAAATAAGGCCAATCGGACTTCGTTTAAAAGAAGTGCCAATAAGATCGGTATCGGGAAGAAAATCACCACATTCATCGCAAATAAAATCAAGGTATTTTTTAATAAAATGAAGAATGTCGGTTCTGTAAATAAGCGAATAAAATGTTTGAAGCCCACCCACTCACTGCCAAGAATTCCGAGAAACGGTTGGTAATCTTGAAATGCAATGATCAATCCCCACATCGGGACGTATTTAAAGACAATAAAATAAATAAGCCCTGGAAGAATCATCAAATATAAAAATTTTTGACTCATCAATTGATTAAGTAAGCGCTTTCTCTTTTCTTTTTTCAAAGCTGCCGCAGGTACACCTTTGGCAGTGACATCCTGTGTTTTCATTCATATAGCCTCCCTTCATCATTATGCATGTGTACACTGTATCTTAAGAATGAAAAATCCGTCTACAATCATATCATCAGATCATATTTCCTTAGGGGAAACTACTCAAAACGTTACATAAAACATAAGAAAATGATCCTAATCACAGAAAATGATTATTGACAAACCTACCAGTTTTTTGGATTAATAAATAGAGGGGATAGACCGTTTCGTTGAAAATGGGGGGGTTTTATGAAAAGAAGGCAATATAAATTTTATTACAAGCTTGTGACGTTTTTTTTCATCCTTAGTACGATTCCTGTTATCATAGTCGGTATTTTTTCTTATCAGCATTCACAAAAAACAGCACTTGAAAATATCTCAAATGAAAAACTGGATAGCGTCAAACAAACACAATCCAACATTGAACATATGTTAAAAACAGTGGATCATTCTCTCACACACTATGTCAGTTCGCCGCCTCTCCTTCAAACACTGACAGAACCTTTAAAACCGGACCAATTCCAGCTCTATAATCAAGTACAACAGGAGCTGAACTACCTACAAACCTTTGACACAGACCTTTCCAATATTACACTCGTTAGCGAAATAGAAGACTGGTACATGAACAATTCAGGCCTTTATCATGTTACGAACAGTGATCAAGAAAAGACGTTACAATCTTATATCAACATTCCAAGTCACTCTAGCTGGGCACTTGAAGAGAATAATTCACTTGTCTCGACAAAAGAAGGAAATGGTTCCTCTTGCAAATACAATGTGAATTTAATCAAACAGCTCCCCATGAACAGCGTTCAAAAAAAGGGAATCGCTGTTGCCAGCATTCCAAGCTGTGTGATCGCTGATAAAATACCTGACTTCACTCAATCTGATAGCATGTTTGTCATTGATACAAAAGGGAAAGTGCTACTACATAATCGCAAAGAACAAATCGGGACATCATTGAAAAAACAAGACTTTGTCAAACGTGTGCTATCACTTGAAGAACGTTCAGGACAATTTGATATGCGAATCGACGAGATGAATTATCAAATTACCTTTCAAAAATCTGATTATAATGAATGGACATATCTCTCATTTGTCTCCATCCCAGAGTTGAAGCAACAAACGAAGTCAATCGGATGGATCACCTTTATCATTTGCTTCTTTTTGTTAGCGTTTTCATTACTTTTTTCTTGGTTTGGTTCAAAACACTTTTATCAACCAATCCGCTTATTATACGAATCATTCGCCCGTAACGAATCATTTTTACAAAAGCAGCCTTTTCAAAATGAATTTGAACTGATTGAATCAAGCATCAACCAAATCAAAGAACAGAATCATGATTTAGAAGAGCGGATTGAGCAGCAAGTCACTCATTTACAGCAATACTTTATGGTACGGCTTTTACTCGGAAAATTAACGGAAGAAGAAATTCATAATCGATTCCAAAGTCTCGGATTCCCTCGTGACTGGTCCAGCTTATCCATGCTCGTCACACAAATTGATACATTAAAAGGCACACAATATGAAAAAAAGGATGCCGATTTGCTCTTGTTTGCGATCAACGGGCTCATTGAACAAATCATTCCACAAGATGAACATCTCCAACCAACTGTCGTGGGGCAGTATCAAACAACGATTGTTCTCAATCAGGTCAAGTCAGAAGAAGAATTTACAGAATATTTAAACCAATTGACCGAAACGATCCAGGAACGAATCGAAGAGGAGCTTGGCTTATCGATTAGTATCGGAGTCAGTCGTCAGTTTAAAGAGCTCACCATGGCCAAGCATGCATACATTGAAGGGACAGAAGCCTTAAAATACAGACTCAAAGCAGAAAAGAAATCGATTATCTTTTATCAACATGTGCAGCAAGGAAAAACGTTTAAAACCCATTTCCCAAAACAGTTACAGCGTGATTTATTCGATGCTGTGAAAGCAGGAGATCAGGGCAAGGCGGACCATTATTTACATGTGCTCTTACAATCTATTTTCTCTAAAAATGCAGGACCACATGAATACCATATCGCACTCGCTCGTTTTTTAAATAACTTGATTGAGCTGATGCACTTGTTAGGGATTGAGTTATTTGAAGTTGAAGACAACAAAATGTTGTATGATACGATCTTCGAGTTTAAAACATTTGAAGATACAGAGGCATGGCTCAAGCACGAGATCATTCGCCCAATCATCGAACAGCTTAGTGCACGTGAGGACTCGCAATACAAAAACATCTCAGAAAAGATCATTCATATCATCCATCAAGAGTTTGACTCAGATCTGACACTGGATGAAATCGCCACACGCCTCCACTACAATCCAAATTATTTAAGCAGCATCTTCAGAAAGGAAATGGACATCTCCTTTAGTGAATACCTCTCCTCCTACAGACATCATGTCGCCAAAAATTGGCTTGTGGAAACAGATATGTCTGTGAAAGAAATCTCAGAAAAGCTAAAATATAAAAACCCACAAAATTTTATCCGGTCCTTTAAGAAATTAGAAGGCACAACCCCTGGCAAGTACCGTGAACACAAAAAAGGAACCTAACAAAAAAAGTCCCATGCTTCATCAGAAGCGGGACTTTTTTTATTTAAATTGTTCATTCAGAATGTTGTCTTCCAGCACAGAAAGTGGCTCTCCGTATACACGCTCAATATGGGCTGCTCCCCAGTCACATAAAGCATTAAGGATTCGTTCAAGCGACTGTCCGTATTCACTTAATTCGTATTCCACCTTAGGCGGCACCTGTTCATAGACAATGCGGTTAATCACACCATCACTTTCAAGCTCTCTTAGCTGCTGTGTGAGCATTTTCTGGGTGATATTTGGCATGAGTCGCTTCAGCTCGCTCGTCCGCTTTTTCCCATGTGTCAAATGACATAGTATGACACACTTCCACTTCCCGCCGATGACCTCAAGCGTTGCCTCGACAGAAATATTATACTTTTTCTTTTCCATCAATGTTTCCACTCCTTTTACGCCTATAGGTACTTTTTAGTACCTATATTACAAAAAAGTACGTACTATTTTTCTTGTCATCTATGTTAGATAATAACTCTTGTCGATCGACTTCGTCTATCAAAATGTCAGAAAAGAAGGATGTGGTGTTGTTTGGAAACAAAGGAAACCAATCAAAACCGTTTTGCACTCTTTGCACTCGCTATTAGTGCATTTGCCATCGGAACAACTGAATTTATTAGTGTTGGCCTGTTGCCGATGATCGCTGCGGATTTCCATGTGAGCGTGAGTCAGGCTGGCTGGACCGTCTCTTTATATGCGCTTGGTGTAACCTTCGGCGCACCGATTCTTACTTCACTCACCTCAACGATGAGAAGAAAAACACTGCTTTCGTCCATTATGCTTGTCTTTTTGGTGGGAAATATCCTTGCCACAATCGCCCCAACTTTCTCAGTGTTACTCGTTGGGCGTGTGATTTCAGCGTTATCACATGGTGTCTTTATGTCCATCGGTTCAACGATTGCCGCAAGCCTTGTAGTAAAAGAAAAACGAGCGAGCGCCATCGCTTTGATGTTTACCGGTTTAACGGTCGCCACTGTCACTGGGGTGCCATTCGGTACGTTTTTAGGTCAGGTATTCGGCTGGCGGATGTCATTTGGCATCATCGTCATCATTGGTCTAGTTGCACTGATCGCCAACTATTTTCTTGTCCCGTCTCATTTAAAACGAGGCATAAAAACAACGTTTAAAGACCAAGCAGCCTTGTTAAAAACAAAAAGAATTGTCCTGCTGTTTCTCATTACAGCGACAGGATATGGTGGAACTTTTGTTGTCTTTACGTATTTGTCACCACTGCTACAACATGTGACTGGTCTTCAGCCTGAAACAGTCGCCCTGATGCTTCTGTTATATGGCATTGCGATTGCCTTCGGGAATATGATTGGTGGCAAGGTAGCGAACAAGCAACCACTAAAAGCGCTGATCTATATGTTTATCATTCAAAGTATCATTTTGTTTATTCTTCACTTCACGGCCGCATACACGATCATAGGTATTGGAACAGTCATGCTGATGGGACTATTCGCATTTATGAACGTTCCAGGTTTGCAATTATCCGTTGTAGACTTTGCAGAGAGATACGCACCAAGAGCAGTAGATGTTGCCTCCGCTCTTAATATTGCTGCCTTTAATGCTGGCATCGCCATTGGTTCATTGTTAGGCGGAATCGTAACAGATACATTAGGCCTTGTGCATACAGCATGGGTTGGCGGCATCATGGTACTGATGGCATCGCTTCTCACAATGATTAGCTATCAGATCGAACAAAAAGCATCACCAAAATCGTGAAATCACATAAAGGAGTCATGAAAATGAAAAACTTACAAAGTACAAAAACATTAAATAACGGTGTAAACATGCCAGGCTTTGGCCTTGGTGTTTTCCAAGTAGAGGATGGAGTAGAATTAATTGAAGCGGTGAAAACTGCCATTCAATTAGGCTATCGTAGCATTGACACAGCTTCTATTTATGGAAATGAGGAAGGCGTGGGCAAAGGGATACAACTTGGCTTACAGGAGACAGGACTTCGCCGCGAAGATGTGTTTGTTACCTCAAAAGTGTGGAATGCCGATCTCGGCTATGAAGCAACACGAAAAGCATACGAGGAAAGTGTCAGAAAGCTTCAGCTTGATTATCTTGACTTGTATCTCATTCATTGGCCAGTTGAAGGAAAATACAAGGAAGCTTGGCGTGCACTTGAAGACCTTTATCGAGAAGGAAAAGTGAAAGCCATTGGGGTGAGTAACTTCCAGCCACATCATTTAGATGAACTATTAAAAGACGCACACATCACACCGGCGATCAATCAAGTAGAATTTCATCCAAAGCTCACTCAACACGAGCTACACACGTATTTGAAAAAACATGGTATCCAAATGGAAGCTTGGTCACCCCTTATGCAAGGCGAACTATTGACACACCCGCTCATCGAAGAACTGGCGACAGCATACAGCAAAACCCCTGCACAAATCATTTTACGTTGGGATATTCAGCAAGACGTCATCACCATTCCAAAATCAACGAAACCCCATCGTCTAAAAGAAAATGCAGACATTTTTGATTTTGTTCTATCCGATGAAGATATGCAGCGGTTATCCGATCTAAATGAAAATAAACGAATTGGTCCTGATCCGGACAATTTCGACTTCTAATGAAACATCCCCCGCTCTTTTATCGAGACGGGGGATGTTTTATTTATTCTTTTGCTTTCTTAAATGAGGCTTCATATTCCTCTATGATTTTGTTTCCACCATTTGATTTCCATTTCTCTATTTCTTTCTTAAATTGTGCTTCATCAATATCTCCAAGAATAAACTTATACGTCGCATCATCGACTATCTTCTTCAGTTCATTCCCCCGCTCTGATGCTGTCTCTGAATACAAACTTTCAGCAGGATTGGCGACAATGATGTTTTGATTATCCGCTTCAAGTTCTTCATATTTTGTGCGAACAGGGTCACCCTTGTTTTTCAAATAACGTTTCTCGATGCCAACAAGACTCACAAGCGGCTGTACATCTGTTTGCCAGCCTTTCACTTGACTCTCTTCACGGACAAATGTATTCCCTTCCTCTTTCTTATAATGCTTTCCGTCAACCCCATACGTCATTAAACCATAGACATCCTCTTCAGCAATGCGATCAAAGAAAGCCAAAATTCGTTTCAACTCTGCCTCTGATTTCACACTTGTTTTAGGAAAGGCGAAAATGCCATTATGTCCGCCTGATGCCCATACGCGCTCTTTCCCATCAGGTCCTTTAATGCGATTGATGATATCGACTTCCAGATCTTTATCTGAAGCATCATCTCTCAAATTCACTGCATCGACCATATTCCCAACATAAATGCCTGCTTTTCCTTGTGAGAATAATTCCTGCTGTTGTGTTTTGCTTGTGACAGGGAAATCCTTATTGATGAAGCCATTGTCCCGAAGTTTCTTCATGTATTTCATTGTATTCATGTACTCATTTGTCATAAAGTCTGGCGTGAATGTACCATTTTCCTCTTTCCAATCTGTCGGCATTCCTTCGTATGACCCAAGTGTTTTAAATGCCCCATAGATCAAATCATTACGATCTGTAAAACCAATCGTATCCGCTTTACCATTCTGATCTGGATCTTTTTCAGTAAATGCTTTGGCTACTTCATAAAGATCATCCAATGAGTTTGGTGTATCCAAATTTAAATTTTCAAGCCAATCCTTTCGAATGACAATTCCTTGTCTTGAAAGTGGTCTCTCTCTATAAATGCCATAAAGCTTACCGTCTATAGAGGCGTTTTTATTAATCAGTTCGTTCATCTTACTTAAATTTGGATAATCCTTTAAATACGGACCGATTTCCCAAAACATGCCTGATCTGAACGCATTAATCGCAGACGAGTTCTTAATGTCTTGTATTGTCACAATTTGCGGCAGATTCCCTGCGGCAAGTGCAGAATTTAAACGGTCTTCCTTCACCGCATCAGGCACCCATGTGATATCAAGCTCTGTATTTGTGAGCTTCTCAATCTCCTTTAACACTGAATCTTTTGGTGGCTGCTGATGATACAAAATGGCCATCCACGTCAGCTTCACCTTTTTGTCTAAATCTACCTTCTCATCTGATGCATTTGTTCCTTGACTTGAACATGCTGAAAGAATGCCACTCGCTGTAAACAGCAGGACAAACGCAATCAACCATAATTTCTTTCTCCCCATAAGATCCCTCCGTTGTACTATCTTTTTAGCCCTTTACAGAACCAAGTAAAGCCCCTTTGTTAAAATGTTTTTGAATAAATGGATAGACAAGTAGAACCGGAATCGTCGCCACCACAATGACAGCCATCTTAATGGTTTGATCTGGCGGTGGTGTAGATGAGCCCATATCCGACATATCTCCCTGCATCCCACTTGAGACAATGACGATTTGCCTTAGCAATACTTGAATGGGCCATTTCACAGAATCATTTAAATACAAAATGGCAGTCATGTACGTATTCCAATACGTCACAGCATAAAAAAGTGAGATCGTTGCAATCGCCGGTAAAGAAAGTGGCAGCACAATTTTAAAGAAAATCCCTAAATCGTTGCAGCCATCCATCTTCGCTGATTCCTCCAGACTCGCAGGAATGTTTTGAAAGAAGTTCTTTAAAATGATCAAATTAAATGCATTGATCGCAACTGGTAGAATGAGTGACCAATAGGAATCAAGTAGTCCAAGTGTTTTCACGACAATAAACGTCGGGATCATCCCTCCACTAAACAGCATCGTGAACACCACGAGAAACATGAGTGTTCTCCGGCCTTTTAACTCGTGACGAGACAATCCGTATGCCATGAGTGAGGATAAGAACATACTAACGGCAGTTCCAACGAGCGTGACAAGAATCGATACAATGAGGCTACGATACACAATATCTGTGGAAAAAATATATTCATATGCCTCTAAAGAAAACGTCGTCGGAAACAAAATAAACTTCTTCGAGATAACCTCTTCAACCGTCGCAAAAGAGGCGGCAATGACATGGATGAACGGAAGCACACATATTAATGCGAACATGAGGAGAAAAGAGTAATTGAATATATTGAACAATCGGCCTTTAATAGAACGATCTATGTTCATCACGTCCCTTCTTTGAAAGCGTTATCATTTCACTTTGACATTCGCTGCAGCTTGTGACGATATCGTGATTAAAATGTAACAAAAAGGGAAAGACAGCGTCTATAATCATCTCGACAGTCCAAACGGATAGCCATGCTCTTTGTACTTCTTTTCCTATGAAACAAAAGAATAAGAGCATGAACTGATGAGATGATTATCACCTATGACTGATCATGTTCTTCAAGTATGTTTGTTGTATTCATATCCGGTCTATAGCCTAACTCCTGTTTCGCTTTTTCTGTAGACCAAGGCTTACCCTCGTTTTCTGACACAGCATAATATGTCCCAAAAGATACGTCAGTTTCAATCGCCGCTTTTGTGATAGCGAACAGATCTTCATGCGAGAGCAGTGTTCTCTTCGTTCTTTTCTTCTTGTGTAATGCTTTCATCTCATCTGTCACGACCGTTCCTATCCGCAAATTGATGACAGACATCCCAGTTTGATCATGAAACAAACGACCTAATTGTTCAGATGCGAATTTTAAAATGCCGTACACATTTTTCGTCGCAGGTACATCATCTGTCGTAATATCTCGTCCTAATAAGGAACAGCCATCTTGCTCATAACGATCCGTCACATGATTACTGCTTGCAAAAATGACTTTTCGAATGTTGTAACGAGCCGCTGATCGAAACATCTGATACGTGCTTTTCCAAAAGATATCACTCATTTTCGCAAACTCCTCTGCATTCATCACGTCATGCGACATGTCCATGTTCAAAAGATGAATGATGACATCGGTCTCTTTCGGAATCGCCCGATATAATTCCTGTTCATTTGTTGCATCTGCTTGAATCACTTCTGCTACACATTTCGCTTGATCAATGATGGTCACATCATATTCTAAAGAAAGTTCTGTTGATAAAAGGCGTCCGATGACACCACAGCCGCCAATGATGGTGATGTTCTTCATACGTCTCCTCCTTTTGGCGTAGTATGTCCAAGCCTTTCAATCCTTACAGCCACTTTTTCAAAAAACGGGTGACCTCATGGCGCATAGCTGCGGTTTCAAAATGCCCTGCATGAAAACCAACAAGCTGATATCGCTCTTTTAATGATCCAGCTTGATACGTCTGACTCAACCTTTTTTGTATGCGCTGGACCCCTTCTGATGGGGTCAGTCGATCTAATGTACCGATCAAACTCAAGTGTGGTCTTGGGAAAATTAACTCCTGTATCTCTCCCGCAGTAAAATGCTTGGCTAAACTCGGTACATAATAATAAAAACTGTGCCGATCTAAATTGTTTGTCTCAATTAATGTATGATGATCTACTTGTGCACATAAGTCGATACAAACACTTACCCTCTCATCAAGTGCTGCTGTCCACCACGAGAGTAAGCCCCCCATCGACATCCCTAACACAGCTAGCCGCTCTGGCAAAACATCAGACCGAGATAATAAATAATCAATGGCACACATGCTTTCATGCAACATCATTCCCCACATGACCTTCCCTGTTATCAGCATTTCCTTAAAGATTTCACTTTCTGTTCTTCCTCTTCTTTCACCAAATCCGGCATGATCAATTGCCAACACACTATACCCTTTAGACGTGAATTCTTTTGCATTTGAAGGCGTTTGTAAATAATGCGCCCCCTGTAACAACTCTTCTTTTCCATCAGTATAATTTCCCCCGTGAGAATGCTGGAATAAAACAACAGGCCTTTTTTTCACAGTGTCTTTCGGCTTCACAAAATAGGCAGGAATCTCCTCCACTCCATGAATGGACAGAATAAGCGTTTCAATTAAGAAAGATTCACGTTCTTCAATTTTTAATGTATAAGCTTCGACAGGCTGGCGTTCTGGCATATCACCTAAAAGACTGAGCAGTTGTTCACGTTTGCTTTCTTTTTCCATCGACGTCACTCCTCATTTTCTTAATCTCCATTAAAATACGAGATCAAATCAGCAATCACCTTGTTTTCGACAAAATTATGTCCCGGGAAATAAAACACACCCATCGGATTGTTCCGATGGGTGTGTTGGAATTAGTTAGCTACAATATTCACAAGCTTTCCAGGAACGGCAATCACTTTACGAATTGTTTTCCCTTCAAGCTGCTCTTTGACTCGTTCATCATTTTTCGCAAGCTCTTCTAGTTGCTCTCTTGTTGCGTCAGCTGGAACCGTCAGTTTCGCTTTCACTTTACCATTTAACTGCACGACAATTTCCACTTCATCATCGACAAGTTTTGACTCTTCGTATTGTGGCCAAGCTTCGTACGAAATCGAACCTTCATGACCAAGTTTATTCCAAAGCTCTTCCGCTATGTGCGGCGCAATTGGAGATAGAAGTTTGATAAAACCTTCTGCATATTCTTTCGGCAATGTTTCTGCTTTGTATGCATCGTTGATGAATACCATCAATTGAGAAATCCCTGTATTAAAACGTAAGTCTTCATAATGATCCGTTACTTTCATCACCGTCTCATGATAGCTTCGCTCTAATGCTCCACCCGATTGCTCGGTGATTTTCTCACTGATTGTCCCATCCTCATTTGTAAACAAGCGCCATACACGGTCAAGGAATCGACGTGCGCCATCAAGTCCTGTTTCTGACCAAGCGATTGAAGCATCTAAAGGTCCCATGAACATTTCATATAGTCTTAATGTGTCCGCACCATGAGATTCTACGATATCATCTGGGTTTACGACGTTCCCTTTAGATTTACTCATTTTTTCATTGTTTTCACCAAGAATCATTCCTTGGTTAAACAATTTCATGAATGGCTCTTTTGTTGGAACAACCCCAATATCATACAAGAACTTATGCCAGAAACGAGCATATAAAAGATGCAATACGGCATGTTCCGCTCCACCAATGTACACATCAACAGGCAGCCATTTTTTCAGCTTTTCAGGAGATGCCAGTTGTTCTGAGTTATGTGGATCAATATAACGCAAGAAGTACCAGCAGCTACCAGCCCATTGCGGCATCGTGTTTGTTTCACGACGGCCTTTTTTGCCCGTCACTGGGTCCACGACTTCTACCCAATCTTGGATATTGGCTAGTGGTGATTCACCTGTTCCACTCGGCTTAATTTCCGTCGTTTTCGGCAAGATCAATGGAAGCTCTTCCTCTGCAACAGCTGTAGAAGTTCCATCTTCCCAATGAATAATTGGAATCGGTTCCCCCCAGTAACGTTGACGGCTGAATAACCAATCTCGTAAACGATACGTGACTTTTTTCTCACCTTTTTTATGATCTTCAAGCCATGCTATTGCCTTTTCGATCGCTTCTTCTTTGCCTAAACCATTTAAGAAGTCAGAGTTCACATGCTTCCCATCGCCAGTGTATGCTTCTTTGTCAACGTCTCCACCTTCTACAACTTCTTTGATTGGGAGGTCGAAAGCTTTGGCAAATTCGTAGTCACGCTCATCATGCGCTGGTACCGCCATAATGGCACCTGTGCCATATGTGGCTAACACGTAATCAGCAATCCAAATCGGCATCTTTTCTCCGTTAATTGGATTGATGGCGTAAGCACCTGTGAAAATACCTGTTTTCGTTTTGGCAAGATCTGTCCGCTCCAAGTCACTCTTCGACTGAATTTCTTTCAGATACGCGTCTACTGCTTCTTTTTGCTCTGTAGTTGTAATTTTTTCAACAAGGGCATGTTCTGGTGCAAGAACCGCATATGTTGCACCGAATAGCGTATCAGGACGTGTCGTAAACACAGTAAACTGTTCGTTATGTCCTTCTACTTCAAAGTGAACATGTGCCCCTTCAGAGCGACCAATCCAGTTACGCTGCATATCTTTAATGCTTTCAGGCCAATCAATTTCTTCTAAATCATCTAACAGCCTGTCCGCATAAGCCGTAATTTTCAGCATCCACTGTTTCATTGGACGTCTTTCAACTGGATGCCCTCCGCGTTCACTTTTACCATCAATCACTTCTTCGTTCGCAAGGACTGTACCAAGCGCTGGACACCAGTTAACAGGTACTTCATCAATATACGCCAAACCTTTTTCGTACAATTTCAAGAAAATCCATTGTGTCCATTTGTAATAGTTTGGATCTGTCGTATTGATTTCACGATCCCAGTCATACGAGAATCCAAGAGATTGAATCTGGCGGCGGAAATTATTGATGTTCTGTTCTGTAAATAGAGCTGGATCATTCCCTGTATCAAGTGCATACTGCTCTGCTGGAAGTCCAAATGCATCCCATCCCATCGGATGCAGCACATCATATCCTTGCATACGCTTCATGCGTGAAAGGATATCAGTCGCTGTATAGCCCTCAGGATGTCCTACATGTAGCCCTGCACCTGAAGGATATGGGAACATATCCAGCGCATAAAACTTTGGTTTATCTTCCGAGTCAGATGTGGCGAATGTTTTATGTGTCAGCCAGTAATCCTGCCACTTCTTTTCCATTTCCCGATGTTGAAAACTCAATGTGAAAACCTCCTTTAATATGTACGGCTTTATCTGCTAAGTGGACAATGGGAGAATTCAGACTTTTCTAAAATCAACAAAAAACCCTCATCCCTGGAAAGGGACGAGAGATTTTTGTTTCCCGCGGTACCACCCTTGTTAGCGTAACATGCTTCACATACGCTCACTTAATATCTTTAACGCAGACATGCGACAGAAGCTTTAACGCAACTGCAACTCTGAGGCGAGTTCAGAAGCAGATTTGATTGACTTTCACCAGCCGTCAATTCTCTAGGGACAAATACTGCTTTCTTACTACTCCTCTTCACTGTTCTTATCGTAACCGTCATCTAAGTAGTATTTTATAGAATTATGATCATAAGTGCAAGCAGGTTTGTATACAATGGGAATGTACCCTAGGCTAGGGTAAAGTAGAGGATATTTATTCGTGTGGAGAACGGTTGTGACGGTTGGAGTCTGCATCCTGTGAACGCTGCTCTCTAACAAAATCAAAGCTTCGCAGAACTGCTTCTCCTCCGTAACCTGAAATAATTGATAAAATGACTAAGTGCAGACTTGAATCGGGATTTGAGGATAATACAAGCAGTGTAGCGGCAATCATCCCAACGAGCCAATCTTCAATAAACCCTAAGTAAATAAACTTCTTTGTCATTCTGGGCTTCTCAAGCCTGCCTTTTTTCTTTACGTGACCGAGAATGCCCATGACCCCTCCAATGGCGCAAGCAATAATGACTTGTTGCAGCATTTTCATCACCTTCCTAAAGCCCTTAGAATAGTAAAGCGACTTCAGGCTGTCCAGCCCCCTGTAATGCCATTCTGCTGTTCGGTCATAATCCATGTCAAAAGGTCTATTCTCTCTAACGAAGAAAAAAAAGCTTGTTTCTTCCATTATATGTGAATGACCCAGAAACAATCTTGATGCATTGGAATCATTTTTACCTAATACATATTAACCATTTTTATTATTATATGAATAATAAGTAAATGATTACCTATTTTTCAAAATAAAAGTCTCCTTACTAACTCTATTCTAATGGAGGACAAACAATGATGACAAATTTAACAAAGCGTTTGCAATCATTGAAACAGAACATACGTTATGTTACGTTATTAAAGTATGTTTTGGATAGAATATATCTGATAAGCAGTTAAGGAGGGTAATATGGTCAGCTCAAATATTTTCGGCGTACAAAAACAGCTCGAACTCATAAAAAAGGCGCTAGATCATGCGCGAATTGGTGTTGTCATTACAGACCCTTCTTTGGAAGATAACCCGATCATTTATGTGAATCATGGTTTTTCACAACTAACTGGATACCATCCAGATGAAATTCTTGGTCAGAATTGTCGTTTCCTACAAGGAAATGAAACAAACCAAGAGCAGATTGCTCTAATTCGTCAAGGAATCCAAAACAAAACACCTATTACCACTCAGCTAAAAAATTTTAAAAAAGACGGCACTTTATTTTGGAATGAATTGAATATAGATCCTCTATACATTGAACAGGATGACAAAACATTTTTTATTGGATTTCAAAAGGATATCACCAAACAGAAAGAATATGAACAACTCCTTGAAGATTCCTTAAAGGAAGTCACCTCCCTTTCAACGCCAATCGTCCCGATTAAAGATGGTGTGTCCGCTCTTCCGCTGATCGGAAAGCTATCTGAAGATCGTTTTGATGCGATTGTAGCCAAGCTTACTTCGATATTAGGAGATTCAAAAGATGATTACTTAATTTTGGATCTGTCTGGTTTAATTGATGTAGATGAATCAGTGGTTGTACGAATTTTCAAGCTCCATCAACTTCTCAATCTAACCGGAACAGAACTAATCATCACTGGAATCAAACCACAGCTAGCGATGAAAATGAAAGACTTGGATACAGATTTTCAAAACACCATGACGTATTTGACAATCAAAGAGGCCATCAACCATTTGCCATTAGCTGAAAACCCTGTGTAAACAGTTTTTTAAAATCGCAAACAATGGTCAAGCATTCCCTGCACATAAAAAACCTCCTGTCAGCCAATCGCGGACAGGAGGTTTTTTTATATTTCTCTTCTTAATGCTGTTAACACATTTGTTTTCGTTGCTTTACGTGCTGGATTAAGACCTGATATGATGGCAACACCTGCACTAATCAACGTCGCAGTGATCACAAGACTTAATGGGATGTAGGAGAAGGTAATAGATAATTCCTCGCTCGATCTCCCCTCAGACATGGAAGATAGAATCGCTGGAATGATTAAATTCATGGCGAAACTAATGATATACGAGATGATAATCCCTATGACAGAGCCAATCACGCCAATATACGCACTTTCCATTAGGAACATTCGCTTAATCATTGAAGGGTTAGCTCCTATCGCTTTCATAATTCCAATCTCTTGTGTTCGTTCCGTTACCGCCATTGTCATCGTATTAAAAATACCGATCGCAGAAATAATCACTGCAATACACCCGACAAAGATAAGTCCAATTTTAAAGACGTTAAAAAACATATCCATTCCCTCTAATTGATTCGTTACTGAGACCACCTGATAGCCGTCATCTGTCAGCTTATCCGTCAATGCACCAACATTGTCGAATTTATCAGCATAGACAGAGATCTTCCGTTCGACATTGCCACCATCTTCAGACAAATCCATCATTTGGCCAAATTCTTTTTGGTAAGCATTCGGAATGAGGATTCTATCATCTATCTGCCAATCTGTATTTGGCTTTTTCAAGACACCTACAACACGAAAATCAAATGTTTTTTCTGCAGTGACTTCATTTTTCTCATCGAATTTTGGGACTTTGATTTGGATCACTTGATTTAAAATATCCTTCGTGTAGCCTTTTGGCTCTTTAGGAATCTCTTCATCGTTCGACGGCTGGTTGGATTCCTTTTCGTACGCTTTTCGTTCCTTTTCAGTCCACAGCCCTTTTGCCATGTGATAACCCACAACGACTTCATTTGCTGATGTTGGCACTTTCCCACGATCGAGTTCAAGCCCAGCTCCCTTTTCTTCTTTCATATTCGTAAAGGAAATTTGCAATTCACTTGAGCGATTATCTAGGTCCACTTCTAACAGTGAAGTAATTGACGTTCTTGAGACAACGGATTTGACATGATCATAGGACTTCAAATCCTGAACCTTGATGTCTCCTTTCTCTTTCCCAAACACATTAATTTCAGTGATAATTTGCTGGTTCATGATTTCATCCTGTGCTGACTTTTGCAAACCAAAACCGACAGAAGCAAGCACAATTAAGAAAGAACAGGCCATTGTGGTTGCAAGAATGGTCATAAACACACGCAATCTATTTTTCTTCATATTTCTTCTAATGAATTTGACCTGATCTCTAAACTTCAATGGACTTTTCCCCCTTCTGTAGCACTCCGTCATGAAGCTGGAATGTCGTGTCTGCGATTGAAGCAACTTCATCGTCGTGTGTAATGATGACAAATGTAATGCCTTTTTCACGATTTAGCTGCTGAATCATATCTAGAATTTCTCTTTCTGTTTCAGAATCAAGACTACCTGTTGGCTCATCCGCTAAAATGATAGACGGATTTAAAATTAAGGCTCTTGCAATACTGACCCGCTGCTGTTGTCCCCCAGATAGTTCATTTGGATAATGTCCCGCATGGTGTTCGAGCCCCACTCGTTTCAACATCTCTTTGACCTTGATCTTTCGTTCAGACGGCTTCACCCCTTTTAAGGTAAGCGGCAGTTCAATATTCTCAAACGTTGTTAAGCTTGCGATCAATTGAAAGCTTTGAAAAATAAACCCAAAATGCTCTAATCTAAAATCTGCCCACTTTTTTTCATTGAAGCTCGTCACATTGGTCCCATTGATGATAATTTGTCCGTTTGTTGGGGGAATGTAGCCCGAGATTAAATTGAGCAAGGTTGATTTACCGGAGCCACTTCGACCAACGATACAGGCAATTTCCCCGCCTTTAATGGTTAAATCAATGTTTTTTAACACAGGTATTTTATTTTCCCTACCCTTTTTCCCAATGATAAAGGCGTGGTCTAATGATTGAATCTGGATCATTTCTTCTCCTCCACTCTCTGTTTATTATTTTTTTCGATAGATTAAGATATAGCTCAACAAGGCGCCAACAGCCCCACCTATCAGCATGAAAACGATATAACTAAATAATGATGAATTCTCTGTAGGCATGCCTGTCATGCCAAATCCTAATACACCAAAGGCAATGACCATAATTTGAATGGGTCGGTTCATTTTTGGATAAAGAAAGAAATGGCCAGTTCGTTCAATAGGGTGTTTTTTAAAGCTAATCAAACCGATGATATAAAATAAAACAATCATCAAGATTGGAATGATAATATCTTCACCTGCAAATAAATGAGGTTCTGTCACATTGGGTCCAAATTCCAAATAGACAATCGGTGATATTGCCATAATGAAGCCTTCCAGTATATAGTAAATTGAATAGGTTTGTAAAAAAAAGTCTAAATGAACAACTGGTAAGCCGATCAATAAGATAGGTAAAATAGATGTACTGAATGCAACAATCGCTTGGGCAATGGCACTCCCTGTTAATGCACCTGCTGCCAAAACTAAACTATATACCATCAATGCTTGGATCAGTGCGAATAAATAATCATAGTGGAAACTATTGATTTCAGATGGATGCAGCAATACAGTCAATAAAAATGAAAGGCCGTAAGAAACCACATGAATCAAGATCAAGATACCTGTAGCCAGCATAAATTTTGAGTGATAAATGGAACTTCTACTAAAAGGCAATGACAATGTAAAATCCATTAGTCCTTTGTTTCTTTCAATACCAAGTTGCATTAGTGCAAAAAACAAACCAATGATCCATGAACTATTTAAAAAGGTGTCTACATAAAAGCTATAATAAAAATGATCTCCTGCTGGTGTACACGTAGTGTCATTTAAGCAAGATTGAAAGGATGAATATTCCATTAAAAATGTAAAGGGCGTTGCAAGCGCCGCAATAATCATCACTAAAATGAATGTCAGCTCTGATTGCTTCCACTCCTTATATAATAATTGCCGCTTTACCATCTTCGTTTCCCTCCAAATTTTGCGATGAATACTTCTTCTAAATTGACAGGTAGTTCGTTCCATACTTTAGGCTGTAACGACTTCAAATACGCGATTGTGTCTACATCTGTTTTTAAGACAAGCACTGTATAGAAAACACCCGCCTGATCTAATATGGCAACGTCCTTTTTTCTAATACTGACATTCATATCTTCTTCAAACGCCATTTGGATTTTGACATAGTCCTTCTTTAATTCATCTAAATCCATGACATTCGTCATTTGATTGCCTTCTAAGAAGCCGATTCGGTTACACATCCGCTCAATGTCCTCTAAGCGATGAGATGTGATGAGAATAGAGGTTTGTCGTTCTGCGACTTCATCAATCATGAGCTGCAGCACGTCGTTTCTTGTCACAGCGTCAATCCCATCTGTCGGCTCATCTAACAAAATGACCGCAGGTTTAATGGCAAAGCTTAAAATTAATGAGAGCTGTTTTTTTAGCCCAGTGGAAAGATCACGATATTTCACTTTTTCTGGGATCTCATACCGGTTCACAAGCTCATTGGCGTATGTCACGTCAAACTTCGGATAGATTTTCCTTAGTAGCTGGACAAGCTGCCCGTAATGGTACCGGTCAAAATACGGATTAATGACTGGCATATATACAATATTTTGCTTTACTAAAGGATGGTCTTTTATCAGCACATTTTTAAAATAAATCTCGCCTTCATCTGGAAGTAGTATTTGTTGAATCAGCCTAAGTAAGGTTGTTTTTCCAGAGCCATTTCGACCAAGCAGACCGAAGATCTCCCCTTCCTCTAGCTTGAAGGAAATTTCACTAAGGACTTCGCGTCCATTTAATTTCTTTGACACATTTCTAACCTCAATCAACTTGCTTTCCTCCTTTTAGGCTTATGCTAATTTCTTCTATCCAATCCTTTAGTTGATGTATATCAATCCCAGCATAATGAGCTTCGATGATGAGTTGTTTCAATTGTTCCTTCATCTCCAACACCTTCCCTTCATTTAACTTTAGCTGTGCTTGTTCGGTCACATATGTCCCTCGGCCTCTCAGCGTCTCAATGATCCCTTCCCGTTCAAGCTCTTTATACGCCTTGCTGACGGTATTTGGATTGGCAATGATGATGGTGGCCAGCTCTCTCACAGAGGGCAATTTATCACCAGGCTTCATCACTCCTTTTAAGCATAAAATTTTCAATTGCTCAATGATTTGCTCGTAAATTGGTACAGCGCTTCTTGGATCTATTTGAATCATGATGAATCCCTCTTTCCTCATTCATGCTTTTACAGTCACTTGCATTAAAGAGACAACATCGGCATAAAATCTTTTTGAATTTCAAAACCAATGAAAACGAGTACGAAAAAAAATGTACATGCTAGCATAATGGCTAGTACGGTCCATTTGAGATGAATTGGCTTTTTTTCTTTTTTCATGGTTGAACACCTTTCTTCACTTTTAAGTGTATAAAGTGTATTAGTTGATGTAGTACACCTAATACATTATATACACTTAGTCAGAAAGTCAACGATTTTTTTGAAAAATAAAAACAGATCCTTAAAAGAAGGATCTGCTTGTCATTCGTTATCATATGAAATGCCTATTATCATTTGGTTTTGCATACTTTGAATTTGGACACGTGCTCTGTCTAAACGCTCTCTCTGTTGATCATTGGCGACATCTTTTAATTTTTCTAATTCATTCACTGTATCCTCAAGCATAAGCTGTGCTTTTGAAAATTCTTCTTCGTTGTAGTGTTCTTGCCGCTGACTTAAATCAAATTGTTCACTTGCAAATTCAAGGGTTTCAGTACTTTTTTGCATAAATTCATCAATTGACTTTCTAGTTGCCATCTTGCATTCCTCCCATCTCTTCAATGACTCCCGCCTATTTTGCCCAATCCTCCCCATTTCAATTACGAAAATGTTGACAGATCAATTGTTCTCATCCGTAATTTTTGTTAAACTTTTAGGATGCCTATTATTATGCAAGGAGGTTACTGACTTGGATCAGCATAACCCTTTTTTATATTCAAACAGCGAAAAACGTTATCACACATGGAATTATCATTTGCGTGAGCACTTTGGTCATAAAGTGTTTAAAGTCGCATTAGACGGTGGCTTTGATTGCCCTAACCGTGACGGTACCGTCGCCCATGGCGGTTGTACATTTTGTAGTGCCGCTGGCTCCGGTGACTTCGCAGGAAATCGAGCAGATGATCTGATCACCCAGTTCAATGAAATCAAAGATCGGATGCACACAAAGTGGAAAGATGGAAAATACATGGCGTATTTCCAAGCATATACGAATACACATGCACCACTCCCTGTCCTAAAAGAAAAATATGAAACCGTCATGAATCTTGATGGAGTGGTTGGTTTATCGATTGCAACGAGACCCGACTGTTTACCAGATGATGTTGTCGAATATTTAGCTGAATTAAATGAGCGGACTTATTTATGGGTAGAGCTTGGTTTACAAACCGTCCACGAACGGACAGCCATGCTCATTAACCGTGCCCACGACTTTGAATGTTATGTAGAAGGTGTAGAAAAATTGCGGAAACATGGCATTCGTGTCTGTTCGCATATCATCAATGGATTACCCCTTGAAAATCGAGACATGATGATGGAAACAGCAAAAGCCGTCGCTGATTTAGATGTGCAAGGCATTAAAATTCATTTACTTCATCTTCTAAAAGGAACGCCAATGGTGAAACAATACGAGAAAGGCAAGCTGGAGTTTTTAAGCCAGGAAGAATATGTGAAGCTTGTGTGTGATCAGCTAGAAATTTTGCCACCAGAAATGATCATTCACCGAATCACAGGTGACGGTCCGATTGAATTAATGGTTGGGCCAATGTGGAGTGTGAATAAGTGGGAAGTGCTGAATGCCATTAATGCGGAGCTTGAAAGACGTAATAGCTACCAGGGCAAACGATTCGTCAGATTGGAAGAAGCGTCCAAATGATTTTAAAACGCATGCTTCCTTTTAGTAAAGAGCTATTAGAACGAGCTTGTAAAAAGGGTGACATCGTCATTGATGCAACAATGGGGAATGGCCACGATACACTCTATTTAGCGGACCTTGTAGGAAAAGATGGACAAGTTTTCGCATTTGACGTTCAAGAAGAGGCCTTACAGCAAACAAGCAAAAGGCTTGGTGAACAATACCCTTACGTTCACCTCATTCACAGCGGACATGAAAAACTTGCTGATCACTTACCAACCGATACGTATGGACACATATCTGGTGCGGTATTTAACCTTGGATACCTACCTGGCGGCGATAAATCTGTCACCACGCAAGCTCATACGACCATTGAAGCGATCAAACAACTCATTGACTGGATGAAACCCGGCGGTCTGATCGTTCTCGTCATTTATCACGGTCACCCTGAAGGTAAAAAAGAAAAAGAAGAGCTGCTTGACTACTGCAGATCACTTGATCATGAAGAAGTACAAGTACTGTCATATCAATACATGAACATTCATAACGATCCACCTTTTGTGGTAGCCATTGAAAAAAAGCTATAGAATCTGAACTCGTTTCACATACGAAGCGAGTTCTTTTTTTATGAAAAAAAGAGCCTATTTTAACTGTGGCTCTTCCTCATGATTGATTATGCGTATTGATCTATGATTTCTGCTAATATCTCTTCAAGCTCTTCTGTATCTTCAAGCTCTGATTGGTTAAAACGGATACGTACAAGCTGTTCTCCGTCATTATACATCTCTTCCAACCATCCTCGCAGTCCTCTTGCTCTACGATCGATTTCAAATACAATGTCTAAACCATCTTCATCTATTAGGAAAATAAGTTCTAATTCGTCAAGCATTTGACGATAGTAGCCCGCTGTCGGGATGAATTCAAATTCTTGAACGAACGGCAGGCGTCGCTGGAAGTAAGGCGCTTGTTCGCAGTCTGCTTCATGAAGGCGGAAACCTAGATGACTGACTGCTCCTAGTACACTGTCAATCCAAGGATGTGCCTTCACGATGATGCGGTCATTATCAAATTTATCAATACCACCTTGAATATCAAGGTCTGTCACCACAGAGACCTCTACTTTTCCTACAGAGATCGGTGTATCGAGGGGAAGAGTGAATGAGAACGAAAATTGATGCTCTTCTCCAGGCTGAATGGTGAATGAATCAGTCACCCGTAAAGAATGGATTGTCGCATACTTGCGGTGCTCCTCATCATCCTTTACAATGACGTACCGCGTGTTAAGCTTTAAATCAATATAGCGAATGTCCTGAGCGATCTTTCCGCCTTTGACATGGACAGTTCCCCTCACTTCTTCTCCTGGAACATACGCTTCTCTCTCCAATATCGTATCTACTTTTGCTGCACCAATGCCAACACTCGCCGCAAACTTCTTTAAAAATGACATCATATCTTCTCCTTTTTCGTTTTCTGAACACTTATACGCAAGGCAGAGGAAAAAAGATTCATTTTATTCATACTTTTTTCCTATTTTTTATGTATATTCGATCAGATGTAGAAGAAGTTTGACATCAAGAAACAAAAAAAGCTTGTAGAAAAAACATCGTTTTCTCTACAAGCTAAACATAAATTACATTTTTTATGAAGATTTCATCCATGGCATTTTCTGATAGGTTCGATAGGCTCTTCCATTGATATAGAAAAAGAATGACGTTTTTCCACTTGATTTGATCAGCCGCTTCGCCAGCTTGTTCATTTCTTTTTGGGCTGTTACTTTTTCATCAGACAAATAGACCGCCAATAATCCTCTATTAATCAGTTTGTGGAAATTTTCGTGCGGAATGCCTTTCAGCTGTTCATCTGCTTTTTCAATAAAATGCTGAAGTCGATCCATCATCTCATGATGGGAATTGTAATATGTGCAGAAATTCAGATCCCCTCCAAGACGATCCTCTTCTTGATCAATTAAATAATCCAGTAAAATATGCAAACCTTGGATATAAGGAAAATAGCTCTCATAAATTTGCTTCGCTTGCTTCTCTGTGAATTCAGGCTGAAGTGCATACGCCACAAGACAGAAAATCCCTAACGTTGATCCTGCACATGCGGAAAACTCATACCATTCCATCTTCGGCAGATCCTGTTCATATTGGCGAAACCATGATTCTAGCCGGGGCACACGTTCATGAGGAACAACGTGCTTATGTACTTGCAAATCACTATAGTAATCGCAAAGCGTATGTAAATAAGGCTGAATGATCGGATAATGCGCTACGCGTGACAGCACGTTTTGACATGTACGCACGAGCGCATGTAAATACCCATGATCCTCTTGCTCCTCACGGAATTGATAATACGGTTTGAGCTCAGCATGAATATCAAGCGCATCTCTCATTGCTTGATGCAGCATATGAAAGTCCTTTGGGTCAAGCGATGTACTGCGGTCACATAGGTTATCTAAGTAATCGCTGATCGTTTGGTACGCCACAATAAATTCAATACAAGTCTCCTTCTCTTCACCTGCTAGTAGAGATAAGATGCCTCCACCTTCACAATGAAATGTTTTACTGGAAATACTCGCTAGTGCCTGCGTTCTCAGTTCTTCATTTTCAATCATTTCTGCATGAGCTCGCCACTTATTTAGCTCCTGATGTACAAGCGGAAAAATATCTTTATACACCCTCGTCATCAGTGCAAATGGACGCTCTGGTACTGACAAATCAATCCACCCCCAACTTTAGCTGACAATCAAATATATTGATCTGTAAAGGCTCTTGCCGCCTTAAACACATCTTCTCGTTCCGGCTCGTTAAAAATTTCGTGATACAGTCCTTCCCATTCACGGTATGATTTATTCAATGATTCAATGCCATTAAACCACTTGACCACTTTTGTTTGATCAACAATTTTATCATCACCCGCTTGCATTAAGAGCAAAGGAATCGCCTTAAACGCGTTTGTTGGTTGCATTGCTGCATCAATATTTTTAACAAGCTCTCGGTACCATCTCACCGACACCTTTGTCACATAAAGAGAATCATTGGAGTCTGCTTCAATGACATCCTGATTACGTGTCGCCAGTTCAATTGAAAGCCCAGACTCCACCTTAAAAGATGGTGCCAACACATTTAGCCCTTTTGATGCAAAATCCATCAGCTTTTTCGGTTTAAATTGCAGACCTAAACAAGGTGATGATAAAATAAGGCCATCAATCTTCGTATGGGTATACTGCTTGACCCATTCAATGGAAACGAGTCCACCCATACTATGACCAAGTAAAAATGTAGGAAGCCTAAATGACTTTGCATGGTCAATCCATTCATCTACTGTATCAATGTATTCTTGAAATGAGCGAATGTGGCCCCGCGCTCGTGTCGAAGTTCCTTGTCCAGGCAAATCACCCATGACAACGTGATAGCCTGCATTTCGCCACATTTCAATGAGCCATTTATAACGGCCATGATATTCACTTGCACCATGTACAATCACAATTGTGCCTACTGGTCTTTCAGCATGCCACGTCCACATAGTAAACACCTCACACATGTTGTATTTAGAAAGGAAGTCGAAAAAAGTGATATATCCATATCATCAGTTTACACCTGAGATTCATGAAACGGTCTTTGTTGCAGATAACGCCACCATTACAGGTGATGTTACCATCGGAGAATATTCAAGTGTTTGGTTCCAAACCGTCATCAGAGGGGACGTTGCCCCTGTCAGAATCGGAAAGAACGTCAACATTCAAGATTTATCCTGTCTGCATCAAAGCCCTGGAAAAACACTTCTTATTGAAGATGGTGCTACCATTGGACACCAAGTTACATTACATAGCTCTATTATTCGAAAAAATGCCCTCATTGGCATGGGGTCCATCATTCTTGATGGTGCGGAGATTGGTGAAGGTGCCTTTATCGGTGCAGGCAGCCTTGTCCCGCAAGGTAAAGTCATCCCAAAAGGATCACTCGCTTTTGGTCGTCCAGCCAAAGTTGTTCGTTCTTTAACAGATGAAGACATTCAAGATATGGACCGTATTCGTAGAGAATATGTAGAAAAAGGGCAATACTATCGTTCCCTTTTATCTCGTTAACATCATACGTCTATCTTCACTTTATCATGTTTTTTTCAGTATATTAAGCAATAACTATGAATCACTTGTTATTTTACCCTTCCGCTTCACTTTCTATCATGACAAAAAAGGTTTTCAGCTTAACGCTGAAAACCTTTTTTATTAACTAAAAATCACTTCTTTTGGTTGATGATTCAACTGTTCTGGATCAATACTGCGCTCGACAAATATGCTATGCCAAATCATAAAGATCAAGACAGTCCAAATTTTACGGCTGTGGTCAGCTTTACCAGCACAATGTTCATTTAATAAATGTAGAACATATTCTTTGTTCAAATATTCATCCGTTTGGCTATTTTGAATGATGTCTTTCGCCCAAGCGTTCATCTCATTTTTCAGCCAATGACGAATTGGAACAGGGAAACCTAATTTTTTACGATTTAACACATGGTCTGGCACAATGCCTTCTGCTGCTTTACGCAATAAATACTTTGTTGTCCCATCTTTTGTTTTCAGCTCTTCTGGAATTTTAGAAGCCGCTTCAAAAACGACCTTATCAAGGAATGGTACACGAAGTTCTAGGGAATTCGCCATCGTCACTTTGTCTGCTTTCAGCAAGATATCACCACGCATCCACGTATGAATATCAACATATTGCATTTTGTTAATATCACTGTAGCCAGCACTCTCTTGGAAATATGTTTTTGTGATGTCACGATAGGTGACGTTCGGATCGTACTGCTTTAAGAGTTTTTTCTTCACTGGTTCTTCAAAGATTTTTGCATTCCCAATATATCGGTCCTCTAGCGGTGTACAGCCACGTTCGATAAAGCTTTTCCCTTTCATTCCCTCTGGCATTAAACGCGAGAGACGAAGAAGAAGCTTTTTCAACATAGATGGAACAGATTCAAACGGTTTTAGAGAAAGGGGCTCACGGTAAATGTTATATCCACCGAATAGCTCATCCGCTCCTTCACCAGAAAGCACAACAGTTACTTGTTTCTTCGCTTCTTTTGCAACGAAATAAAGAGGAATCGCCGCCGGATCAGCTAAAGGATCATCCAAATGCCAAACAATTTTCGGAAGCTCGTTCATATACTCCTCTGGAGAGATCACAGCACTAAAGTTTTGTAAGCCAAGCTTATCAGCTGTTTCCTTCGCTACATCAACCTCACTAAAGCCGTCTTGCTGGAAGCCAACTGAGAACGTTTTGAGATCAGGGTGAAATTCTTTGGCTACAGAAACAATGAAAGAAGAATCAATTCCACCTGATAAGAATGAACCAACAGGCACATCACTTCTCATGTGCACTTTCACAGAATCGTAAATTGCTTCTCGCACTTCTTGGATTAATTTCTGCTCTTGTGTTTGTTCAGGCTTAAATTGCACTTTCCAATAGGTCTTGAATTGGATGTCTTGTCCAGGGCGCAATGTGAACTGATGACCTGGCTCCACTTTATGCACATTTTGGTCAAGTGTATTTGGCTCAGGAACGAACTGGAAAGACATATATTGCTGCAAAGATGTCTTATCAAATTCAATGTCCTCATTTACAGCCATTAAGCTTTTACGTTCAGAAGCAAAGTACACTTGCTCGTCCTTGTGTGTAACATATAGCGGTTTGATTCCAAAAGGATCTCTGGCGCCATATAGCAACTGCGCTTCTTTATCCCAGATCAAAAACGCAAACATTCCTCGAAGCTTTGAAGCTGCTTCTTCCTTGTAGTGACGATATGTGGCAAGAAGGACTTCCGTATCAGAATCTGTACTGAATGTATAGCCTTCTTTTACAAGCTCTTCTTTCAGCTCCACATAGTTATAAATTTCTCCGTTAAACACAATCCAGTATTTCTCATCTTCATAAGAAAGTGGCTGTTTTCCGTGTTCCACATCTATAATACTTAAACGTCTAAATCCAAATCCTACATGTTCATCATGAAAATATCCCTCATCATCCGGACCACGGTGAACGATGAGACCATTCATTTGTTTTATCAATTCTTCTTGTTCAGTAGTATCGGACAATGGACGGTGATTAAATACACCAACAAACCCACACATATTATTGCCTCCACGTCATGTTATTTCTTAAAAGTAAACCTCTAATTAGACAGTATTTTGTCCTATTTTGTTTCACATTTTTAAGCTTTTTTTAAATTTTTTTAATCAAAAGGAAAACCGCTTAAATTAAGCGGTTTTTATGTTGTTATGATTGACCTAATGCTTCCTTGCGAAGCGTGTCGGCCTTATCTGTTTTTTCCCACGGTAGATCTAAGTCGTGTCGGCCAAAATGTCCATATGCAGCTGTCTGTTTGTAAATCGGACGGCGTAAATCAAGCATTTTAATAATGCCAGCCGGACGAAGATCAAAGTTCGCACGAACCACTTCAATTAATTTCTCTTCAGATGCTTTTCCTGTTCCGAACGTATCAATTGAGATGGATACAGGCTGTGCAACACCAATCGCATAGGCAAGTTGTACTTCACAAGAGTCCGCAAGACCCGCTGCTACGATGTTTTTCGCCACGTAACGGGCAGCATATGCTGCAGAACGGTCAACCTTTGTTGCATCCTTACCTGAGAAAGCACCGCCGCCATGACGTGCATAACCGCCATACGTATCGACGATGATTTTACGGCCTGTCAATCCAGCATCCCCTTGAGGTCCACCGATGACGAAACGGCCTGTTGGATTAATAAAGTATTTCGTCTCTTCATCAATCAATTGACTCGGAACAACAGGACCAATCACATGCTCTTTTAAGTCAGATTGGATTTGCTCCAGCGTCACCTCTGGTGCATGCTGTGTAGAGATAACCACTGTATCAATACGTACTGGTTTATTTTGATCGTCATATTCAACTGTTACTTGTGTTTTCCCATCTGGACGAAGATAAGCAAGTGTCTCATTCTTACGCACTTCCGTTAAACGACGAGATAATTTATGCGCGAGCGAAATCGGTAATGGCATGAGCTCTTCCGTTTCGTTATTGGCGAAGCCAAACATCAGCCCTTGGTCACCTGCACCGATCGCATCAATTTCTTCTTCAGTCATTGTTCCTTCACGAGCTTCAAGTGCTTTATCTACACCTTGTGCAATATCAGCTGACTGCTCATCAATCGACGTAAGAACTGCACATGTTTCCGCATCAAAACCATATTTCGCACGTGTGTAGCCAATTTCCTTAATGGTGTCACGTACCGTCTTTGGAATATCGACATAAGTAGACGTTGTGATCTCACCGCTTACTAATACAAGACCTGTCGTTACAGAAGTTTCACAAGCAACACGTGCATTCGGATCTTTCTTTAAAATTTCATCTAAAATGCTGTCTGAAATTTGATCACAGATTTTATCTGGGTGTCCTTCCGTTACTGATTCTGAAGTAAATAAACGACGATTTTGACTCATAATGGCTATTTCCTCCTGTACAAGACCACATCCTCCCAAGATGGGGCCTCCAATATGATACGGAACTCGTTCCCTCTTATATGAAACGTTTATATTAGAGATGTATTTGGCAATTTGTTCATATGAAATCCCGAAAATAAAAAAACCATTTCCATCATTGCGAGGAAAGGGTCAGAGATCGCATGCCTTTCACTCTTATCGCTCAAGGTGTTCTAGTGTACCTTGCATCAGGTTAGCACCTTGGTTTCTCAGGCACATTCATGCCTTTTTAAAAGAAACCGGTTGCTGGGCTTCATTGGGCCTGTCCCTCCACCAACTCGGGATAAGAGTATCCGTTCAATAAGATATCTTATCTTAAAACCCTGCATGATGTCAATGCTTCAAAGGATTTATCTCCTTTCTTTTTGACCCGTTTATTAGCATCACCAAAACGTATATTTTCATAGCAGAAATGAAAAAACACACACAAAAATATTCAAATAGTATAGACTATTATTATCAATGTGTTATACTAATCAAAAATAACCAAATTCAACGGTAAAGGAAGGGTTTTTTTATGAACTCAGTTGATTTAAAAGAAGATTTGCAGTCATTGCTCTCATTAGAAAATACGCACCAAAACTTATCTGTCCCGAAACTTGTTGAAAAGATTTTGGCACGCCATGAAGGCGTTTTAACATCAACTGGAGCTGTCCGCGCTACGACAGGTGCTTATACTGGACGTTCACCTAAAGATAAATTTATCGTAAGAGAAGAAAGCTCTGAGCATAAAATTGATTGGGGTTCTGTAAACCAACCAATCTCAAAAGACGCATTTGACCGTTTATATACAAAAGTTGTGTCATACTTAAAAGAACGTGATGAACTATTTGTATTTGAAGGATTTGCAGGTGCTGACGACAGATACCGCATGCCGATTACAGTCGTAAACGAATTTGCATGGCACAATCTGTTTGCCAAACAATTATTTATCAGACCTGACGGAACAACCCCTTCTTCAAAAGAGGAGCCTTTCACCATCTTATCTGCACCTCACTTCAAAGCAGATCCTGAAACAGATGGCACAAACTCAGAAACGTTCATTATCGTTTCTTTTGAAAAACGGACGATTCTCATCGGTGGAACAGAATATGCAGGAGAGATGAAAAAATCCATCTTCTCTGTCATGAACTACTTACTACCAGAACAAGATATTCTCTCGATGCACTGCTCAGCAAACGTCGGTCAAGAAGGCGATGTCGCATTATTCTTCGGTCTATCAGGGACTGGGAAAACAACGCTTTCTGCAAGCGCAAGTCGTAAGCTTATCGGGGATGATGAACACGGATGGTCTGGAACAGGCGTCTTTAATATTGAGGGCGGCTGCTACGCAAAATGCGTAAACTTAAGCGAAGAAAAGGAACCGCAAATTTACAAGGCGATCCGATTCGGTTCGGTTCTTGAGAATGTGGTGCTTGATGAAGAAACACGTGAAGCCGATTATGATGACACATTCTTTACTGAAAATACACGTGCTGCATATCCAATTGAGATGATTGATAATATTGTGAAACCAAGCATCGCAGGACATCCATCTGCCATTGTCTTTTTAACAGCTGATGCATTTGGCGTCTTACCTCCAATCAGCCGTTTAACAAAAGAACAAGCGATGTATCATTTCTTGAGCGGCTATACAAGTAAGTTAGCCGGAACAGAGCGCGGGATCACTTCACCAGAAACGACGTTCTCTACGTGCTTCGGTTCACCATTTCTTCCACTCCCAGCTCATGTATATGCGGAAATGCTTGGCAAAAAGATCGATGAGCACGGTGCAAAAGTATTTCTTGTGAATACAGGTTGGACTGGCGGAGGATATGGCATAGGTAAACGGATGAATCTAGCTCATACAAGAGCAATGGTTCAAGCGGCGATCGAGGGAGATCTTGACCAATCAGAAATGATCACGGACGAGATCTTCGGGTTACACATCCCGCTTCATATTCCTGGTGTACCAGATGAAGTGCTTCAGCCTTCTAAAACGTGGGCGGACCAAGATGCATATCAAGAAAAAGCGCGTTTCCTTGCCAACGAATTTAAAAAGAACTTCAAAAAATTCAGCCATGCGGCAAGTGATATTGAAGCAAATGGCGGACCACTCGTCTAACATGACGAAAGCTGAGGGAATTTTCCCTCAGCTTTTTTAATTCGTTGAATGCAATGACAAAAGGCGATACGTCACCTTCGTCACATCTTCAGTCAGTTCCAGCTTTTCTACATGGGCTGTCCCTGTTTTTTCTCCATCTTTCGTTTTCCGCACCTCAATTGGAATGTTTAGTGGATAAATGCGGTATCCTTCCTTCATGAGTTCAAACACATTTTCTTCAATTCTTGTCTCTTTTCCTTTTGTGACAATCATTGTATTAAATTCAACAGGCATTCCCATAACGAAAATCCCCCTACTTTCTAAAATTCTTGATCTTCGTTTATTTTACCACATTTCCTCTCTGACGGCTTTGCATCCATGTGGACAATCGTCTCACAATCTCTCGATTATGATGAGGAGGGAAGTAATGGTTATATCCATGGAAATACCATGTTTCCACAGACTTCCCATGCTGGCGTAGCGCTTCCTCTAATAAATAGGCATGTTCAATCGACACATTTTGATCTTGCTCACCATGAATAATTAAAACTGGCGCTTCCATCTTGTCGACATCGTTCAGAGGGGTTCTCCCCTCGTATGCCTCTGGTACTTTATGCGGCGCACCGCCTATTACCCGCTTCATCATTCTTCTCATATCCACACGTTCTTCATAGGTCAGCTTCATATCACTTACGCCTCCCCATGTCACAAATGAAGCGGCCTCATGTTTCATTTCGATCGCCGTCCAAATGCCCATGATCCCGCCCCGTGAAAAGCCGAAGATATGAATTCGATCTGGCTTCACTTTAGGATGGTTTTTCAATAGTTGAAAGGCAGCGAATGCATCTTTCCTATCTTCTCCTGCAAAGTCTTCATTGCCTTCTCCACCTTGATTCCCCCGATAAAAAGGAGCAAAAACGACAAAGCCTTGTGCTGCAAATTGGACGATCCGCCCCGGTCTGACCATCCCCACATTTTTAATTCCGCCTCGTAAATAAAGAAACCCATCATAGTGACCTTGTCCGATCGGTTCAGCGAGGAGCCCCTTGATTCGAAGTCCATCTGCTACATACGTCACTGTATACAAATGAATCTTCGGATGGGGCGAAGGAAATCTTCTTTTTTCCACAATCACTTACAAATCTCTCCTTTTACTCATGCTGTTTCATGATCGCCTCTGCGACAAGCTGGCCTGATTTGGTCACCATTGGGGTACCACCCCCAGGATGACTTGTACCTCCAACAAACCAAAGCCCTTCAATGTCTTTCGATTGATTGTTGATGCGGAAGAACGCCTGCTTGAATGAGTTTGAAGACATGCCATAGATGGCGCCGTGGTAAGCCCCTGTTTTCTGTTGCAAATCAAGCGGCGTTTGAACCGCTTCATACTCAACAAGCTGATCAATTCCGAAAAGACCTTTTTCTTTTAATTTTGCTTTTATCAGCTGAGGATATGTTTCCTTTAGCATGTCCCATTTTTGCGTTTTTGTCACATATGGCGCATTTGCTAAGACAAAGAGGTTACTTTTCCCCGTTCCACCACTCAATTCAGGTTCAGAAAAACCTGAATTGCATATGTACAGCGTTGGATCCTGTGGTAACTGTTTTTTTTGAAAAATATCCTTGAATTCCTGTTCATAATTGTCCGGAAAAAACACATTGTGATGAGATAACTGGTCATACACTTTCGGTACACCAAGTAGTAAGACAAAACCAGATAATGATGGTTCAATGTGAGACAACTTTTGATCAGAAACGCTCGGACGATCCTTTTCATCAATGAGCTCGCGGTAGACAGTCAGTGCATCAGCACCTGCAATAACCTGGTCTGCTTCATATATGTGCTGATTCGTCTCTACTCCTTGAATACGACGATTCTTCACAAGAACCCTTTGCACAGGTTCATTGAGATGAATTTGCACACCTAGCTCCTTTGCCAGCGTCTCAAACGCCTCGACTAAACGATAGGTTCCTCCTTTTATGCCATAAATGCCTTTTTCCCCTTCTAGATAAGCCATCATATTAAAGATTGCTGGTGCCTCATAGGGAGAGGAACCAATATATGTTGCATACCGTCCAAACATCGCCAACGTATGAGGATGACGAAAATATCGGCGTAAAAGCTGATGAACGGATGTAAAAGGTTTGACAGCAAGAAGCGCTCTCATCAGCCTCAAATCCACCTTGTCCTTCCACGTTAATAACAAACGATTTAAAAAATGATTCTCCGCCAACTGAAAGAACGTTTTAGATTCTCGTAAAAATGCACGATATTGCGTTGCATCCTCAGGACTAAATGCCGCAATTTGTGCTTCCATCTGCTCAATATGAGACGTAAACTCAACCGTATGACCATCTGCGAAAACATTTTTTGTGAGTGGAGAAATCGGATAAAATGTCACGTAATCCTCCATCCGCCTCTGACAAGACGTAAATACTTCCTCAAAATACGTCTTCATCGTGATGGTACTTGGTCCGAGGTCAAAAGAGTAACCACCGCCTAGATGGCGCTGTAACTTCCCGCCTAAAGAAGCTTCTTTTTCAAGAATGGTGACCTGAAATCCGTGTGACTGCAAGCGAATCGCCGCTGATAAGCCGCCAAGCCCGCCGCCGATGATGATCACTTTTTTCATTCGTACCTTCTTCCTTTCCATACGTAACCTTCTTTTTTCAATCCGATTTTCATAGAAGCTAAGCCAATCGCAATCAACACCACAATGGATACTGGTAATAAAAAGGACATAGCTACTGTTCTCCCATTCTCTCTATCAATCACCGCTTTAATCGACACCCCTAGTGCATAGCAAACAATGGCTAAGGATAGGTTCATGACATTAAATTGAATCAGAGCAATGACAAAACAAATGATAGGGAGGACATAAAGCAAAGTATAAAAACAGAAAACACCACTTAACAATGCAATGTTTCGATTTACCCCAGGAAACATATTTTTTCGGTAGCCTTCCCACACCTCGCGCCCATTATCATACATCCTCATAAAAACAAATGGGTGAATACGTGCAAGGGTGAATGGGTAGCCCTTTTCCTTCACCCTTCTTGCTAGTGCCATGTCATCAACTAGCGAATCTTTGATCGCTTCATGTCCCCCTATTGCAGCATAACAGTCCTTTGCCATCGCAATAAAGCCACCATGAGCTGCAGCGAAAGCTGGATTCTTTGATGTCCTCACCCACTTCACCGGCAAATGGCACCCAATCGTAAACATCATCATCGGCACAACAAGATGCTCAAGGAAAGTACCTGTTTTTTGCTGCGGAAAACCTGAGATCATTCCTGTTTGTTGACTGCACATTGCGTCATACACAGCCTCGATTGCCCCCTTCTTGAACCTGACATCCGCATCTAAGAATAACAGCCAATCACCTGATGCTTCCTCAGCAAGTTGGGAACAAGCATACGATTTACCAAGCCAGCCGTCGGGCAATGCTTTGCCAGATACAATGCGAATCCATGGATATCTTTTAGCGAAGCGTTCCACAACCGTTCGCGTCTGATCTGTCGAATGATCGTCGAGGACGATCAACTCCTTCGGATGAAAAGACTGATCAACAATAGACTGGAGACATGCTTCAATTCGTTTTTCCTCATTTCTCGCTGGAATAAGAATTGATAATGAGATTGGTTCAGCGGATGGAAAAGACACAGGTTTAAGTGCAGGAAACTGTTTTACATTCCATAGCGTAAAAATGAGCTGACACAGCAAGATCACACTCACAATGATTAAGAGGAGCGCCATGTGTTCACCCACCTTTTAAAGGAATCAAATGCATCACTTGTTGACCGGCTTTTCCTTGTCATCTGTACATATTCTTCCGTCATCATCAAATCTGGATCCGCAATGACCTGCGCTTGATGAGTATTTAATTGTCCTTCAAGTAGCTGTGCCAACATAGATGTCGTTTCTCTGCTTCGAAGTGAGCGACCAGAGACAGGAACACCTTCTCCAAACACAACGGATACGGTCGGTTTTTGAAATTGATGAAATGTATATTGCAAGGTCACTGGCTTAACCACGACCTGTTCAAATTGTTTGACTAAAAAAGAAGCACCACTTTCTAGCTCAAGTGGCCGAGTGTCCTGATGCATGATTTTCCCTTGAGGAAATAGCCAGACAGCAGCACCAGCTTCCATTTTCTCTTTTGCCGTCATTAATGCTTGTTTCACACTTCGTATGTTCTCTTTCTGAACTGGAAACGCACCAAGTTTCCGGAAGAAGGCATATTGCTTGAACTGTTTCTCCTCCATCATCATAAAATGATCGGCTTCAGAAGCTTTCTCTGTTAATAAAAATATGATAAGTCCATCCCACCACGAACTGTGATTAGCGAGGTAAAGAACAGGAAGCTTCTCCTGCGAATCCACCTTTCCTTTCATCATGAGACAGTGAAAATGTTTACAGAATAAGTATCGTTCAAGATACAGATAAAACACTCGTCTAAACGAGCGGCTTTTGTCGCTTTCTTTCAAATTGAACCCTTCCTTCACACAAAATGACAATGACAAGTGCTAAATAAAAGATCACGTCCAGCCCGCCTTTTAATGCCAGCAGACCGAAAAAGAACACCATGGCCTGATAGATTCGACTCGTCCAGCGCAACGCTTTTTGATCAATTGACACAAGTGGAAACAGAAAAGAAAGACCTGCTCCAATCATACCCCAGCTCACAAAATTCTCAAATGGGATCCCGAAAAAACCACCGCCATCATACCAGACCCAAAACTTCCGCTCTGCCGCTACCGGATCTAAAATGAGATCAAGCAGCACAATCCAAATGCCCGTTTCAATTGCTCGTTTCCATTTTGACTCTTGTCTTGATAAAAAAAGACTATTCAAAAACACCCCAACCCATGCAAAAGCAATCGTTAATGGAACTCCTGCAACAAGGAAACCTAATGTTGGATAATAGTCATACGCTCCGAATGGAAAATCCGTATTGATTCCCACCCATTCCACTGTGAACGTCAATAGCCCAACAATGGCCGCCCGTTTTATGACAAATCCCCACGTCCCATAAATGTTTCGTCCAATCTCCATGACGCAGCATGCGTACAAGACGAGAAAGATGCCGTTTGCAAATTGAAGCCATGCAGGCACTGTCAAAAACACCATTAAGATCAATCCAACCATATACCACCCAACAAATACCCAACTAAGTCTATACACGAAATCGCTCCTTTATTTCTACCAAATTCAGGGGAAACATTCACGCTTCTAGTATAGAAAAAAAGAGGCGTTCTATAAATATTCAATGCGCTTATGATGTCACCATAGGCACTCACCAAAAATCCCTTTTGACATACTTTAATTAGTGATCTAGAACAAAGGAGGCGAACCACTCTTGAATCGTTCCATCAAAGTCAGACTGGTATTCATATTCGTTGTCCTGCTCTTTATCCCATTTGTCGCCTGTCAAAAAGAACAAGAGCAAACCGTACAAGTAGCCGAGGTCACACATTCGGTGTTTTATGCCCCACTTTACGTTGCTTTGTCAGAAGAGTTCTTCAAAGAAGAAGGACTAGAGGTTGAGCTAAAAACCACATGGGGCGGCGACAAAACCATGACAGCGCTCTTATCTGGCGGTGCAGACATTGCCCTGACCGGATCAGAATCGTCGATTTATGTGGAAGCACAAGAAACCAAAGATTCCGTCATCAACTTTGCACAACTGACACAAACAGACGGCACATTTCTTGTCTCACGCGAAAAAGTGACGCAATTCTCATGGGATATGCTCAAAGGAAAAGACTTTCTAGGACAGCGAAAAGGCGGCATGCCACAAATGGTCGGTGAATATGTGCTGAAAAAGGAAGGCATTGATCTAAAGAAAGACCTACGGATGATTCAAAATATTGATTTTGCCAATATTTCAGGTGCTTTCTCCTCTGGAACGGGCGACTTTGTCCAGCTATTTGAACCTACCGCCTCTTTAATTGAAAAAGAAGGAAAAGGGTACATTACAGCTTCCTTTGGAGAAGCTTCCGGTCAAGTACCGTACACAACCTTTATGGCGAAAAAGAGCTACTTAGAGGAGAACAAAGAAACGGCTGAATCCTTTACCCGTGCCATTTACAAAGCACAACAATGGGTAGAAGCGAAAAGCCCAGAAGTCATCGCTAAGACGATACAATCACACTTCCCTGATACAGATCTAGATGTATTAGCCACAGCCATTAAACGCTACAAACAGCAACATTCTTATGCCACAGATCCTCTTTTGAATGAAGAAGAATGGAATCAATTACAGGAGATCATGAAAGCTAGCGGTGAATTACCACGATTCATCCCATACGATCAACTTGTCGATTCAACCATCGCAAAGAAGGTCACGGATCACAAATAGAATAGGAGGTAGCACATGTCTTTCCTTCAAATTGACCATGTGACCCACACGTACTTCTCTTTAAAAGAAAAAACAACAGCCATTCAAAAGATCAATATGGACATCTCACAAGGTGAATTCATTTCATTTATTGGACCTAGCGGATGCGGAAAAACAACCTTACTATCCATTATCGCTGGAATCACTCCGCCCTCTGAAGGTCGAATTTTAATCGAAGGAAAAGAACCAAACCAACAAGAGCACCAAATCGGCTATATGCTACAGCAAGATTATTTATTTCCCTGGAAAACGATCAAAGAAAACATCATTCTCGGTTTAAAAATTGCCAAACAAGATTCTCATGAAGCCACATCAAGTGCTCTCAGTTTATTGCCAAAGCTCGGCTTGCACAATGTCGAGGAGAAATATCCGAAGGAGCTGTCAGGAGGCATGAGGCAGCGTGCAGCACTCGCACGCACACTTGCTGTGGACCCTGGATTACTTTTACTAGATGAACCCTTCTCCGCACTCGATTATCAAACCAAACTAACATTAGAAGACCTCGTCTTCCATACATTAAAAAACTATCAAAAAACAGCTGTACTCGTCACTCATGACATCGGAGAAGCGATTGCAATGAGTGATCGAATTTATTTATTTTCAAAGCATCCAGGCTCTATTCAGCGTATTTTCTCTATTCCAGACGACCTCAGGGCTCTCTCACCATTTGAAGCACGAAAGACCGCTCAATTTCAGGAGCTCTTTCAAACCATTTGGGAGGAGCTGAAATCCGTTGAAACACAGTGACCTTTTACATGAAGCATACCGAAAAAAGTATCGAATGGAAAAACGCATCACACGTTTGTATCAGCTCATCATTTTCATCGCTTTCTTTTCACTATGGGAGCTTGCCAGCCATGTCCGGCTCATTGATCCATTAATCTTTAGTTCACCCTCTGCCGTTTGCCAGTTGTTTTTACAAAAGATATCAGATGGTTCATTGGTCAATCATATGAGTATTACGTTGTTTGAAACCATTTTAGGGTTTCTACTCGGCACTTTTTGCGGGATCTTATTGGCTGCTGCTTTATGGTGGTCCACTCGGCTCGCAAACGTTCTTGACCCTTATTTAGTCATTTTAAACGCGATGCCAAAAGTCGCGCTGGCGCCGATTCTCATTGTCGCACTTGGTCCTGGCATGATTAGCATTGTCGCCATGGGGGCGATCATCAGTGTCATCATTACGACCATCGTCATTTACACAGCGTTCCAAGAAGTCGATGAAAACTATTTAAAAGTCATGAAAACATTTGGTGCAAAAAAAAGAGTGGTTTTCCAAGAAGTCATTTTGCCAGCAAGTATTCCAACCATGATCTCTGCCATCAAAGTCAATGTTGGTCTTTCTTGGGTTGGGGTGATCGTAGGGGAATTTTTAGTTTCTTCACAAGGTCTCGGTTATATGATTATTTATGGCTTTCAAGTCTTCAATTTTACACTCGTGTTTTTAAGCCTGTTCATCATCGCAGTGTTTGCCACCATCATGTATCAACTAGTCGAATGGCTTGAGCGCCGCTTTTTACAAAAATAGAGGTGTATGCCTAATTGTCATTGAACAAAAGCCTGTACCTTGCAGGCTTTTTTGTATGTAGAAATCAATACTTGCCCCCATTTATAAGCGAAAATAAAAAAGCACAGGGATCGTCTCCCTGCACTTTTTTACTGAATCAAGCCGTTCTTTTCTAAATAAACGAGACTTTGTTTGAGTACATCATCTTTCATAATAAAGCTGAAATTTTTGTTTTTCGCAATGGATCTTGGTAAATCGGCAAACAGAACGGGCCCTTTCGTTTCAAAATACGTGTCTTGCTTCACGAGCTTTTCAATATCAGCAAAGTAAATATTTTTGACAATCGTTTTTTCTCTACCAAGCACCTGATATTGGCCAATATACGTTAATTCCCGAACAACAGCACCCGTCTCTTCTTGAATCTCCCGTATAGCGGCTTCGTCTGCTCCTTCATTTGGCTCTACTTTTCCTCCAGGAAATTCATAACCCCGATCCTCATGTTCAGTGAGCAACCATTTCCCTTGATACCGGCAAATGGCCCACACATGCTTTGGATGACTTGAAAAAGGCTTCTCCTTGAAAGAAAGCTTTACCGTATTGTGATAATAATCTTTAAATACATGCATGTGAAATCCCTCATATCCTGTCCTTGCTTCTTGTACAACATCATACCACAGATCACATTTCCTTGAAGAATTTTTATGTCAAGTGAAACAATGAGGTGACACTTTTTCTTGTAAGAGTTCTCTGGCCATCACGAAAATAAGCATGTAGAAAAAACACTACATGCTTTTCAATTCAATAACCCATTTGCCACGATAAAACCCTTTGTTTCTTCATTTCCGAGCTCATAAATCATGGCGTAAATGTCTTTTCTTCTTCTGTCCATTTCATCATTTGGACTGTCATAATGATACTCGAGATATGGAATATGTGCCCGAAAAAAGCCTTTCCAATCTGTCATATACTGATCATCAAAATAATCTCTTAACTGTAAAATTTGATCGTCATCCGCTTCGATTTGAAATTGCCATGAAGCCGCATCTCTGTGCTGCGAAATAGACCCATCCTGCACGGATACATAGTACGTGTGTCTCGGCATCTGATTCATCCTTTTTCCTTTAGTATGACCAGATCTGGGCAACTTACAGCTTTTTTCGCAATTTATTTTTAATCATATCTAACACATCAATAAATAACTGTGGAATGGGAATCCCAAGGGCCTTTGCTGTCGAGACAATTTGATATGACTCATAAATAATATAAAAAATGATCGCTAAATCTTTAATTGTCCCGTTTGTGTTGAGCATGACATCAAAGAAATGTGTCATCGATATTAAAGAGATCGTCACAACTTTTCGCACAATGCGTGTAAAAAAACGTTTCAGCGTGAGCTGTCCCGTCACTGATTCTCTTAGGCTTGAACAAATTAACTCTAAACTCATTAAGGTCACTAATATCATGAGTAAATATCCTGCTCCACCAAATAGAAAGCCCATTGCCGACAAAGAGACTGTAAACAACGAAAAGATGCCTATATCTTTGCTCACTTGGCATCAACATCCTTTCAAAAGTGGAACTGTTTATGTACATAGTATATGCCGGTTCTCTAAAATAGCTTGGACGACTAAAAATAAAGGCGGTGTGCAGATGTTGGTTCACAAAAAAGCCGCCTGTCATGGCGGCTTCCTTCGTTAAATTCTCACATCAATAAATGACGCATCTGAATCTTTTGGCTGAACAGCTTGTGGTTGCTGCTGAACTTGATCCAGCATCACCATGGCCTGCGCTGTATTCGTGGCCAACTGTGAGTTCAATAAACTGATGTTAAGCGTTTTTTGAATACTTGCCACATGCTGACTCATCATTCCTGCAATTGAAGACATATTCTCTCCTCCCTTCTCTATTCTCTTCGGCTTAAAGTCCATTGATTTCAATGGGTTGTCAGTTACAAATCACATAAAAAAAGAATGCCGATTTTTTATGTCGACATTCCTTGTTTGCACGTATTATCCTAAATATGCTTTAAGCATCCAGTTATGTTTTTCAATGGATTGATGAATCGCTAGTAACATATCACCTGTTGTTTCATCGCCAACCTCTGCAGCGAGCTCCATTCCTTGCTTTAACTCCTCTGCAATGTTGGAGAAGTCTTCAAATATATTTTTCACCATTTGCTCCGCTGATTCGCTTCCTTCTGCTTCTTGGATGCTAGATATCTCTAAGCACTCCTTCATCGTCGCAACAGGTTGTCCGTTTAACGCTAGCATACGTTCAGCCAAATCATCAATATATGTTGCTGTTTCTGTATATAATTCCTCAAATTTTTCATGCAGTGTAAAGAAGTCTTTTCCTTTTACATACCAGTGATAGTTATGTAATTTTACATAAAGTACAGTCCAATCCGCTACTTGTTTGTTGACAACGTTTAATAATTTCTCTGACATGTTGATTCCTCCTTATGTAATTGCACTTAGTATGACAATACCCTTTTTTTATTATACTGAAACATGTCATCAATTTCTTTTATTTTGACCGCTTGTCAGATATGTTAAGATGGAAATAAGGAGGGAGTTAGATGCTGTTACTCGGGATTATCAGCTTTATCATTATCTCTATCGTTGTCTTTTTATCACTGTGGACCACATCAAAAGCATATGATTATCAACATAAAGTCGATGCCCCACAGGATGCTGATTCAAGCAAACGTCCTACCCCAAAATAAAACCGTTTTCAATGATGTGAGGTTTTCTTTTCTTCAGTAGATGCTTGACTCTCTTTTTTAACCTCACCTACGTAGATATTCGTTTTCGGCATGTTATGCTGCTGTTTAGCTGTCACATGGACCTGGATGATATAATGGCCATCCTGTTTGAAAGTGGTATGTAATTCATACACGCCTTTCTTCTCTTTCTTTGGCTGAATCATCTTACTCTTATCTTTGTCGCCATCTTCCCACACTTCAAATTGAACATCATCTGCATCGTCAACAGGCGCATCACCGTATGTGACAGCTGCTTTTACTATAACGCTTTCATTTTTCTTGACCTGCTCTGGTCCTTCAAGCTTCACTTCTAATAACTCAGGCACTTCCCCTTTGTCATTGCTTGCTGCGGAGTTCCCGCATGCACTAAGCAATACTAGCATGATCATGATTCCCATCAATTTACGCATCCATATTCCCCTTTCTGTCGTGACAAGTCCATTTTAACAAATATCCCCTATTTTTACATCTCATGTTCTTTTTCATCAAAAAAACCGGACATTCGACATGTCCGGTTGATGATCTTATTAACCAAATACCTTTAAGAGCTCTTCTTGATCTTGAGAAAGCCAGAAACGCATTAAACGTTTTGCTCCTTCGAGGTCATGAAGCTTCGCCTGTCCGCATTGCTCTTCATTTGCTGCTGGGATCTCTGTGACTTCAACTGCATCCTTGAATGTTGCATCAAGCAGCTCAACAATTTCTTTTGGTGTTGGAGCACCGCTTACCACTAAATAATACCCCGTTTGACAACCCATTGGTGAAATATCAATGATATCAAAATGATTGTATTTCTCTGAGTGTGTTCTAATATTAAAAGCAAGTAAATGCTCTAAGGTGTGAATTGTATCAGGCTTCATTGCCTGTTTGTTTGGCTGACAAAAGCGAATATCAAATTTATTCACTTCGCCGTCTGAGCCTACCTTATGCACGCCGCAATGACGTACGTATGGCGCTTTTACTGCATTATGGTCAAGTTCAAAGCTTTCGACTGAAGGCATTATCACCACTCCTTTTTTCTACATTATAGCATATCTTTCCGAGTAGTTTAGTTGATAAAACTTCCCTTCCTTGTCCTTTTTTCTTATACTGTGAATGAAAGACAAGGAGGAACATGCATGAAACAGATTTTTATCGGCATCATTCGCTTTTATCAAAAATGGATTTCCCCCATTACACCGCCAAGCTGTCGGTTTTATCCGACGTGTTCAAACTATGGATTAGAAGCGATTAAAACACATGGCGCTTTAAAAGGCGGCTGGCTCACCATCAAACGGATCTTAAAATGCCATCCACTACACCCAGGCGGAGTGGACCTCGTCCCGCCTAAAAAGGAAAAATAAATTAGTTCGTTTTATATCCATTCACAACGACATCTAATTTTCCTGTACCAGGATCAATGACAAGTCCATGAACAGGCACATCAGCAGGAAGAAGCGGATGATTCTTGACAACACCTACACTGTCCTTCACGCTCTCTTCTACTGAACTGAAGCTTTTGAGCCATTGTTTAAAATCGATACCCGAGTACTCAAGGACTTCAATTCGTTTTTCTGGAATTCCGCGCTCAATGGCTTTGTCTAAAAGTGTTTTGCTGTCGATTTTACTCATTCCACAATCATGGTGACCAATCACATACACCTCTTCAGCATTTAGTTCATAAACAGCCACTAAAATGCTTCGCATAATACTACCAAATGGATGAGAAACAAGTGCACCAGCACTTTTGACAATTTTGATATCCCCATTTTTCATGTTCATTGCACGTGGCAGTAATTCTACAAGTCTTGTGTCCATACATGAAAGAATAACAGCCTTTTTCTCAGGAAATTTCGTTGTTGTGAACTCTTCGTATTTCTTCTCTTCAGTAAATTGTTGATTATATTCAATGATTTCATCTAAGAGTTTCATAAGTTTGTCCATTCCTTTTCTCTTTTTTTTAACAATAAATATAGCATAATGTTAGAAATTTCGTCACGTTTTGAACTGTTTTTTTAGATCAAACATCTGTTTTGAAGAGATTTTTTTTATTTTCCTCTTTTCAAATCGTAATTATTACGATACAATAACTCAGGACATTAAATCGGAATCATTTCTATCTAATAGGTTGAGAGGAGATATTTTCTAGTGAAAAAATTCTTTTTTATATTAACAACGGCTTTATTGTCAGTCGGCCTTGCTGCTTGCAGTGCGGGAACTACGGCTTCTAAAGGCAAGTCAGATGGGAAATTAACCATTTACACCACAATTTTTCCAATTCAAGATTTCACTGAAAAAATCGGCGGATCTTACGTCAATGCACAGAGCGTTTATCCAGCGAATGCAGATGCACATAGCTTTGAACCAAGTTCTAAAACCATGGTCGAAATGGCCGAAGGCGATGCCTTTATTTACAGCGGTTCAGGGGCTGAAGCATTCGCTGACAAAACAGCTACTACGTTAAAAGAACAAGGCGTCAAAACCGTCAAAGCGGCTGATGGCATCAAGCTTTTATCGACAAAAGAAGATCATGCACATGAGGAAGAAGGTCATGACCATGACCATGAAAGTGAAGAGCATAGCCACGAAGGTCACGATCATGGTGATCAAGACCCGCATGTATGGCTAGACCCTGTTTATGCACAGCAAATGGCAAAGAATATTAAAGACACGCTCGTTTCGTTAGATCCAGATCACAAAGAACAATACACAAAAAACTATGAAACACTTAAAAACGAGCTCGAATCCTTACACAAAGATTTCAAAACCACTTTAACAAATGCAAAGCATAAGGAAATTCTTGTTTCTCACGCGGCTTATGGATATTGGGAAAATCGCTATGACCTTGTGCAACTCAGTGTTCTTGGACTTTCCGCTTCAGAAGAACCGTCCCAAAAACAACTTGAGAACATTGTAAAACAGGCGGAAGAGCATGACATCCAATATGTTATTTTTGAAAATAACGTCAGCAGTAAGGTATCAGAAATTATTCGAAATGAGATCGGAGCAAAAAGCCTCACACTTAAAAACCTTGAATCTATTAGTGAAGATGATGCCAAAAAAGGTGAAAGCTACGTGAGTCTCATGAAACAAAATTTAAACACCTTAAAAACAGCATTAAATGATTAAACAATTAAACCCCGTGCACATGGCCGGGGTTTTTTCATTTCTTTACTTTTTAGAAGTCATTCGGCATTTGCATGCACTAGGATAGGCGCACTTGAACGATGTTGAAATGGTGCACTGATCATATCTGATATTTTTTCTTAAATAGCTCGGCTCTGCCGCCTTTTTCTCCGAACTTCTGTCGACCTGTATAAAAAGGATGCGTATCTGCGCTTGTTTCTACCTTAATGACAGGGTACGTTTTCCCATCTTCCCATTCTACTGTCTCATTCGATGTCTTTGTTGACCGACTCAAGAAACGATAGCCACTATTGACATCCATAAATACAACTTCATATGAGGTTGGGTGAATATGTCTTTTCATTGTCAAAAACTCCTTTCATAACACAAAACGTAACGATTACGTTTTGTGATTTTATTCTACTCTTCCTCACACCGATTGTCAAAAAACAAGCTTTCTTCATCAGGAAGAATAATCTAAAACTGGTGGAGAATAATAAACAGCAGAAAAAGAGATGTGATAAGAAAGGCGGAGAAGTAATTGACAGATCTCGTTTTAGCTAGAAGTTTGTTTGGCACCACCATGGGTTTTCATATTATTTATGCGACCCTAGGTGTCGGCATACCGCTCATGATTTTGTTGGCTGAACTCATCTTCCAAAAAACGAAAGACCCGCATTATGCCATCATGGCGAAGCGTTGGACGAAAGCACAAGCAGTTCTCTTAGGCGTAGCGATCCCAACAGGTACGATTGCCGGAACACAGCTTGCCTTACTGTGGCCAGGTTTTATGGAGGTCATTGGGAAAGTAATGTCCCTTCCATTTCAAATTGAAATCTATGCTTTTTTTATTGAAGCTTTATTTATGTCCATTTATGTTTACGCAGCAGATCGTCTATCACCAGCCATGCGGATCATTACTGTCATTTTTGTCGTCATTGGTGCGGCGGCTTCTGCGATCCTCATTACAAACGTACATGCTTTTGAAGGGACACCTGCCGGCTTCAAAATGGTCAATGGACAAATCACTGATATCGAACCTTGGAAAGCATTTTTCAATGCGAGCTTTGTTGTAACAGCTACACATGTGGTGCTATCTGCCTTTACAACAGGTGCATTCGTGATCGCTTCTGTGGCAGCCTATAAAATGCTGAAAACGAGACAAAATGAAAAGCTCTATGGCTTTCATCGAAAAGCCCTTTATCTCGGATTGATTGTAGGTGGACTTTTCTCATTTCTTACCGCTATCAATGGGCACGAATCCGCTCAGCTTCTACATGAATATCAGCCTGAAAAGTTGGCCGCAGCAGAAGGTTTATTTGAAACCCAATCACATGCCCCTCTCGCAATAGGGGGTTTTACAGATGCCGATACACAGGAAATCAAAGGAGCCATTGAGATCCCTTGGGCACTTAGTTTTCTAGCTGGGGATAGCTTTGATACGGTCGTTAAAGGATTAAATGATTTCCCTAGAGATGAATGGCCTCCTTTATTTGTTCACACGTTATTTAATGGGATGGTCATCATCGGATCCATGCTGATTTTCTTTGCGATGCTAGCCTTATTTTATCGGGTTATTTTAAAACGGAAACATTATCCGAAGTGGTTGCTTGTTCTCTACTTGTTTGGTGGTCCTCTTAGCCTTCTCAGCATTGAATTTGGTTGGATCTTTGCATGTACAGGCCGTCAACCATGGGTCATCTACCGTATGCTCAAAACATCAGAAGTGGTCACATCTTCAGGTTCTATCGGCACACTCTTTGTGCTCTTTACGATTGTCTATCTCATCTTAGGGATTGCAACCGTGATTGTACTAACGTACTACTTTAGAAAACATTCAATTGAAGAAGACCTACGAACATTAGAATCTTAAAAAGGAAGGATCTTGATGCAAATGGATATGACAACTGATGCACTTATTGCGATCACCATCTTATGGGGCTTTGTTTTTATCTATGCAGTGATGGCATCAATGGATTTTGGCGCAGGTTTTTGGTCAATGATTTATATGAATAAAGAGCACACAAAAGCTGCCAATATCGCAAATAAATATCTCTCCCCAACATGGGAAGTGACAAATGTGTTCATTGTGGCCATCGTCGTGGCACTGTTTAGCCTATTCCCAGGTGCCACCTTCGTACTTGGGACGGTTTTATTGATACCAGGAAGTATTATTTTATTACTGCTAGCCTTGCGAAGTGGGTTTCTTGTATTTTCACATTCATTACCTAGGAAATATCGGAAAGCTGTGACATACATTTCAGGGATTAGCGGATTTATTATTCCATCAATCCTCATTATGGTGCTTCCGATTACACATGGTGGATTTATCTCTCAGAATAATGGCGTTTACTCATTAGATCTCGGGCTCGTCTTTACAAGTGCAAATGTTTATTCATTCGTTGGCTTTGCCATCTTCAGCACGCTTTTCCTTTCTTCGATACTGTTAGCTGATTTTTCGAATGTTGCAGACGAAGATGAGGCGTACAACATTTATCGAAAAGGGGCGCTACTCTCAGGTCCACTTTCTCTGATGATGGCTTTTTTTATCATGCTGACCATGCGAAGCGAAGCAAATTGGCTTTTCTCAAACATGATGCAAGACATGCCGATTCTGCTTCTTTCTCTGCTAATGTTTTTGCTTGCAGGGGTCGCACTTTTTTTGCCAAACAGCCGTTTTAAACATCGAAAAGGAAAACCTCGTTTGGCTGTCGTCGCGATCACCATTCAGTATTTTCTAGCGAGCTATGTGTATGGACGATCACATTTACCTTATATGACGTATCCAGATATTACGATCATGTCTGGTTTTACAGACCCAGCCACATTTAGAGCACTATTTATTACGTACATCGTAGGGTTTATTATCTTATTTCCTGGGTTTTATTATTTCTGGAAATTATTTATGAAGGACAGGCGCTATATTCGTCAGGAAGATTAAATATTGAATGGACTACGGTCATTTCGGTTACATTATGAAGGAAAGACATACTCAGGTAGGAGGTCATCTATATGAGTCAAAAAATCCTTTGTGAAGTAAACAACTGCTCCTATTGGAATGCAGGAAACCGCTGCGGTGCAGATGCCATTTATGTTGTCAGCCACTCAGGAAACACAGCGGAAAAAAGTGAAGAAACTGACTGTAAAACGTTTAAACCACAAGACCTTTAAGTCTCGCTTTAAAGGAGGCGCTTCACTTTGAATCATGATCGACTGCTACAATCTTTTTTTGATGACATTCATGGGGCTGATGAAGCCACATTTCATCAGGCGGCTCACTCCTTTTTAAATCTTTGGGATTACGAATATGGTCATGTATCTGACATGCCAAATGAGATGCATCAGTATATTGGACAGCTTGCATATGATAGCGAGCTGATAGAAGAGTAAAAAAAGAGCGGTGATCCGCTCTTTTTTTGTTCAGACAGGAAGGAAAATCTTTCTCATACTGTACGTCATTTTCAATTTTGTTGCAAAAGAGCATAATTTCTTTTTCATTTCACAAAATCATGTTTTGTAAACACATCAATTTTATCAGAATAGGAACGAAGCGCCTGATAATCAACATCTACGCCTATCCCTGGTTGAGTTGGCACCTCAATAAAACCATTTTCAACCTTGATTTCAGGAAAAATGATATCCTGCTCCCAATATTTAGACGAAGCCGAAATATCACCTGGGATTGTAAATTGCGGGAGCGATGCTAGTGCGACATTCTGTGCCCGTGAAATACCCGTTTCAATCATTCCCCCACACCATAATGGAATTTGGTGTTCCTCACAAAAAGAATGGATCTTTAATGCTTCTGTCAGCCCTCCAACACGTGACGGCTTTACATTGATAATTTTACAACTCCCCAGTTCTACAGCTTTTCTGGCATCTTCTAACGAGCAAATACTCTCATCCAAACAAATAGACGTCTTTAAATGTTTCTGTAAATGGCGATGATCCACAATATCGTCAGCCGCCAATGGCTGTTCAATCATTAATAAACGAATCTCATCCAATTGCTTTAGTTTGCTTATATCCTTCAGTTCATAAGCAGAGTTGGCATCTGCCATTAAAGGTAGGTTTGGAAATCGCTCCCTAATTTTCTGTAAAAGTCCGATATCCTGCCCAGGCTTAATTTTGACCTTTACACGTTGATAGCCCTGTTCGACAAACTGCTGTATTTGCAACAACATATCATCTATTGGTCCTAAACTAACGACTACGCCAGAAGGAATTTTCGTCTTAGTACCACCTAATACGTCTCGTAACGGCTTATTCTCACGTTTCGCATAAAGATCCCAAACAGCTGCTTCAATCCCTGCTTTGGCCATTCTATTCCCTTTAAATTGATATAAGCTGTCTGGAATCTCTGAAGGGTGTGTAAATGATCGCGTCAACACATTGGGAATAAAGAACGCCCTTAGCATATGATAGCATGTCTCAATTGTTTCCTCTGTGTACCATGGAGAAGAGAACGCAGACACCTCTCCCCATCCCGTCAATCCTGTTTGATCCTTTACTTCAACGATAATAAATTCTCGGTTTGAGATCGTTCCTAGGCTTGTTGTAAATGGCTGCTTCAGCTTCATGGTGACATGATATAAGATCACTCGTTCAATTTGTATCATCTAAAAACTCCTTTGACCTTGAGTTTGTGCCTTTGTAATTTCTTCGATGCATTTCTCGGCAACTCATCTACAAAGTGAAACGCGGCTGGCCATTTATACTTGGCTAACTGCGACTGACATAAAGCAAATAGCTCATCAACCGGGATCTTCTCGTCCGTTACAAGAAAAGCAGCTGGTACCTCTCCCCATTTTTCATCATGTATTCCTGTCACTCCGGCTTCTTTTACGTAAGGATGTGTTAAAAGAACCGCTTCTATCTCAGCTGGATATATATTTTCGCCACCTGAAATAATTAAATCTGAACGCCGATCCAGGACAAATAAAAAGCCTTCTTCATCCACATACCCGATATCACCTGTTTTCAGCCAGCCTTCCTCAAAAGCAGCAGCCGTCTCTTCCTCACGATGAAGGTACCCTTTCATCACATTTGGACCTTTGACCATGATTTCACCATGTTCATAAGGACGGCATACCCGCTGACCATCTTGAATGTTCAGCTCACATCCAAACAGTGGCTTCCCAGCCGATCCAAGCTTTTCTTCACTAAACTCAGGCGCAAGTGTCACAATTTGTGAACAGGTTTCCGTCATCCCGTAAGATTGAAACACGGGAAATCCTTTTTGTTTGCTCTCCTTTAGCATTGTAAGCGGTGCAGGACCTCCCCCTAACAAAACACAACGCAAAGAGGACGGACATGCCTCTGACCTGCTTAATATACGGGATAGCATCGTTTGTACGACCGATATGATCGTCACACGATGTTGGCTTATGGACGCTTTGACCTCATCTACATCAAATTTTTGATGCAATACCACTGTCATCCCATAAATAACGGACTTACATAAGGCTGACAGACCACTTATATGAAAAAGGGGTAACGCGATGAGCCAGCGATCATCCTCTCTCAAGCCTAAATTCAGCGCAGAAGAGACCGCACTATGAAAATGATTGCCAAACGTTTGCTCAACCCCTTTAGGTCGTCCTGTCGTTCCAGATGTATACATGATGGTTGCTGTTTCATTTAAATCAAACTCTTTTATCAGTTGATCTGAATGAATTTGATGCGCTTCTGGTAACGTATCAATCGTATAAAAAGGTAAATCACCTTTATATGCTTTTGCAAACATGGGCTCTGTTAATAAAGCCACAGCGCCCGCATCTTCCAGCTGATATTGCCTTTCAGCATCCGTTAATTTATTGTTCAGTAACACAATTTTTACCCCAATTAAAAAACAAGCATGAACAAACATCACCATTTGAGGATGATTGTGCATCAAAAGAGCGACTGTCTGTCCTTTTTTGAGTGAAGCATGAGAAAGCCGTATCGCAAGCCGCTCTACTTCAATGGCTAATTCACGAAATGTCCACTCCTTGTCTCCATAAATTAACGCTACACGGTCTGGTGTTAAATCAGCACGGTGCAGCAGCCAATTAGGTTGTTTCATCATGGACACCTCCTCTCTTTTTCATAAAAGAAAACAGCTCAGGCGGGTGCACTAAGCTGTTTTCATCCATATCAATGAATCAAGGGAAACGCGGGAACTGACCGAAGTCTGGTTTTCTTTTTTCCTTAAAGGAATCGCGTCCTTCTTTTGCTTCATCTGTTGTGTAATAAAGAAGTGTCGCATCCCCTGCAAATTGCTGAATCCCAGCTAATCCATCAGTATCAGCATTAAATGCTGCCTTCAAGAATCGTAAAGCAGTCGGGCTCTTTTCGAGCATATCCTCACACCACTTCACTGTTTCTTCTTCAAGCTGCTCCAGTGGTACAACTGTGTTGACAAGTCCCATATCAAGCGCTTCTTGTGCATTGTATTGACGGCATAAGTACCAGATCTCTCTCGCTTTCTTATGTCCAACAATACGTGCAAGATAACCTGAGCCATAGCCTGCATCAAAGCTGCCTACTTTTGGTCCTGTTTGTCCAAAAATTGCATTGTCTGCTGCAATTGTCAAGTCACACACGACATGAAGCACATGACCGCCACCAATGGCATATCCTGCAACCATTGCAATCACTGGTTTTGGAATCACGCGAATGAGACGCTGTAAGTCTAATACGTTTAGACGTGGGATTTGATCGTCTCCTACATAGCCGCCATGACCACGTACTTTCTGATCTCCACCCGAGCAAAATGCTTTACCTCCAGCACCTGCAAGTACAATCACGCCAACTTGTGAATTGTCACGAGCACGTGAGAATGCATCAATTAATTCACTCACGGTTTTTGGTGTAAACGCGTTATGTACGTGCGGACGATTAATGGTAATCTTTGCAATTCCATTATACGTTTCATATAAAATTTCGTCATACTGACGCTCAGTTTGCCATTCAATAGCCATCCATATTTCCTCCTCTAATCTTGCCTTAAAATAAACTCACTTACTATTTTACCAAAAAAATGTGGTTGTTCCACATGAACTGTATGCCCAGCATCGTCTGCCAACACACATTGGCTGTTTATAAGCTCCTGTTGCATACGTTTGGCGATATGACAGAACTTCTCATCAAGCTTTCCACATATGAACAAAACAGGTTGTTTGATTTGTTTTAACGCGTGCCACATAGCAGGCTGTGAACCTGTTCCAATCCCTTCAAGACTTCGAGCTAAGCCGAGAGGATTGGCTTTTAACCTTTGTTCTCTCAATTGAGCGAGCTTGTCCTTAGGCAAGGTTTTTTGTGACGCAAATAACGGGATGTTCTCCCAAAAGTCCACAAACGCATGTAACCCTTCATGCCTCATTTTTTGAGCCAGCTGCTGATCATGCTTGAGCCTTGCCATCCGCTCCTTAAAAGATTGAAGTCCTGGGGACGTACTTTCAAGGATCAGTTTGTTTACACGCTCTGGATAGCGTGCGGCAAACGATAAAGCAATACGCCCTCCCATAGAATATCCGAGAATATTCAATTTGTGAAGATTTAACTGGTCTAATATTTCTGCAAGGTCTGCAAGCTGTTGGGACATTGCATATCTTCTCATACTTTGCGGTGAGTCTGTGTTGCCGTGTCCAAGTAAGCTCACCTGAATCATTCTTGTATGTTCCATATACGGTTTCAAAAATCCCCAGGAGGCTGCGCTCCCTGTAAAACCATGTAAACATAATGTGGCATTTGGGGCTGATTGATGCTGATCTAACACCTCGTACGCTACACCATCACGTGTTCTGATTATGAGTGAAGACATTCTTTTTTCACTTCTCCTAAAATCTCACCCATCATCTGACGGTGCTGACTCACCCGAGAATGCCTGTCAGTTTCAATTTCAATAAGATGTAGCCCCGGCTCTTTGATATGTGCCCTATACACATCATGTAATTCTTGCTTTGTTGCCGGCTTTGAATAGGTTCCCTCATATAACTTGGATACATACTCAAAATTTAACCCCGTCGGCGTACCGAAGAGTTTTTCATAATAAGGTTCATCAGATGCCTGAGGCAAGAAGGAGAAAATTCCCCCACCATCATTGTTTAATAAAATGACCGTAAGCGGGATCTGCATCAACTTTGCTGCCAAAAGGCCATTCATATCATGATAAAAAGAAAGGTCTCCGATGACCAAGGTGATCGGCTGCTTTAAAGCTTCATATGTGCCAAGTGCTGTTGAGACCACACCATCAATACCATTTGCTCCTCGATTCGCCATCATACGAAAAGGCGTTTCCTGCGTCTCGAAAAACGTATCCACATCACGAATTGGCATGCTATTGCCAATAAAAAGGACACTGTCCTTTGGCAAGAGGTTCTGAAGATGTCGATACACATTTCCCTCAAATGCAAGATTGTCAGCAGGGTAATGTGTCAAATGGGTTCGAAAGGATGCATTGACTCTCTGCCAACAACTTAAGTAATGTGTATCCTCAAGTTGATCCACTCTCTTCTGAATGTCATCTACAAAAGAAGGCACATGACTTTCAATAATAAATGATGCACTCAAGCCAGGATCTCGAAAACCTCCAGCAGCATCTACAACCACTTGTTTCACCTGAGGATGCTTTTCCAACCACTTGAAGAGTGGTTTAGAAACAGGCATCGGACCAAATCGAATGATGAGATCAGGCAATAGATGGTGTTGGATCTCTTCATCTTTTAATAAAGAGTCGTACGCATCTATCACATACCCTTTACTTTCATAGCCATTTCGCAATTGTGATAGCGGATCCGCTAATATAGGATAATGTAACGCTTTGGCTAAACGTAATACAGCTTCTTGCTCTTCCTTCGTATGTAGCTCACCAGCCACAATGAGTCCTCTTTTTGACTGATCAATGATGTCTGTTAGTTCAGACATGACATGGTGAGAAGGAATCGCTTGCCCCGCTCTCAATACCTTTTTCGTTTCTGTCTCTTCTCTATGAAAAGGATCAATTGACAAGTCTGGAAGCAACGGTTCGCGAAGCGGTACATTGACTTGAACAGGTCCTTTTGGCTCCTGCATGGCAATATGACCCGCACGAGCGGCAGCAGCCTGAACATACCGAAGCATCGTTTCACTATTTTCAGGTAATGCTAAGTCTGTGAACCATTTAACAAACTTACCGAATAAGAATTGCTGATCAATCGCTTGAGGTGCGCCTACCTCTCTCAATTCGTGCGGTCGATCAGCCGTTAATACAATAAGTGGTACCCGGGCATAATGTGCCTCAACAATAGCTGGATAAAAGTTAGCAGCTGCTGTACCAGATGTACAAATCAACAAGACGGGCTTTTGATTCGCTTTGGCAAGTCCGAGCGCAAAGAAAGCCGCAGAGCGCTCATCTACTAACACATGTACATTGATCTCTTGATGGGCAAGAGCCAGCATCGCAAGTGGCGTTGAGCGAGAACCTGGACAAACAACTGCCTCCTTCACTCCATGTTGTACAAATTCATCCATCATTCTGCCAATATAGGTTGTCATGATTTGATTATTCAATTTGAAAGACCTCCAAGTGCAGAGAGCATCGGTCTTAATTTCACTCGAGTCTCATCGTACTCTTTATTTGCAAGAGAATCCTCTACAATTCCGCATCCAGCAAACAAGCGCACACGGTTTTCTTCGATAAGACCAGACCGAATGGCGACAGCAAATTCCCCATTGTCCTGAGAATCAATCCAGCCCACTGGCGCTGCATACCACCCTCGTTTCAACGGTTCAATTTCACGAATGACTTCAACTGCTTTTTCCTTTGGATATCCGCCAAGTGCAGGCGTTGGATGAAGCTGATCAAGTAAGGAAAAAAGTGAACAACCGTTTTTGATGTTTCCAACAATCGGTGTAAATAAATGCTGAATATTTTTTGTTTTATACAAACTTGGTTGATGAGGCTTTTGCACATGATGACAATTTGCCTCAAATGCCTGTTCAATCATATTCACCACAATTTGATGTTCAATTAAATTCTTTTCATCATGAAGCAGTTCCTCACCTAATGCCTGATCTTCGATATCGCCTTTCCCCCGTTCAATTGAACCGGCTAAACAAGAAGAAAAGACGTCTTCACCGCTTTTTTTTACTAATCGTTCAGGTGTGGCACCAACAAATGCTTGCTTTCCCTGCTCGATCGCAAATACGTAACTTGTCGTTTGATGCTTTAATAATTCTCCTAATAACGGCGCCAGTTGAACTTGATCTTTATAATGAAGCAAGACTTCTCTTGCTAAAACAACCTTTTCATATTCATGATCACGAATGTGTGCGGTCGCATCATCGATCGCTTTCATCCATTCATCCACATTTAGCTCTTCCATATGAATCAGCTCAGCTTGTCCTTCAAATTGAACAGGTAATGCTTTAAAACGATCAGCTTTCATCTCTAAATCTTGAATGAGTTGATGAACATTCCCATCTACCTGTTTCCATTCATTGAACGTTAAGAACGTGCCTTCTTTTGACACAGTGAGCATGATACATGGGACAAAAAAATGAGCCTCACCGAAAGCTTCCCAGTGATGCGCTTTGTCTTCATACGGATCAAAAGAAAATCCCCCAAATAAAAGCGGACCAACGGCCGCTTGCTTTAACTCTTTTTCATCATGAATATGAAACATTTGCTGTTTCAACTGTTCCCATTCTTGATGGACTGTATCAAATCGTTCTGTCCCCTGCTCTGATGATTGAATGACGGCAGCTCTGCCGAGTCCAGAGAAAATCATTTGACTTTCTGGATCAGACCAAAAGAAACGCTCGCCGATAAAATCCGTTTCACCGCTTTGAAAAAAAGCAAGAGGATCCAGGTCGTCAACTCTTCTGGAGTAGCTTATCAAAACAGCATGGTTGACGTTATTCGCTTTTTCTAATGTCGCAAGCGCTTCCTGCCGGAAAGTACTTTGCACTGTTGTCACCATGATACATTCCTCCAAAATCCATGAAATAACATAAAAAATAAATCCTAATGAACAAATAAGTGAACATTCGAGTATATCGAATGACCTGCATTTCTATTATAAACCTTATCAAATGAACTTAGTAAAGAAAACAGCTTTTCAATCCGCGAATCCTTATTATATCACGCTTTCACTATTTTTTGGCTTCAGCTTTTTGAAACAAGAGCATCTACAGAATATTGGAACGTTTTGTCATGAAAGTGAGCTTTCTCTCGAGCTGGTAACGATTATAGAGATCTTTTTCGGGTTTCCTTCTTTCAATATATTGACACCTTTTCGAACTTTGCTAAACTGGAGTTTGGACGTGTACGTATTTTTCATTTAAAGGAGTATATTTTATGCAACATCATTCGATATCAGATCAGCTTTCACCAATTAAACCTGATAAAAACTGGCGGATTTGGTGGAATTTACTACGACCACATACTTTAACAGCGGCATTTATCCCTGTTACTTTAGGAACGGTTTTAGCACTTCCTACGGGTCAAATACATGTTGGTTTATTCTTAGCCATGCTATTTGCCTCTATGTTTATCCAAATCGCAACAAACATGTTTAATGAGTATTTTGACTATGCCCGCGGTTTAGACAATGAAAATTCCGTCGGCATCGGTGGTGCCATTGTCAGAAATGGGGTTAAACCGAAAACCGTACTTGGTCTCGCTTACGCATTATTCGCCCTTTCTTTATTGCTAGGGGTATATATTTGTATGATGTCTAGCTGGTGGATTGCACTCATTGGATTGATTTGTATGGCAGCAGGCTACTTCTACACTGGCGGACCTGTCCCAATTGCTTATACACCGTTTGGCGAAATTGTCTCGGGTGCTTTTATGGGATTAGGCATTATTTTAATTAGTTTCTATATCCAAACAGGAACACTCACTTCTACTCCAGTTCTCATTTCTTTGCCAATCTCCATATTGGTTGGGGCCATTTTACTTTCCAACAACATTCGAGATTTAGATGGGGATAAAGAAAATGGACGAAAAACCCTTGCGATCCTTGCTGGACGAAAAGCGGCGGTCAACATTTTACTTGCTATGTTTGTGATATCGTATGGACTCATTTTTGTTTATATCTTCACAGATATAGTTGGTCTTTGGAGTCTACTTGTATTACTTAGTTTGCCAAAAGCTTTTACGGCAATTAAAGAATTTAAACAAAAAGAAAAACCGATTGAATTGATGAATGCCATGAAGTCCACAGCTCAAACCAACACATTCTTCGGTTTCTTATTAACCATCGCATTGATTTTACAATTTTATCTCACGTAAAAGAAAACGTCTGCACTTGCAGGCGTTTTTTTACGTGGATTTGCTTCAATTTGGAACAAGTCTTACATCTAAAGATGCTCATACTAACACTATGATGGATATGAAAGGATGATCAATTTGTTATCAAAAGATGAATTACATCAATTGAAGCAACGTCTTCTAAATGAAAAGCAAGAGCTTGAAGCAAAAAGTCATGACGATGAACAGAAAGTATCGTTCCCATATGATTCAGTAGGGGATTTATCAGCGTATGATAACCACCCTGGAGATCAAGGAACAGAGCTTTTTGAGCGTGGTAAAGATATCGCATTAAACCAACTGACGCATGAACATGTATCAGACATCAATGAAGCACTCCAAGCAATCGAAGACGGCACATATGGCTTTTGCAAGGTATGTAAAGCCCCCATCCCTAAAGAACGATTAGAAGCGCTACCAACTGCCGTTACATGCATGGCCCATTCAAAAGAACAGACCGTTTCACAATCTCGTCCGATTGAAGAAGATATATTGAATCCACCATCAGGTAAATTTGAAAACGAAGATCAGGCTGCCTACGATGGAGAGGATGCGTATCAAGACGTGGAACGATACGGGAACTCTGATACCCCTTCCGATATGGAATATCCACCGCTCACATACGATGATGTGTATACCCAATCAGACGATGAAAAAGATGTAGAAGCGTATGAAGGCTTCGCAGCCGCTGACATCACCGGCAAAGCAAGCAAAATTTATCCGAACAAAGCTCATGAAGAGTATGAAGATGCATTAGATGAAGATGGTGTCATGGCGGTTTTTGGCGATTTAAAACCTTACGAAAAAGAACCTTATACAAAAGAAAATAAATAGTCCCCTCATATTGGGGGCTTTATGTTTATATTATGTAATAACTGGGAAATCAGTTAAAGAAAGAAATTGAATTGGAGGAGATGCTTTATGGCTAAAAAAAGTATCATTTGGGCGGTTATCGTCTTCATTATTACATACGGGCTGTTTTCAATCTCAGGCTTTCTGTTCCCTGTCGATAGAGAATGGTATGATGCTTTAAACAAACCAGAATGGACCCCTAGTGGAGGAGTCATTGGAGCAGTCTGGGCAGTCTTATTTGCTCTTATTTCGTTATCAGCAGCGATCATCTTTGCGAAGTTTGGATTTCAAAAAATCACCTTACCTTTTTGGATTCTCTTTATTTTAAACTACGTGTTCAACCAAGCTTATAGCTATTTTCAATTTTTCCAAAAGGATTTGTTTGCGGCGACCATTGACTGTTTACTCGTTGCACTGACTGCTCTCGCCCTTGCCATTATTTCAGGAAGACTCAGTAAGATCGTTCCTATCTTACTCATTCCTTATATTTTATGGGGATTTTTTGCAACGTACTTATCCTATACAATCTATTCCATGAATCTATAAAGAAAAGGCCGCTGAAATAGCGGCCTTTCACTTTTTTAACAACAAAAAAAGAGATCTATCACATAGACCTCTTTTAAGATGACCCGTACGGGATTCGAACCCGTGTTACCGCCGTGAAAGGGCGGTGTCTTAACCGCTTGACCAACGGGCCTTGATAATGGCGGAGAAGGAGGGATTTGAACCCTCGCGCCGCTTGCGCGACCTACACCCTTAGCAGGGGCGCCTCTTCAGCCACTTGAGTACTTCTCCATTTGGCTCCGCAGGTAGGATTCGAACCTACGACCGATCGGTTAACAGCCGATAGCTCTACCACTGAGCTACTGCGGAAGATCATGGTGGGCCTGAGTGGACTCGAACCACCGACCTCACGCTTATCAGGCGTGCGCTCTAACCAGCTGAGCTACAGGCCCATGAACGATATACAAATGGAGCGGGTGATGAGAATCGAACTCACGACATCAGCTTGGAAGGCTGAGGTTTTACCACTAAACTACACCCGC
>NZ_JBFEFT010000039.1:0-11136 GCF_047229225.1 Bacillus sp. 179-C3.3 HS | reverse complement strand
TGAATCATCATAGGATTTTTTATAAAAACTCGAATTAACAGGTACGTTTTGTCTTGTTTAGTTTTCAAAGATCATGTGTGCCGTTCTTAGCGGCTTTAATAATATAACATTTTGCTTCAGATGATGTCAACAACTTTTTTGAAGTTTATTTCCCGAAGCATTTGTGTTTGTCACTGTATGTCAGCGACGATTAATAATATATCACGAAAACATTCTATCGGTCAACAGCCTTTTAAAACTTTTTTCAAAATAGTTTTATTGTGCATGTCTATCCCTTGTCCAGCATACAATCAATTAACAAACTCGGACAAGGCAGGAGTGTTTGAATTGAGTCGATTTTATTTAATACCTATTAAGAGGCTGAAGCAAATTGTCATTATCCTTATCGCGGCTCTTGCAGCTGCAACCTTTTTTTATGTACAAAAGGCACCCCCACTATCTGTATTTAAAACTGAGAATGGACCGCGAGCCATTTATAAAGGAGAAGCTTCCTCCAAACACGTATCTCTTACATTTAATATTGGCTGGGGGGATGAGAAAGCCATTCCTATATTAAATGTTCTGAGAGAGCATGATATTAAAAACGCCACTTTCTTTCTTTCTGCTTCTTGGGCTGAGCGTCATCCTGATATCGTGAAACGTATTAGAGAAGACGGACATCAAATTGGCAGCTTGGGCTATGCTTATAAAAATTATAGCCAGCTCGAAGTAAGCGAAATAAAACGTGATCTTGTCAGAGCACAAAATACTTTTCAAAAGCTTGGGTTAGATGATGTTCAACTATTAAGAGCGCCAACCGGACAATTTAATGAGACTGTCTTGAAAGTTGCAACACAGTATGGCTATACCGTTGTGCATTATAGCATCAATTCACAGGATTGGCTGAACCCTGGCATCAATCAGATCATTCACAATGTAACCGATCGCACGAAAAATGGTGACATCGTTCTACTTCACGCCTCAGATTCAGCCACCCAAACCGCTCAAGCCTTACCAACCATCTTGAAACATTTAAAAGAGAAAAATTTAAAAAACATCACAGTTGGTGAGCTAATTTCTAATACAAAAACAAAATCAACTGAAGTTAAGTAGCTTTCGCCTTTGAAAATCGAGGCATCGCTAACAATTGAAAGGCATTACACCCTAATAACGGGAAAAGCATTAAATACAGCCAGTCCTCCTCATTCACTCTTAACGCCGGAAACCACTCTAACGATGTGATAACGACCATGAGAAACATTGCTGAAATAAATGTTTTCTTTGAGGACTGCTGTTGTTTGAAGTAAGCGACAATCAATGCGAACAAACCGATAAAGACAGGTAACCATAAGTATGGAAAAAAGGATTCATTCTCACCGAAAAACAAAAATCTCAAATACGCTAAATCGAACAGCACAAAAATCACAAGAAATAGCTGAATGGTATTCCATAAAGAATGTGATCTGAAAATCTCTAACGCAAACCGATGCACTGTCAAAAAGACAACAAACCCCATCTGACTGATCACACTAAAAATCATTCCTACTCCAATAAACCAAAATAGTACAGACGCAATCTCCAGGACTTCAAACGATACAAAAAGCTTCTGGTATTTCCCCCACTCCAGCGCAAAGCCCACCACGCTTGTAATGACCGCTCCCACAGCTAACACAGAAAAGAAAAAACGAACTAAATCCCGACTTTTCATTGAATTCATCCAACCCCTATTTTTGTTATGTATAAATTCATGCGAAACATTCATATTAAAAGTAAGACATGTAACGAAAGGAGCCATAGTATGTCAAAAGGCATCTTGCGAATCATTAGCTGTTTCCTCCTTTTATCTCTAACAGCTTGTGCTCCCAAAGCCCAATCCTCATCTAATATGGATTACGACGAAACGAAAAAAATGGTCGTCGATATTTTGAAGACAGATGACGGTAAAAAGGCCATTCAACAATTATTAAATGACGAAGCAATGAATGAAGCTTTGGTAATGGATGAACAAACTGTCAAAAAAACAATAGAGAAAACACTGACTTCTGATAAAGGCAAAGAGTTCTGGAAGAAGGTCTTTGAGGATTCTAAATTTGCCGAGACTTTCGCAAAATCCATGCAACAACAGCATGAGAAAATGTTAAAGCAGTTAATGAAGGATCCCGATTATCAACAGCTGATGATGGATATTCTAAAGGACCCTGAAATGGAAAAGAAATATGGTGAGCTTGTCAAAAGCAAAGAGTTCCGAAAACATTTAGAAAAAGTCATTACGGAAACATTAAGTAGCCCTCTTTATAAAAAGAAATTTGAAGATGAACTAAAAAAGGCAGCGACTGAAAGCAGCAGTGGTTCCAGTTCACAGGAACAAGGCGGCAGCTAAATCACCCGAGTGGGACAAGATCCACTCGGGCTTTCATTATGCTTTTACAGCCAATTGTTCGATGACCTTTTTGGCGATATGTTGATAGACCTCTCCTGTCGGATGACTTGCATCATAGACAGAAGGAGCAAAGTCTTCTTTATTCCAATCAGGTTGCCTTAAAGGAATTTGGCCAAGGACAGACACACGAAGCTCTTCAGCTAGTTTGTCACCGCCGCCTTTTCCAAAGACATATTCCTTTTCACCTGTTTTCTTACTTTCATAGTAGCTCATATTCTCAACGACCCCAAGCACTTCATGATCTGTTTGCAGTGCCATCGCCCCTGCTCTTGCAGCTACAAAGGCAGCAGTTGGGTGCGGTGTTGTGACAATGATCTCCTTACAGCTTGGAAGCATCGTATGAATATCAAGAGCAACGTCACCTGTTCCAGGCGGAAGGTCTAATAGAAGATAATCTAACTCTCCCCACTCCACTTCATGGAAAAAGTTATTGAGCATTTTACCAAGCATCGGCCCTCTCCAAATGACAGGTGCATTTTCTTCTACAAAAAAGCCCATTGAAATCACTTTGACTCCAAAGCGTTCCACAGGTATAATTTTTTCCCCTTTTACTGTCGGTCTGACGGTGATTCCCATCATATCCGGTACACTAAATCCATAAATATCAGCATCGATTAACCCGACTTTTTTCCCTAAACGAGCTAGTGCCACAGCAAGGTTAACAGAGACAGTCGATTTCCCAACGCCACCTTTTCCACTCGCAATCGCTAAGAAAACAGGCGGATTTTTAGAGTTGAGTAGGTTTTCCTCCTCTTGTTGAGATGGCATGAATTTTTTAAGCGTCTCTTGAGGCAGTTCTTCAAAACGAAGTCCTACTGTTTTAGCCCCTGCTGATTTCAAGGCTTGTACAATATCTTGCTGCAGCTTCATCTGCTCAGCAGTTCCAGTTTTGGCGATGGCCACCTTTAAGCTCACATGTTCTTTTTCTGGCTTTAGGCTGATTTCCTTAATGGCATCTAGCTCACCAAGCGGTATATGAAGGAAAGGTTCGTCCATCTTTCCAATTAGTTTTCTCACATCTTCTTGTCCGATCATAGCAGAACCTCACCCTTTATTGAATTCGTTTACAATCCAAGTATATCATACATATCCTTACAATGTCTGTCCTGTTTATCTCCGATGAAAAAGGAAAAAGCCCCTTATTCAGGCGGCTCTCTTTGCTCTGTTAAATACCTTAGGATTCCTTTATAGATGGAAGCAGCAATTTGATCCTGATACTTAGGTGTGGCTAATTGACCTGCCTCTTTCGGATTAGAGAGAAAACCAACTTCCACAAGTACACCTGGTTTCGTGACATTTTGCATCAAGTAAATGCCGTTGATCCGCTTTGCCTTACGATCTGTGTTTTCTAGATTGTTACGCAATTCATCTTGAATGAACTTCGCGGCCTTTTCATTTTCTTCATACTTTCCATAAAAAAATGTTTGCGCGCCGCTCCACTTATTCGAAGGGATGGCATTTAAATGAATACTTAAATAGAGATCCGCTTCTGACTCATTGATTGCTTTCACCCGATTTCTCAGATCTTCCGCTTTCTTCCGAGCATAGCCCTTTGTATTCTTTGATGATAGATCAGAATCATCCTCTCGGGTCATGAGAACAAGCGCTCCCTGTTCCTGCAAATAGTCACGTATCTTCATCGACACATCCAAAGCAATCTCTTTTTCCAGAAGTTCGCCCCCTACCGCTCCGCCATCTGGACCACCATGACCCGGATCTAAATAAATAATCTTCCCACTTAGAGGCAAGTTCCATGATTTCCAAGAATCATCATTTAAAAACTGAAATCTAAATAAAAATAAGAGGACAATAAACCCTATCAAAAACCCTGTCCACTTCAGTTTTCTTTTCATCCCTGTCCCTCCCATACACCATTATTTTAAAGATATGGGACAAGGGATTGAAATATGCTTAGTGCAACCGAAGCTTGTGTCTTTTTTCTGACTCGCGGTAGCCTTCCTGCCACCACATGCTAAGAAAGTCTTTAGCAAATGGATATAGAGTTGAAGTCTTTTCCTTCATGCGGAACATATTGCCCCACGACTGTAAGCAACCTGTCAGCTCTTCAATCAGCTCGTCTTCCTCTTGGAATGATCGCTTCTTTAAATCATGAAACGATTCACCATACTTCCTCGACTCACCGTATCTTCCCCCAGCTAAAAAAGCCTCAATTGCAAAATCGATACAGCCATCACTCATAATGCCAGCTGGATCATCCGCAAACGGAAAGAGCTTCTTCGTAAATTTCTCCGAAGCGATCGTCACTTTATGAAGAGACAATGTACGCAAAAGCTTCTTTTCAAGCGTGACTTCTCGTTTTGTTTTCAATTGATAAAATGAATGCACTTCTGCCATTGACCGAACCCCTTTTTCTCTGTATTGTTCGTTGCTTTGAACAAAACATGCAGTTCAGTAAATGGAAAATTCATTCCACCCGATTAACAACAATTAACTACAAAACTGATATTTATTTGTATTATTTATTATGATTAAATCTATTCATACAACTAAAAGATCACATTGTACATTTCTCATATTTTTCATAAAATACAAAACAATATAATCGAATATATTGTAAAAATAACCTTAAATTTACTTTAAAGCAATTGACATTTTTTCTAAAAGAATATAATTTGTATTTGGTTGCAAAAAGAAAATATTGGAGGAGAAACATGAAAAATAAATTCTTTATTACATTAGTTGCATTTCTTATGGTAGGAATTATGTCTTTAAATTTAGAAGGTTCAGCACATGCTAAATCTAACACTTCTACAGAAAAAATCCCTCAATTAAAAGGGAACTCAATTCAATCTAATGCTTGGATGAGTAACACAAACTTTTTACAAAAACAAAGTTTTAAAGTTAGTGCGAAATTTTTAGGCAATAATCCTAAAAAAGCTAGTTGGGTTAAAACTTCATATACGATTGAAGCAAATGGTATTGGCGTTTCCTTAAAGGGAGTTAGCTCTGGTACAGCTAGTGGCAACTCGCTTTCTGGAACGTGGACAAATAAAAATGCATGGATTTCAGACCTTGCAGGTTCTTATAAAATCTCCGGGGCACCATTAACAGGAAGTTTAAATAATACAGCTAGTTTCTTAGCTAAAGGCGTTAAACGTTCAACTACAGCTTCTATATTCCGTCTTTACTAAAAAGTGAAAATTTGCAACCAAATAAAAAGTGAATACAAATTGTATTCACTTTTTAGACTTTAAAAAACATTATCGGAGATGGATAATATATGAAAAATCCCAAGAAAAAAATATTAGTAGCATTATTATTTGTATTGTTGATCTCAAGTTATTTTTTATTTTTTTACAATTCCAAAAAACAGCCCACAGCCATTTTGTCTAATGAATTCTCCAGTAAGTTAGAACAGCAACAACATCAAAACATAAAAAAAGTAGAAAATAGCTGGAAAGATGATACACTATTTACACTCATAAACGCAGTGAATGATACAGAAGATGAATACACCTCCTATTATTTTCATCAATCTGCTTTACTCTTAAATCAACCGACTGACGAAAAGTTTTGTAACACTCAGTTTGAAAAATTAGAAGAAGAGTCTTTCGCAAAAGATATAACCGACAATATGATATTTACAGGTATAGAAAGAGTCTATAGAGCATATCAATCGATAAAAAACTGTAAGGGTGATGCAACCCCATTAATAAAAAAACACACCCAGTACCTTCTTAATACATCTTTTTATAAAGATGGGTTTTTTTTATCAGAAGAATTTAAGGAATTTAAGGATAACCCCGATTATATGGACGTGAAACTGCAACAAACTCATATGATGTTAGTTTTACTATCAGATCTCAATTTAATGCAATCAGTAAATAAACACAAAATAAGTTTGTGGGTTGATAAAATTAAACCAGAAGATTTTGTAACTTTAGAATTAATTCTCGACATAAATGAGAAATTACAACTCGATAGTAAGTATAATTTGAATAGTACCGAACTTAAAAAGAGAATAAACAAAAAAAACTTGGATTTTGATGATTTATTAGAAATAAATAGTTTTGTAAACCTCAACTCAAAGAACTTAATTAAAAAGGATAAGGAGCTATTAAATTCTATATCTAAAAAAATTAGATCATTTTCTTTTGAAGCTTCGGATATACAAAGCGAGTATTTTAAATTAAATATTTTGAAAAATTTAAATGTAGAAATCGATCCAAAAGAAAAAGAAGCTTTCATAGACAAATTTTCAACATTTGAATACGAAAATGGCATGTTTCCAGCAATAGCGCCCTTTAATAATTCATTTAGCCCTATTTTAATCGGTAAAGATCTTTCCGAATTTCCTAAAAATAAAGCAGCGAAAATAGACAAAATCATTAGAAGTCATTTATCAAAAGTGACTTTTGACGATTTAGTTAAGTTGGACGCATTAGAAATATATAGTTATATATCCCTTTTAGATTTAACTGATCACCAGCATAATAACCAATTAAATATAAAGTTGAAGCAATATTTAACTAAAAAAGTGAAAGAACCCATAGATGTACACACAATAATGAATTGGAGTTTTTATACTCGTTCTCTTCTTAAATTAGAAAGTGATTTCGAGAGAGAGTTATTGCCGGATAACACCAATGAGATGATCACTAAAATAACTAAGTATCCTGAAAGTTATTACGACGAAGAGAAAAAAATAACTTCACTTGTCTTTTTAGATACTTTAGCTAGGACTGAATTGTACTCTAGTGAATTGGAAAGTGTTAAATCTGACATCCGTGATATTCCTATAAATGTTAGTATTGATATTGCCGCTTATTTAATTTACTATAAAGTATCTGTAATGGAAAAATTAGAAATTGAATATGATAAGAATGAGGTAGCTCAACAAATAACATCACTATTTAAGAAAAAAGGATATAGTTTGAACAAAAAGCAGAATTTTCCTGATATTTATTCTACATATTTAATTACAAATGCAAATAAAATGGTAATGGGGGTAAAGCATGAATAATACGATATTAAAGCTAGAAAATGTTAATAAAAATTTCGAATTGAAAGACAAACATCTTTCAATTCTTAAAGGAGTTAACATTGCGGTTAACGAAGGTGACTTCAGTGTAATTATGGGTCCTTCTGGTTCAGGTAAAAGTACACTATTAAATTTAATGGGATTGCTTGATAACCCATCTGAAGGTTATATTTGGTTAAATCAACAATCTACGCATGGACTGAATGAGAGTAATAGAGCTAAATTAAGATCAGAATTTATAGGTTATATTTATCAAGAATTTAACTTATTACCTAATCTAGACGTTTTACAAAACGTAACCCTTCCCTTATTGATTCAAAAAAAAATTAGCAAAAAAGAAAGAAATGAGAGGGCATTAGAACTATTAAATTTAGTAGGGCTTTCTCACAGAACAACTCACTTTCCTAGATCATTATCTGGGGGTGAGAAACAGAGAGTTGCCATTGCAAGAGCTCTAATAAACAATCCTAAACTAATTCTGGCTGACGAACCTACCGGTAATGTTGATGAAGCTAATGAAATTAAGATTATAGAACTTTTCAAAAAATTATCTTCATCTGGAGTCGGAATTATTATAGTCACTCATAACCCAATTTTCAAGGAATATAGTGATCATTTTTACACTATGCAATCCGGAATACTTCAGGAGGATACAGTTTAAGATGAAATTAAATGATTATATAAAACTTAGTTGGAACAACTTTCTAAGAAATGGTTTTAAAAGCGTGGCTCCTATTACGATCATTTCACTTAGTATTATAATTTTAAATATAATTTTATCATTATTTTCAAGTATTACTTCAAGTGTGAATACTACTGTTATTGATAATCAAAGTCTCAAAATAATAGAAATATCTTCTAACTCTGAGAATGAATTAACTTCTAGTTCTTTTAAAGAACTAAAAGAAATAGATAATGTTGTAACAGCTTTTCCAAAAATAGAGGCCTTTGTAGGAGTGGAATATAAAAATGGAAAGACAACAACTAATCTCGTTGGTGTTAATGATAAGGGATTAGAATACTTTACCTCTAATAAAGTTAAAGGGATTAGAGACAATCAATTAGTAATTAATTCTTCTTTGACAGATGAATTAAGCCCTAATGAGAAAGTGAAAATTAGTTATACAGTTAAAGTTAAAGATGGAGAAGGCATAAGGAAGACAAAAAAAGCTTTAATACAGTCTAAGTTTGACCAATTCTATTTAGATAATTATCCTGAAGATATATCACTTGGGAGTATTGATTTTGTAGAGAAATTAAATGCTGACTTTTTGGGTCTCTCCTTAAAAGATTATAGAAAGAATTTAACATATGAATTTGGAAGTGTTATTGTAAATAATGTAGAAAACTTACCCCAAGTTGCTGATGATATTGAAAAATTAGGGTATGATACAGGCTATTCTCTAAAGGCCTCGCAATCGATTCCATTAGTAGCTAAGGTTATCATTGCTATTGGAGGAATTGTCTTAATTGTACTATTAATCTTTTCTGGTATAAGTATCGCTTCAGTTATTGGACAATCATTGAGAAATCGTTATAAAGAAATTGGAATTATGAGAACTTTCGGTTATGAGAAATCTCACCTTATAAATCTGTTCTCTATAGAAGTTTTGATTATTTCCTTAATATCTTTTGTGATATCTGTTATCTCCAGTTTTATTATCATAGAGTTATTAGACTCTTATTTAGGGAAATTTATGGGGGTTAATTTTGATTTCTCAGTTAACATGACAGGTATACAGATATTCATTAGTCTTATTTTAATTGTTTTAGTGAGTTTCATTTCGAGTTTTAGGCCTATCCTTAAGGCTTCTTCAATTAATATTACAGAAATTATAAGAGGTAATGATTCATGAAAAAAATTATAAAGATTTCTGTAATCTTATTTACAATAATCTCTGTTATTTATGTTGGCTATAAATTTATTCCTCAGGACCCAAAGCTTCAAAATAATAGTGGGGATTCATTGAGTTATTTATCTGAATTCAAAGGTTCTCCTACAATTAACGTGTTTAATTTTGAGAATGAAAAAATTATAAAGAAATTTAAAATACCAAAAGAGAAAGATTTGTATTCTTCAACAGCTTATCATAAAAATCAGAAAAAATCGGTTATAGTCACTCAACAATTAGAACCATATGGCTACCAAGTATTTATTCAAGACGAGAATGAAATTAAAAAAATTGGTTTAATAAAAGAACCAATACATGAAGCTATTGTTTTAAATAATTATCTTTATGTTCTTGTTTATCTCCCTAACCAGAACAATAAAGTTACATTGAAGAAATATGATGTATCAAACATTGAAAAACCTATTAAATCTTGGAGTCTAAACGGTTTGCCTGAGAGAATGCTTGTTGATGAACTTTCAAACAACATATATATATTAACAGTAGATAACAATACCGCTTTATTTACACTAAACACGAATACAGAAGAGCTAAAAAAGACTCAAGTTTTTGATAAACCTTATGATTTAAATGCCTTTTTAAAAGAAGGTGAATTATGGTTACTCCTGCAGGAACAATTAACAGATATGAATATTAAATCCCAAAAAGGAAAAATACCAACTAGGTTAGTTATGTCATATAATCTTAAAAACAAGAAGGTTGAAAAAAAATTAGATACTAATTATCCGCCTAAATTCATTCAAATTGATAATAATAAAGTCTATGTTATTTCCGGAAATTCCAATACTTCTTACCTGGAAATTTACAATACCAATAGCTTTAGTAAAGAAAGTGCTGAAGTGTTAAAATTAGACATCGGTAACATTAATGGTTTTATAAACAAAAAATATATTTTCTCTGATAAAGGAATTTATAAAATACAAAATGGAGCTATCAAGAGCATTGTAGATGAGACCATCTCAGCTGATTTGGATTTAATAATACATTGATTTTAATTAAAGGAGAATTATAAATGAAAAGATTTTTGATATCTATTTTAACATTGTCAATTATTTTAATTACAGGGTGTAGTAATAAAGATGCTAACGAAAGCCAAGAAAGTACTGATACTATACAGCAGCTTTTAGAGCATAAAGAAACAAAGCTTGGGGACAATTCTGCTGTTAGTTCTATAATCTCTATACTTCCAGGCGGAGATATGTATAAAGAAATTGAAATAATTAACGGAAACAAACTGAGAGTTGCTTATGGTTTAAAAGAAAACTCCTCAATAAGCAAAGATCAATTTGCAGACTATTGGTTAAAGAAGGATACTATTAAAAAGAACTTTCTATACAATGCTTTAGCTGCCTTTATCTTAATTGATAATTTAGATGAGGTGCAATTTGAAGTGGAGGCTCCGAAAGAAAATAGAATTTCTTTTAAGCGCAAGCAACTTGAAAAAAAATTACCTCACTCATTCATAGAATACCAAAAGAACAAAAATCTCTGGGAAAATGATTTAGTAGACAATTTAGTTAAATCAGACAAAAAGCGTAATAAATTCTATCAAGATATGAGTTCCAAAAAATGAGCAATATAAGCTGTCTTTTATAGATAACTATTCACCTTATATTTAGAATATCGAAGTTTTGTAATCCGAATAACTTTAAAAATCCCTTTTAAAACTGTTTCGTTATTTTATAAGATTATGAAAAATAAAAAAACACCAGCATTATAGGGGACTGCCCCCATAAGATGAGACAAATAAAAAACACCTTCAAGTTTGAAAACGGATCGTTGTGATCCGAAATAAAACATGGAGG
>NZ_JBFEFT010000038.1:0-12465 GCF_047229225.1 Bacillus sp. 179-C3.3 HS | reverse complement strand
TCCTAATTAACACTTTGTTTAAGTGTATCACTAGAAGGGTGTTTTTTTATGTCCCATTTGACTAGGTTAGTCTATAGTTGGACAGGGTTTTTATGTGTTGGCTGAGAATGATGCCTAATGAGATTTTACGAATAAATCAAAGGGATTTTCTATATATTGGTGATGTTTGCTGTTAAAATCAGGATGATGATGTTTTTTGGGAGGATGAGAAAAATGATTTTTATCACACGATTATTTAGCCTCATGATTATAACAGTACTGGGTATCTATTTGATCAATGCGTACACACCTTATTTATTGTTACCGATATATATGTTGGCCATTGTCTTATTGATTTTCTTACTATGTTATACGTTTTATCATTTCGTTAAAGGAAGATGAAGATCGCTTGATAAGGCGTTGTTGGGATTTGATCAATGATTTTATGTTCAAAAAAAAGCCCATTAATAAAGGGCTTATTTCACTGGAACCGTAAATGTGACTTCTTCGTTCTTCATGAAGTCTTCAGTCATTACATCTCCGAATTTTAGTTTGATTTCTTTAATGCCATCAACATCAATTTCTTTGCCTTCTGGAGCTAGGAATTGAATCACGCCATCTTGTTTTACTCCGCCTTCGACATCACCGCCGATAGAGCCATCCGTCATAAAGAGATTCGCTTCGATTTGCATGCTCCCAATAACGGCTGTTCCTTGATCAGGATAGAAGCTTAATGCACTGTCTGTCGTATTTTCGATGTTTATGCCAACGTTGATTTTATCTTTCATGATCTTAATATCGCCTAGATTCACTTTCATACCAAGAGCTTCAGTTTTTTGATCACTAGCATCGACTTTTTTAGAGCCATCTTCTTTGTCGCTGTTCTTTTTTGACTCAGATGATTCTTTCGATGTTTCTGCGCCTGTGGACACATCTTCTGTAGAACCACATGCAGCAAGTACGAATGTTAAACCTAACGCTAAAAATAGTACGAGTAACTTTTTCAAAACAAATTCCCCTTTTATTCATTTTTTAGATCTTTCTCTATATCTATAGATCGTTTGTCACTCTTAATCATACATAGGAGCTTTGTTAAACATACAGGTATTTATAGCAGGAAAGGACATAAATTTACAAAAGGGAAATTGATTCAGAATTCTATGTTTGTGAGGTATCTTCATGATGAAAAGTTTAAAAGCATATTTCAAAACATAAAAAGAGCAATATCATCATGAAATTGCTCTTTTCGCGTTTCAATTCAAATAGATTAATTGATCTCTTGATCCATCACTTTTTTATATTTTTCAAATTCCTTGTCTTCCATTTCTCCATTCATTTGTAATAAGAACAGCCCTTTCGCATAAGTATGCGAAAAGAACATAGGTCCTGAGTTACTCAAACCATCGTAGTACGATTTTGCTTGCTCAAGGTCACTCTCGTTTTCAAATCTAAAAAGTCTTCCACCAGCATCTTCTCCCAGGGAAGGGACTAAAATTCTTTTTCCTTCTTCTCTTATATTTCCAAACTCTTTTTGTTTTAGATCAGAAGGCTTTTCTGCTTCAAGTCCAGCACTTTTGAACGCTTGAATCAGATTCTTTGTTGTCAGTGGTTTTTGTTCCTTTTCTGGCTCTTGTTTCTCTGGTTTCTTTTGTGTCTCTTGCTTCACTTGTGTTTCTTCATTAGACGTCGTCGTTGGATTGTTGTTACATGCGGCTAAAAATAAAAAACAGGTAAATAGAACTACGAATAATTTCTTCATGAAAGAAAATCCTCCTCTTATATGGGTACATATGGATTCTATATGAAGTTGTATTTCTTTTCTATCCTTTCGACAAAATTAGACAATTTGTGTTGTTGCCATTGAAAAGAATCCACATGACCAAAATCCCTTATTAGGATAAAATGAGATGAAGATTTAGTGAACTTTGCCAGCGATGTCCATGTAAACCTTGTGATTGCGGTTTCTTTGCGGTGTTGAGACATTTTTGTTTTGATAAAATATGTCATAGTAGGGATTTGTTTAGAAGGGGAGTAAGGAGATGGAGAAGATTCTTTCTTCACATGTCGGTGTGAAAATCAACGAATGGTATAAAATGATTCGACAGTTCAGTGTACCAGATGCAGAAATTCTGAAGGCAGAAGTGGAAGAAGAGATAGAGAGAATGGAGGAAGATCAGGACTTACTGATTTATTACCAATTAATGTGCTTCCGTCATCAGTTGATGCTGGATTATATTAAGCCCTCAACCGATCGATCTGTATCCACCTCGGACCTAGTCGATAAAATTGAAAATTCGAATCATCAACTTTCTGGTATGTTGCAATATTATAATGCATTTTTTCGAGGGATGTACGAGTTTAGTCAAAAGGAATACGTCCAGGCGATTCAATTTTATAAAGTTGCGGAGAAGCAGCTTGCTTTGGTGATAGATGAAATTGAACAGGCAGAATTTCATTTTAAAGTGGCAGAAGCCTACTACATCATGAAACAAACGCATGTGTCCATGCATCACATTATGAAAGCACTGGATATTTATGAGCAGTATGATCAGTATAAAGTTCGTCAAATTCAAAGCTTGATCATCATCGCGGGGAATTATGATGATTTTAAACGATTTGAAAAGTCATTAGAGCATCTGACGAGAGCTTATTCGATTGCAAAAGAAATACCAGATAACAGGTTGATGGCAAAATTGCTTTTAAACATAGGAAATACATACGATCGACAACAACTTTATACAAAGGCGATGCAGTATTATCATGAATCACTGACCCTTTCTGAAAAACATGTACCGGATTTAAAACCTGTTATTTATGTGAACCTTTGTTGGACCCTTTATAAGGCTGGGGAAAATGATGAAGCGGCCAAAATAGCGGATCAAGCAATGAACGGTACTTCTCTTATGAAAAACGCGCACGAAATGAAGCTCCTGACATCTATCAGAACAATATACGAAAGCAATGATGAAAAGGAAATTCAACATATATTGCAAATGTTTGAGGAAAAGCAACTGTTTGTTTTTATTGAAGAATTCACAAAAAACCTAGCCGTGATCCATGAAAAAAAAGGAGACTTTGAGAAAGCTGCCGAATATTACAGAAAGGCGCTAAAAGCTCAGTATGATATTCAAAAAGGAGAGTGTATTTATGAGTATTAAAAAAATGATGATTCTAAGTTCTGTTATTTTAGTAGGGGTAGGGGTGTACGGAGCAACTCAAGTGTATCACCCTGATACGAACCGGAATACAACGATGGAGGATTCAAATCGAAATACAACGATGATTCAGAAAAGCGATTTAAACAATATCTAAATGAAAAGAAAGATAGATTTAGAATGAAGAGAAGTATCATTCATGTTAAAGATAGTGGGATGGAAGTTTGACCTGCAATAGTAGGTTGGTTTCCTGACCACTATTTTTTTCGGGAAAAATAGGTTGACTAAGTATAATTTACCATATACAATTTGAAAGATTTATATAGAACGATATGACATCATTGTATTGTTTTTATTAGTAAAAAAGGAGAAAAATAGATGGGTGAGATAAGAAAAATTATCAAAAATAAATTATTGTACATTGTATTATACATATCTTTTTTATTCGTTTTAGGAAATGCCATTATGGGTTTTCTGCAATATCATGCTGACTTAGAGCTTCAAAAAAGATTATATTCTGATTCTCCAGATGCACTTGCCATGGTGTCAGCTCATCAATATTGGATGGGTCTATCTGATTCTTTCTTTTCATCATTTTTTTATTTCATTTTTCCATTACTAATTGGAATCCCAATTGTCGATTCTATTTTTAGAGAAAAATATTCAGGGAATGTCGAATATATCTTAACAAAAGAAAGTAGATTGAGGTATTACAGTAAGAAGTTTATATTGACATATATCTTTGGGGCTGTTTTATTTGTCATCCCTTTATTTGTAGGAATCATCATTTCTAATTTATTGAGTGGTCAATGGGACTTTTCGATATATACGGATGTATATAAGAAAATAATGAACGGAACAGCTTCTTTTCCTGATAATGTTTATGACTCATCTGAGAAAGATCTGTTTTCTGATTTATATGCTACATCTCCGTATCTTTTTATTTGTGTTTATTATATGATCGGTGCTTTATATGCGGGGATGTATACTTGCTTTGGATTAGCTGTTTCACTATTTTTAAAAAATAGATATTTAGTCATACTTTCTCCCCTTATCCTTTATTTAGGAATATGGTTGATTTTCAGTTTAACAGGGCTAATATCGATTGACCCATTTAATTACTTAGACCCTAGACAACCTGTATTCAATTTATCATACACTTCTTTTTATTTGAATTTCATGATTGGGATGTTAGCAGTCGTGATCATTTATATTTGTGGGGTGAAAAAAAATTCTGACACAATATAAGTTTGTTTTGATCGACTTAAAAAAAGATCAGCGGAAGTTGTCCATTTACTTAACTGTGTTCTTATTCATATTAAGCATGTCTGTCATTCCGATTTCTTCTTCTCAACTTTTGGGATTTTCTGATTTTACAGAAATTCTCACCTTTTTTAGATATGATTTCACCTTAGGTCCAGTGTTTCTTCTCTTAATGGTGACGTCAAAAGCATTTCAATTAAACGAATGGGTCATTTTACGAAGATTCTCATCTAGGAAAGACATCATTTCTTTTAAATTGAAAGCGGCCATCGTCTATTCCTTTCTATATTCACTCTTTTTATGTGTATGGGCAGTCATGGTTGCAGGAATTGTTCGTTATTTACATTTCAAAGGAATAAGCTACACAGCTATATTAACTTACATACCATCAGGAGAAAACAGATTGTTTAGTAATAGTATTTTCTTCTTTTTCGTTTTTTTCTTGGTAACGTTATTAATAGGTGTCATGTTTGTTTTTTTTCAAAAGTTGTTTCATCAAAAATCATTTGTCATACTACTTTGTCTGTTTTTAATGGTATTGGATAGAACACAAGCAGGTTTTATCCCTTTCCACCTTGTGTATGGTTTTAAACATTCACCCGTTCAATCTATTTTCATACTCTTTTGTATCATCATGATATTCACCTTTTTATCAAAATGGGTATCTACGTCTACGGATTATAGGAGTTCTCATTAAATGAACATATTCATATTAGAATTTTATCGCTTGAAAAAAAGCATCAAAAAAATTGTTTTCATTGTCTTATTGCTACATTTGATCAATACGCTTATTTTCATACGAAATATAAATGGTATGGCTGGTTCAAATCATGATTTTTTCACATTGTTATTTAGTTCATCATATGCAACTCTTATGAATTGGATGTATTGGTTGTCGTTTTGTGTAGGGTACATGATTCTACTCCAAATTCTTTGGAAATCTCCTGAATATATGTATGAAGTCCAAATGATCTTAAGATTACGTCAGTGGAAAAATTTATGGATGGCTAGGTTTATCATTGGTATTTTATTTACCTTATATTATGTGTTTAGTGCACTTAGTACGGCCATCATTTTATTTTGTGTGTTTCATGTACACATTGAATTTGATATGAGTTGGCTTATGATGTTTCTGTGTATCACAATTAATCTATTGTTACACGGAACAATGTGGTTGGTGATGAAAAATCATGTGGGATTTGAAGTGGCTACTATTAGTGTGCTGGGTATTTTTTTCATTGGTTTGAGATCGGACAGTCCATTTACCCCGCTATATTATGGTATGTATGAGAACATCCAAGGTTCATTTGGTGTCGTATTATTAGAACTTATCATCATATTCAGCCTTATGATATATGTGATACATCATGCTACAAAAAACGATTATTTATAAAAGGAGCTTGATGATGGCAATCATTGAATTAAATGCAGTATCGAAGGTAATTAAGAAGCACACTGTGTTGGAAGATATAAACTTATCATTGGAGAAAGGAAGAATCATTGGCTTCGTTGGTCACAATGGATCTGGTAAAACGATGCTTTTCCGTGTGATTGCTGGGTTGGTGAAACCGACTAATGGACAAGTGGTCGTATCTGGACAAGTGTTGCATCAAGAGGCTTCGTTTCCGAAAAGTATTAGTGTGCTTCTAGAAAAACCGGCTTTTCTAGAGCAATATAGTGGATTTGATAATCTGAAATTTCTTGCGGATATTCAAAAACGAATCGGCAATCAACAAATAAGAGAAGTCATTAAAAGTGTTGGACTTGATCCAGATGATAGAAGAAGTGTAAAAGCTTATTCTTTAGGGATGAAACAAAAATTAGCCATTGCCCAAGCGATAATGGAAAAACCGGACATTATATTATTAGATGAACCAATGAATGGATTAGATGAGGAAGCAGTAGAAACTGTCTATCGTTTAATTAGAGAAGAAAACAATAGGGGGGCAACGATCTTATTAACCTCCCATCATAAACAAGACATTGAGGAATTATGTCATGATGTTTATAAAATGAACTCAGGTAAGCTTCAAACAATCGAGTAATATTGGTCTCAAATAGCCCCCTATGGCATAGGGGGCTTATTTATTTCTTCTATAATATAAATTGTGACAAGCTAAAACATTAAGCTTGATATGCGTGATCAATAATGACGATTGGTTTAATGGTTAAGCCATTTTTTGAGTCTTCAAATGCTTGTTCAATGTCTTCTAGTTCGTAAAATTTCACTAGTTTTTCTACTGGGAATTGTCCGTTTTTAAAGAACTTCACTAATTTAGGAATGAATAATTGAGGAACGGCATCTCCCTCTATAACCCCTTTTAAAGTAAGAGCGTTTAGCATTAAATCGTTGGTCACGTTAAAGGTTAAGTCACGTTTTCCTACGGCGACGGTTGCACAAGTTCCTTTTACGCGTAGACAGTGTAGAGCAGCAAGTGTGACTTCGGGTACACCTGTTGTTTCAAATGAATAATGTGCCCCTTTTCCCTCTGTCAATTCCTTGATCTTTTCAGCAGGATTCTCACGCTTACTATTGATGACATGTGTTGCACCCAATTCTTTTGCGAGTTCGAGACGACTATCATGGATATCAACGGCAATAATCGGGTGACAACCTGCGATTTTTGCAGCCATGAGTCCGCTTAAACCAACAGCTCCTGTACCGAACACAACAAGACTTGTACCTGGCTCTGGAGCAAGCGAGTTTAACACCGTGCCGCTTCCAGTCATTAATCCGCAACCGAATGGACCTAGATAGCGCAAATCGGTTTCTTTATCGACTTTGACAACGTTTTTCTCATCCACCGTCGCATAAGTACCGAACGATGATTGACCAAAAAATTGTGATACATCTTGATGATCGTGTGTGTGAAGCGGTGTTTCTTGATGTTTGTTACGACCGGAGAAATTTAATGTCATCATGTTTTCGCATCCGCCCGCATTCCCATCTAAGCAATTGTCGCAGTGACCGCAATAGGCAAATCCCAATACAACGTGGTCACCTTTTTGAACAGTGGTGACATTAGATCCGGTTTTGACGACAATACCAGACCCTTCATGACCTAATAAAGCAGGACGCGGTACAGGGAGTGTGCCATCTAATACGGTGGCATCCGTATGACAGACGCCTGTAGCAATGATTTTGACCAGCACTTCATCTGCTTTTGGATCATCGAGTAACAAAGTTTGTTTTTCAAAATCTTTTTCGTTTGTTGTGACCATCGCTTGAATTTCCATCACATGTTCCCTCGCTTTTTATATAGTATGATATTCTAATACAGATAGATAAAATGTCACAGAATTTTCATTTTTTTGTGACTCAAGTTGATTGTAGGATGAAAAAAAGTTTGTTTCAATCAGCAAAAAAACGGTTTTGTATAGGTTTTCAACATAAAAACAATTGTGTGTCATTAGTCAACATTTTATAAAAAGTGTCTAAGGAGGGTGTACATGATCAGAAAAGAGGATCGGCGTGTTGAACGAACAAAGGATACACTACGCCAAACGTTTAAAAACCTAGTAGGTGAAAAAGGATATTCTCATGTGAAAGTGAAGGATATTGTCGAAAAAGCAAACTACAATCGAACGACGTTTTATGTCCATTACGACAGTAAGGATGAACTCGCAGCAGATGTTATTCAAAGAGAAATGGCTCACTTTGAATATGAATTTTGCAAGCCGACACGTGAAAATCCACTTCTTGATTTAACACGTATGAAACCAGATGGCACGGATGTGTTTCAATATATTGTCGACAATCGTGACTATTACGACCTATTAGTGATGGAAGACCGTATTCCTCATATTCAAGAACAATTACTTAGGAAACTTCAATATATTTTTCAACATAAAATGTCGTTTGTGAGTGATGAATATACAGAAATCAATGACAGCTATGTGATCCAATATCGCTCCTACGGTATCTTTGGTTTTATCCTTGAATGGATTAGAAATGACTACAATGCGTCTCCTTCAGAAATGGCACGCCGTATTATTAATCTACTGCATATTCAATCTTCACTTATGATTCATCATAAAGAGGAGGAGAAAATTATTAAAAAGTAAGTGTAAATGTGAATGACCTCACTAATAAACCTTGCAAAAGATGTGCAAATATATCTTTTGAAATTGCTACTAAACTTGCGATCAATGTCTTTAGCTAGACGGATGGGGTACACACGTGTTTTTCAGGTGAGAAGACAAAAAAAGGGAGAAAATCGTCATTTATATTTGTCGAAAGGGTGAAGAAATTTCTAACGATGAAATGGCTGAAGTGCTGAATGGGATTAACTACGAAGTAATCGTCACCTTAAGTCGCTACGCTTCAAGATTTTATTGTCTAGGTGGAAGATATCGATAGAAATGCGTGCATTTTTGGTTTGTTTATGATCGGATAGAATGGCAAATGTTAAATTTTATTCCAAATATGTCGATAAAAGGGGGGATTTAAGAAATGGAGGATAGAAAATATGAAAAAAGGTTTATTTTTATTGCTTTTCACTATTTTTATGATGATTACAATTAGCCCTTTAAAAGCTGATGCCGCTGACACAAATGGGTGGACCAAGCGAGCAGACTTACCAGAGGAAAGACTTCATTCTAGTACTGCAGTAGTTGATGGCAAAATTTTTGTTTTTGGGGGAAGTAGTGAAAAATCCTTTAGTAATAAAAATACTTATGTGTATGATCCTCAGAAAAATGAGTGGACGTCTAATGCTAATATGCCTAGAGAAAGAACAGATAGTACTGCAGTGACGATAGGTAAAAAAATATACGTAATTGGAGGAGCGTATCTAGATAGCACAAATACGATTGATATTTATGATACAGAATTAGACACATGGACGGAAAAACCAATTATTATACCAAGTCGAGCTGTGACAAAAGGAGATATTATTGCGAGTGTTGTAGATGAAAAAATTTATATTCTTGCAACTAATAAAAGTCCTTATCAAGAACATAATTTTTATAGTTATGATACAAAAACGGATAAATGGCAACAATTAAAAATGTTTCCTCAGCAATTTACTGGCATGTCTATGTCAGAAGTCATTAACAATAAAATTTATGTAACAGGTGGAGAAAGAACTGCCGGTAATTACCACAATGCCCAAGTATATGAATATGATATTGAATCAAATCAATGGTTACAAACGAAATCACAGTTAAATTTTTATCAACTAGGGGCTGCATTTACAACATATCAGGGAAAATTGTTTATGGCAGGCGGCCAGTATGACGACAGGTCCAGTCAATTATCACCCTTTACACAGTTTTATGATGTTAAAACTAATTCTGTGAAAAGAAGTTCTATCAAGTTACCTGAAGCTAGAGTAGGTTCAAGTGCTGTAACGATTGACGAGACTATATATATCATAGGGGGACGAAATTTTAATCAAGATTATCATTCAAAGTCGATAAAAAGTGACTACAAATTAGTGATTTCTATCCCATTAAAAGATTTACAAATTGCTGAAGGTGAAACAATGCCTGATGATGAAATAACGGAAGAACCAAAAGATCAAGACGGAACAAAGCCAGATGACGACACAACGGAAGAACCAAAAGATCAAGACGGAACAAAGCCAGATGATGGCACAACGGAAGAACCAAAAGATCAAGACGGAACAAAGCCAGATGACGGCGCAACGGAAGAACCAAAGGATCAAGATGGAACAAAGCCAAGTGAAGAAACTGGCAAAGGGATTCTATCGATCACAATGATCAACGGATTACAAAAGGATTATTTGCTTTCAATGAAAGAGATCAATGATTTTCTAAGTTGGTATAAAGAAAGAAGTTTTGGAATAGGATTGAACTTCTATGAAATTAATGATGAACATAACAAAGGTCCTTTCACAACTAAAAAAGATTATGTGGTGTATCCAAATATTTTAATGTTTGATATCAAGCAATATTGATAATACACCTAAAAGCCACTGGTTGATAACCAGTGGCTTTTAATTTTAAAAATGGGAAAATCGGTATTAATGTAACAAATAATAGAACTTTTTTTAAAAAATGCTAAACTTCCCATAAAATAATCCGATAAAAGTATCGTTAGGGTCAATAAGCCCTAATAATCAGGACTTTTTTCAGACAAGGATGTCTGTTAGGTCCCAAACACATGGAGGTAATAAGAAATGAGAATTAACCACAATATCGCAGCACTTAACACATTAAACCGTTTGTCTTCAAACAACGGTGCTAGCCAAAAGAACATGGAGAAGCTTTCTTCTGGTCTTCGTATCAACCGTGCAGGAGATGACGCAGCAGGTCTTGCGATCTCTGAAAAAATGCGTGGACAAATCCGCGGATTAGAAATGGCTACTAAAAACGCACAAGATGGGATTTCACTTATCCAAACTGCTGAAGGTGCATTGACTGAAACTCACTCAATCCTTCAACGTGTACGTGAGCTTGTTGTACAATCTGGAAACACTGGTACACAGGACGATACTGATCTTGGTGCAATCAAAGAAGAAATCGACGCTCTAATTCAAGAAATTGGTAATGGTACTCAGAAGAACGGTATCTCTGATCGTACTGAGTTCAACGGAAAGAAATTGCTAGATGGTACTTATAGTGCTGCTGGCACATCAAAACTAACTTTCCAAATTGGTGCTAATGGTGCTCAACAGTTATCAGTTAACATTGAAGCGATGTCAGCTGATAAACTTGGAACAGATCCAGCTGATGCAACTAAAACAGTATCCGCTCTTGACGTAACAAAGTTTGCAACAACTGATGCTGCTGCTGCTGGTGGTTTCAATGATCAACTAGCAATCGTTGATGGCGCAATTGAAGCAGTTTCTAAACAACGTTCTAAACTAGGTGCAGTACAAAACCGTCTAGAGCACACAATCAACAACCTTGGTGCTTCTGGTGAAAACTTAACAGCGGCTGAGTCTCGTATTCGTGACGTAGACATGGCGAAAGAAATGAGTGAGTTCACTAAGAACAACATTCTTTCTCAAGCTTCTCAAGCAATGCTTGCACAAGCGAACCAACAGCCACAAAACGTTCTTCAATTATTACGTTAATGAAAGGCCCCTTCATGGGGCTTTTTTTTATGTTGGCTGAAAACTTGATATAGAGGATCAACTCAACTGAGTATTCATTAAAGTGTTTGACATTTTACGATGAAGGATTGTAAGTAAAGAGGAGTCGATCACTTTAAATGAATAATAAATGGGTGTTTTGTTGTGAAACTAATTTATGAAAAATGACTTATAAAATGATTTAAAATACTAAACTTCCTATAGGTGTATCCGATAAAAGAATTGTCAGGGTTGATACACCCTAGAAAAAAGGACTGTTTTCAGACAAGGACGTCTGTCAGGTCCCAAACACATGGAGGTAATGAAATGAGAATTAACCACAATATCGCAGCACTTAACACTTTAAACCGTTTGTCTTCAAACAACGCTGCTAGCCAAAAGAACATGGAGAAGCTTTCTTCAGGTCTTCGTATTAACCGTGCAGGAGATGACGCAGCAGGTCTTGCGATCTCTGAAAAAATGCGTGGACAAATCCGTGGATTAGAAATGGCTTCTAAAAACGCACAAGATGGTATCTCTCTTATCCAAACAGCTGAAGGTGCATTAACGGAAACACATGCAATTCTACAGCGTGTTCGTGAACTAGTTGTTCAAGCGGGTAACACTGGTACTCAACAGGATGAAGATTTATCTGCGATCCAAGAAGAGATTACAGCTCTTTCAGCAGAGATCGATGGAATTGGTGACCGCACTCAATTTAACGGTAAACAGCTATTAGATGGTACTGGAGGAACATTTACATTCCAAATTGGTGCTAATGGTGGTCAAACATTAGATGTAACGATTAATAGTATGAAAGCAGATGCATTAGGAGATGCCACTGTTAAAGTTAAGGATGTCAAAGTAACTGATTTTACTACGAACGATTTTGATACTCAACTTGCTGGTGTGGATGAAGCGATCAAACTTGTTTCTGAACAACGTTCTAAGCTTGGTGCAGTACAAAACCGTCTAGAGCACACAATCAACAACCTTGGTGCTTCTGGTGAAAACTTAACAGCTGCTGA
>NZ_JBFEFT010000037.1:0-12714 GCF_047229225.1 Bacillus sp. 179-C3.3 HS | reverse complement strand
AATCACCGATAAACTATCGGCAGTTGGCTGTATAAAGGTGTTTTTGATCCCTGTCTCAAAAACGGGGGTCAGTCCCTGAAAGAGTTGCTTTTTTATTTTGTGGCAAGTTTAGAATGTTTTCAAATACCATGCATCGATAGCAGAATGTTCTGAACCTTCTAGTGGTTCAGCAAGTAGAGAAAATCCATAACGGTGATAAAGTCCGGTCGCCGCTGTTAATTCACGTCGCGTTTCTAAGTAGCAAGCCTTATAGGTTTTAGACGCAAAGTGCAGTGCAGTATCCATCAGCTGTTTACCAACACCTTTTCCTTGCACTTGTGGTCGTAAATATAGCTTTTGCAATTCACATATTTCACTTGTAAAAGGAGCGATCCCTATGCCGCCGACGACCTCACCATGGTCTTCAGCAATCCAGTAGGCTGCATGTGGCAATGATTGATAGTATTCAAAAAGCTGATCCAGTTGTGGGTCTACGTAAGCCGTTCCTTCTATCGCGAGATTCGCAGATTCTAATGATTGACGAATAATTGTAGCAATGAAAGGGTTGTCCTTTTGTTGAATCGGTCTAATGTTCATGAGAAGACCCTCCTTTGTCATATGATCAATATGGTTGCAGACTGTTGTGTTTACAATAAAGATTCCTTTTTTAGTTGCTCGTAATCTTCGCGCAGGATGCCCATCATGATTTCATCTGAATAAGTACCATTAAAATAAAGTGCTTGCCGTCTTCTGCCTTCATATTGAAAACCAGCTTTTTCATAACTACGAATGGCTCTTGGATTATGTGAAAAGACTTCAAGTTCGAGACGGTTTAGTTCTAGGGATTCGAAGGCGAATGCTTGGATCAAGCGAACCGCTTCAGTGCCATACCCTTGGTGGAAATGTTCTGGTCCATATAGTGCAATCCGAAAGCCGGCAGAACGATTGAGTGGATCAATATCCACAATCGCTGCATCACCAATCATCTCGTTCGTTTCAAGCAAACAAATGGCAAAGTCACGTCTCGACTCATCTTTCAGAAAGTGCGTATACGCTGATTCGATATCCTCTAAAGTAAATGTTTGACGTGTCCCAGTCATTTCTCGTATTTCTTCAAACTGACAGCCTCTATGAATACCGGGATAATCCTGCTTCTCGATGGGTCTTAAAAATAGACGTGTCATTTCTTTTCACTCTCCTCGATATAGCGAGAGATTTCAATTAAGTTCATATCAGGATCACGAATATATACGGACTCCACTGGTCCTAGGGCACCAGTTCGCTCAACGGGTCCTTCTTCAATCTGTACAACTTGCTTTCGAAGATGAAGCAATACATCATCCATTTCTAAATCTGTAATAAAACATAAATCGGCAGAGCCAGGGAGGGGGTGTGCTGATTTCGGTTCGAATTCATTGCCTATTTCATGAAGGTTGATTTTTTGTAGGCCGAAGCGTAACGCTTTCCGTCCTTCACCGAAGGTTTCTTCCTTCATTCCTAATACGTTCGTATAAAAGCGTATGGTGTCCTCGATATGGTGAACAGTCAACACAATATGATCAAGTCGTCGTATCATCAATCTCGCCTCCAAGTATGATCAGTGATTGAACTGTTTCTATTATATCATCACAACAGGGGATACCTTGGCATGATTAAATCAATATTTTGTAGCTCCAATTTTTGAGAGCCATTTCTTTGCCTCGCAATACTCTTTCATCAAATTCTGTCCACCCATTTTTTTGATAGAAATGTCGATTAGCCTCATGATGGGTAATCAGAGTAAACAGTCCTCCACCTTGATTAGAGATAAAAGGGTATAAACATTCTTTTAACATACGGCTTCCGAGCTTTTTACCTTGTTGCTTTTTATCTACAACAATCGCTTCTAAATACCAATACGGTTTCTTTAAGGAGGAACATGCTTTCCCGGCTTCTTTTAATATGCGGAAAACGTGTTGTATGGCCGATAATCCTCCTGTTAAGAGTAGCTTCAAACCACCAGCCATCACGTAATCAATCAGTCCGGGTTCAGAATGATGAGGTTGCTTTAAAAGCGCAGCAGACACAATTCTCTCGTTCTCTACCCCTACAAAACAGCTATGGCGCTGAATATATATTTTAGTATTGATCAGATGAAGTTGACGAGCGAAAGCGGAGCGCTTGCGGACTTTCTCGCACAATAAATCTAAAAATGAATACCCCTGAAATGAATCATGTAATAAGTCTGCTACTTGATGCAGTTCTTCCTCTCTAGCTAATCTATATTGAATCATCAAATTTCCTCCTTTTTTGAACAGTTGTGGATTGATGAACATGTGTTTATTATAATAAGAAGAAAACAAGTCGAACATCGGCAATTGATGATGTCATGTTCAAAAATAGACAATTGGTGCCGAATTGTTCAGTAACGGAGGGTGGCTTATGGAGGATAGACGAACAGTTAAAACAAAAAAAGCGATTCGAGAGAGTTTTCTCCAGCTTTTAAAAGAGAAAGAAGTTCAACAGATTACAGTGTCAGAGCTTTCAAGGCGAGCTGATCTAGGTAGAGGCACGTTTTACTTGCACTATCAAGATGTGTTTGATTTGTATGAAAAGCTAGAAAGAGAACTATTTGATCAGCTTGGTGGGTTATATGATGAGGCATTTCCGAGTGAGGACCCTCTTGATATGCTGGCATTCTTGAACAAGACAACAGAGTATCTGAAGGACAATCAATATATGCTGACGTTATTCGTGAAACGCAACAGTCCAACAACCAATCAGTTTAAAGTGTTTTTCAAAGAAAAAGTGATGAAAGAGTGGCAGCTTTTAAATCAGCGTCATATGACGGAAAATGAACAAATAGAGGCTTCTTTTGTCGTGTCTGGTGTCGTTGGTGTACTGGAGGAATGGATTCACGAAGGCATGACAGTCGATGCTGAGAAGCTGGCACGCACATTGTACGAACTATTATTGAAATTGGAATAGAAATTAATGAGTTTGATCAATGATTTTTCTTTGTGCTCGGAGGATCTTCTAACCATTCATTTTTCATAAAACAAACTCGTTGACAAGAAAATATCCTAGTGTTAGGATAAATTTATCCTAGTATTAGGATTTCTTGAAAAAGGAGTAGTTGCCATGGTGCAGCGTGAACATGAATTAGACTTAAGACTTTTTCGCGTATGGCGGAAAGCCCATCAAGTCCTATTTACGAATATCCAAAAAGACATTGAACGTTATGATATCGGGTTTGAAAATTTTCAGATCCTTGAGTTGCTCTATAGCAAGGGGTCACAACCTGTCCAAAGAATTAGTGACATTTTGTTTATCCCTAGTGGAAGCATTACATATTACGTCAATAAGTTAGAAAAACAAGAACTAGTCAATAGACAATGTGCACCCGCTGACAAACGAGTATTTCATGTATGCCTGACGGAAAAAGGGAGACAAATGTTTGATGATATTTTCCCTAAACTGACAGATTTCATTTCGCAAAACCTGTCCTTTATTGACAAGGAAGAAAAAGAGCAACTGATCGAATTATTGAAAAAGATTGGTCTAGGAGCACAACAACTACAAGAAAAGAGGAAGCAACATGACACAAAGTTTTGATACATTAGTACGCGAAAGAAGATCAGCATCAAATTTTTTACCAAATATCTCGATTTCGAGAGAAGAGCTTAACAGCATTTTTGAAGAAGTGAAATTAGCACCATCCGCTTTTAATTTACAGCATACTCAATATGTAGTCGTCCAAACAGATGAACTAAAAGAACAAGTAAGAGAAGCTGCATATGGACAATATAAGGTTCATTCTGCGTCAGCCGCTATTATTGTGCTAGGGGACCCGAAAGCTTATCAACAAGCAGGGTATATATATGAAGGATTAAAGATGTTAGGCATTCTCGATACTCAACAATATGATGAAATGGTCAGAGAGACAATTAGCGTTTATGAACAGAGAGGAGTGGACTTCCAGAAGGAAGAAGCCATCCGAAATGCTTCATTATCTGCCATGCTGTTTATGCTTGCAGCGAAAAACAAAGGGTGGGACACATGCCCAATGATCGGTTTTGATCCTGAAGCAATGAAAAAAGTGTTGAACATCGATTCTGATTTGGTCCCTGTTTTAATGATCACGCTCGGAAAAGAGAAAGTAGAAAGCAGAAAAGCAAGAGGTTACCGAAAACCAGTCTCTGAATTTGTGACTTATTTATAAGATAGGGGGTTCCAACATGGAACTAGGAATTAGCACATTCGTTGAAACAACACCTGATTTTCAAACGGGGAAAACCGTTAGTCATGCACAGCGTATTCGAGAGGTTGTAGAAGAAATTATCTTAGCTGATCAAGTGGGATTAGATGTATTTGGTGTGGGTGAGCACCACAGGGAAGATTTTGCTGCATCCAATCCAGCAGTCGTATTAGCAGCTGCGGCAACGCAAACGAAGAAGATTCGGCTGACAAGTGCAGTGACCGTCCTATCATCGGCGGATCCAGTTCGTGTATTTCAGGATTTTGCGACATTAGATGGACTATCGAACGGACGGGCAGAGATCATGGCAGGGCGTGGATCATTTATTGAATCATTCCCGCTCTTTGGCTATGACCTCAATGATTATGAGGAATTATTTGAAGAAAAACTAGATTTGTTGTTGGCATTACAAAGATCGGAACGTGTGACTTGGAGCGGGAAGCATCGTCCATCGATTCAAGATGTTGGGGTATATCCAAGACCGGTTCAAGATCCCCTTCCGATTTGGATTGGGAGTGGCGGAAATCGTGAATCTGTCGTACGGGCAGGATTATTAGGATTACCGCTAGTCCTTGCAATCATTGGCGGTAGCCCAAGGCAATTCGCACCGCTTGTTCAGATGTACAAGCAAGCAGCCATTCATGCTGGACATGACCCGAAAAAACTGACAGTGGCATCGCACTCACATGGCTTTGTAGCAGAAGACACAGAGCTGGCGGCGGATCAATTTTTCCCATCTACACAGCATGTAATGAATACACTAGCAAGAGAGCGAGGATGGGGACCTTATACACGTTCTACATTCGATGCAGCGAGAACATTAGAAGGTGCACTGTATGTTGGAGATTCAGATACGGTGGCAGAGAAAGTCATCCACCTACGAAAAAATGTCGGCATTACCCGCTTTATGCTTCATGTACCGGTGGGCTCTATGCCGCATGATCAGGTTATGAAAGCCATTGAGTTATTTGGAAAAGAAGTAGCGCCAAAAGTAAGAGAAGAAGTCGCTCGCTGGGAAGCGGAGCAACAATAAATATAGAGGCCGATCAAGTGGTTATCAGCTTGATCGGCCTTTTTGGCGTTTCAGAAGTAGTTGTCAATGTGAAGATGAAAATCAGTTGAAAGCCTTCGTTATTACGTGATCAATAGAATAAAAGCTGACAGGTACAAGAACCTGTCAGCTTTTTCAATTGGGATAATAGAGGATCATTTGCAGTCGTACCATGTGTTCCCCTGACTGTTTGTATTCATGGGCACGATCTGCTTTGAAACGAATCGAGTCGCCGGGTGTTAAGGTGTATTTTTCATCACCAATGGTCAAATCAAGCACTCCTTCAAAAACGGTGATTAATTCCTCGGTTCCCCCGATATGTTCATCCGCACGCAATGACCCGCTAGGATCAATTTCTACTTGGTATACTTCGAATTTCCTTCTGTCATCAAATGGGAAAGTGGTATACACACGATACCTTCCTTCGTCCTCTGTTAAAACCTGTCCATCTTCTTTACGCACCACTTTGATTTCTGGCTGTGGTGCGTAAATGAGCTCGCTAAAAGAAACCTTTAAGCCATTGGCGATCTTCCACAAAGTAGTGATCGTAGGCGCTGATTCTCCTCTTTCGATTTGCCCAATCATGGTCTTACTGACACCTGTTAATTCTGCCATCTTTTCAAGGCTTAACTTTTTTTGATCTCTGAGAAGCTTTACATTTTTTGCAATAATCGATTGGACGTCTTCCATTCAAAAAGCTCCTTTCTGTATTTACTTTATAAAGAGCGGATAGTACAATAAAACGTAATATGTACGATATAAAGACTTTTTGGTCTGTATAACGTAAAAAGGGGGCGGCATCTTGATACTTTCCATGCTAATATATGCTTTTGTCACCAGCTTCACACCTGGGCCGAACAATATCATGGCCATGGCCTTTACAAATAAGTATGGGGTAAAACAAACATTTCGCTTTTGTTTAGGTGTTGGTATAGGATTTTTCGTCATTTTGTGTTTAAGTTGTTTCTTCAATATCATTCTTCAACAGGCCATGCCGAAAATAGGCTGGGTGATGGCTTTCATCGGAGCCTTTTATATGCTGTATTTGGCTGTCAAAATCATGAAAAGTAAAGATAGCGATGACGAAACATTGGATCGCTATAATCATTTCTTTCCTGGTATGTTGCTGCAATTTATCAACCCGAAAGCGATTTTGTATGGGTTAACGGTTATTTCAACATTTGTACTGCCATATGGACAGTCCAATATACAGGTTTTCTTATTGACACTAGCTCTTGCATTCATTGGGTTTTTAGGTACGTTCAGCTGGAGTTTATTCGGCTCTTTGTTTAAGCGTTTCCTTGCCGTTTATCAGCGACCGTTTCAATTTGTCATGGGGTTGCTACTTGTGTACAGTGCGATTTCTATGATATGGGGTTATGTGTTGTAAGTCGATGAGGTTGGACGCTGTCTTCCCATCACAACTGTATCATAATACGTTCCGTCTGAAAGTAGTTTATCTTTTTTTAAAATACCTTCAATCTCAAAGCCATGTTGCTCGTATAACCGAATGGCTTTTTGATTGGTTTCAAGTACTTGGAGTGAGATCTTTTGGATCCCCTGTGTATCTGCCCATTTGATCGATTCGGCTAAAAGCGCTTTGCCAATTTTATAGCCCCATACATCTTTCTGTACGGCGACGCCAAATGTTACTTTGTGAGCTGAGCGTTTGAGTGAATGACCTTCACATCTTGAAAATCCGACAATCTCTCCTTCGATATCAGCAACCAAAAATAAATGCCGGCTTTGCTTTGAATCCTCTCTAATCAACCCTATAAATGTTTCTTCATCCATCAAGTCTTCGCCTGGTTCACGGTCTAAGTATTCTGTTTCGCCATCGACTCTCAATCTGAGCGCTGCTAATTTTTTAGCATCTGCTGAAGTAGCAGACCGAATACGATAGGTCACTTCACGAACTGTGAACATAGTTTCAGATATCATCATTGCACCGACCACCAATCTTTCAGTCTCATTTTTCTATCATACAGCAAACATTTCGAACGCACACTGAGATGTTTTATATTTTTCAAAAAGGATAAAAGAATAGTATCAAACTTGGAGGTGGAACAGATGAGTGAACAAAAAGGACATATGGATAAATTGAAAGGAAAAACCAACCAAGTCAAAGGGCAAGTGAAGGAAAAGGTTGGCGAAACGACAAATCAACAAAACCTAGAAGTGGAAGGCAAGAAGGATCAAGCAAAAGGGAAACTACAAGATAAAAAAGGTGACGTGAAAAACAAACTAAACCAGTAGTCCGAGAGAGGGTAGCTTTGTCTTCCGCTCAAGCTCAAAATATGCTGATCAAACGAACAAAGCTTAACCGTATGTTGCGGTTAAGCTTTGTTTATTTAGAAGAACCATCTAGCAGCTGCCATCAGTGCGACCCCAATCAGTACAGTGAGCGATAAGCTTTTTGTCAAAATCGCGATCAGCACGGTTGGAGCCAATACGGCCAGATACATCCAGTGAATGGTGACGCCTGTTGTTGTATGTATGAAAAGGTGCTCTGCAATTAATGCCGTAAAGATGCAGATCGGAATAAAAGATAACCACTTGAGTACGACTTCAGGCAGCTCGATACTCCGTACAAATAAAAAAGGAAGGACCCTGGGAATGACGGTCACAATCATACAACCAAGAATCAGCCATATCATGAAACTGCTGGTCATTTATCTGTCACCACCCCAATGGTTGCAACAATCACAGTGGCTAACAAAACAGCGACGTGTGATGGAACAAAATGAAGCAAAATAAACATGGCAAGCACCATATACAACACCAGCGATAAGCGATGAGTGAGTTTATTTTTTGGCACAGTTTGAAGAGATAGAATCAATAACGCAGCAAACATAGCGGATAGTGCAAAATCAAGACCGAGTGCCTCTGGATTTGAAATCCAGTGTCCAAAAATGCCACCGAGTGTACAGGCAGCAATCCAGCATAAATAAGCGGTTAAGTTCAGACCATGCATCCATCGATTGCTTAACTTTCCTTGTTGCGCCAATTTATTCATTGCAACGCCAAAGGACTCATCTGTCAGCAAAAGGCCAAATCCGATATTTTGCTTCAAAGAATAGCGTGTAAAATGAGGAGCAAGGGTCAGACTTAGCAGCAAGTGCCTAAGATTCACAATAAATGTTGTGAAAATAATGGCCGAAAGAGGGCTCCCTGTGACCAGCAGTGCACAAATAATAAATTGTGCAGCACCTGCGTAAACAAAAATAGATAATAGTGCAATGTCCCATATACTTAACTGGGCGCTAATACCGACAATTCCAAAAGCAAAGCCAATGCTCATATACCCAATCAAAGTTGGCACACAATCTTTGATTCCCTCAAGAAACGCATCATGTTTCATAGTGGGAAGATGTTTCTTAGCTTCAACCTCCATTGAACTCCTCCCCCATTTCTCTGCGACCATTTATAGTTGAACTTACTATATGAGAATGAAATCAGCATGTCAATACCACTTATCTTCTATATATAAGGGGAATAGAGGTGAAAAAAGATTTGAAGAAATCCAGATTTTGTTATAAGGTTCATATAATCAGAAAATAAAAACAATTGAGGTGACGATGATGAGATGGAAGCCGTTATTTGAACATGATATACCAAGCAACCTCCAACCATAACGGAGGAGAATCTCCGCTTATGGATATCGAAATGTTGATAGATCCAGTAACGGAGGGAAAAAGATGAATGAAAAGTTGATAGGTGCACTGTATTTAGCGATAGCCGCAAGTATTTGGGGCGGGATGTACGTTGTGGTGAAAATAACGGTTGCTGTCGTTCCTCCACTTGAACTTGTATGGTTGAGATATGCAATCGCCGCAATCGTGCTTGTATTCATGATTTGGCGCTTAGGTTATTCCTTTCGGATAGATCGAAAAGATATACCGCTCATTGTCATGATTGGGCTGATAGGGAATGCTCTGTCTATCGTGACTCAAGAAATAGGCACGATGTACACATCGGCACAAATGGGCGCAGTCATTACATCTGCAACACCTGCCTTTATGGTCTTGTTTGCTTTCTTTCTATTAAAAGAAGCCATCACGGTCAGGAAGTGTTTATCAATTCTTCTTGCTACAGTTGGTGTGTTGATGATGATTGGACGTGTTGCGTTTCAATCAGATGAATTTGTTGGAGGGCTCTCCTTGGTGATCGCTGCTTTAACATGGGCGCTCATGTCCGTATTACTGAAACGTGTTCCGAAAAAGTATCCACAGGTGGTGACGACAACCTATGCCATCATCATTGCATTTCTTGTATTAACGCCGCCAGTCTTATTTCGTTTGCCTCAACTTGATGTTGGACAAATGGCAAGACCTGAAATTTGGGGAGGTATTCTGTATCTCGGCGTCATCTCAACAGCACTAGCCTTCTTTTTGTGGAATAGGGGGCTTCAACTGATGGATGCTTCGAGTGGCGGTCTCTTTTTCTTCTTCCAACCAGTCGTCGGTACAGCTCTTGGGTGGCTACTATTGGGGGAAGAGGTTGGGGTCCGATCTATCGTTGGGATACTATGTATCTTTTCGGGTGTATATATTGTGCTTTCCGCTAAGGAGCAAGAGATTCATAAATGAATAGGGGATGAGAGAATGATCCAATATCCGCTTTTGCAAAAAGGACAAACCATTGGCGTGACAGCCCCTTCATCCGGTGTACAACCATCTTGGCATGAGCTAGTTCAGCTTTCCAGTGAGCGGATGAAGAAAAGAGGATATGAAGTGATATGTGGGGATACGGTATGGCAACAAGAAAAAGCGAAGTCTGCCCCTGCCATCGAACGAGCAAAAGAACTTCAGTATATGATAACAAGTGATCATATTGACCATATCATCCCACCGTGGGGTGGTCAGCTTCTAATTGAAATATTAGAGCATCTTGATTTCTCCGAAATGCAAAGAAAGTGGATACTTGGTTACTCAGATACGAGTGTTCTTCTGCTTGCAATGACATTAAAAACAGGGATTGCCACAGCGCATGGGACGAACTTTATAGACCTTCGTGGCGAAGAACAAGATCCAACGACCGCTAAGTGGGAACAGGTGCTGTCCACTTTACTAGAGACAGACGTTACCCAGATTTCTTCATCTATGTATCAAAAAGAATGGCAGTTTGATAACCCAAGCAAACATATCTATCATTTAACAGAGCCGACAGAATGGCGAGCAATCCCTGATGAAAGAATCACTGTGAAGGGGAGACTCATGGGTGGTTGTATCGATGTGATCCGTCACTTAGCTGGGACGCCTTACGGAGATGTAAAAGCTTTTCAACAAACATTTATAAAGGATGAGCCGATTCTATGGTATTTTGAAAACTGTGCATTAAATGCCGCGAGCATGAAGCGATCTCTTGTACAATTGAAATTGGCTGGCTGGTTTGAAAATTGTTCAGGAATCATGTTCGGCCGAAGTGCGGTGGATGAGCCGGTGGAAGGCTACGAATATATCGATATATATCAAGAATTGCATCGTGATTTACAAGTGCCGATACTTTATGATATTGATTGCGGGCATGTGCCGCCACAAATGACTCTGATCAATGGGGCATATGCTGAAGTGCAAATGCAAGAGAAAGGGAGAGCGGTATTAACGCAGACCTTTTTGCCATAAGAAGAGGAAAGGATGAGCCCTTTCCTCTTTTCTTCTATATATAGGAGATTACATCCCTTTTGTTTCCTCACCTGCTCTTGGAACCTCCCAAGCAGATTCACGAAATACTTTTTCCCATTTTGATACGACGATACATGCAACCGCATGCCCCGGTACATTCACACCTGTGCGTGCCATATCCATAATGCGATCCACACCAGCAATGATAGCGACTCCTTCTGCCGGAAGACCGACTGCATGGGCGGTGGCCAACAGAACAACGAGTGAACCAGAAGGCACGGCTGCAATGCCTTTACTTGTTAAAACAAGAACAAGCATCATGAGGAGCTGTTGAGTTAAACTCATCTCGACACCAAACGCCTGTGCAAGAAACACGCAGGAAACCGATAAATACAAACTTGAACCATCACAGTTGAGAGAAAGACCAGACGGAATCACGAAGGAGACAATTCTTTTTGGACAGCCGTATTTCTCCATTCGTGACATCAGTTGAGGGAGAACAGTTTCTGTACTTGTGGTGGAAAAGGCAACTAAGAACAAATCCCAAATCATTCTTAATACTTCGAAGTAGTGGAAACGGAAGATCAGTGCGACAAGAGGGAACAAAACAAATAAGATAATGAATAACCCTAAGAAGACAGTCCCGACAAGCTTCATCATAGGGATTAATAATACAATGCCGTATTGACCAACCGAAGCGGCCATTAAGGCAAGAACTCCAAGCGGTGCAGTGACCATCACCATCTGTGTGAGCTTAAACATAATTTGTGCAACAGATTCAAAGAAGGTAAGAACAGGAGCGGATGCTTTACCGATGCCGCTTGCAGCAACACCAAACAAAATAGCGAAAAAAATCACAGCAAGTAAATCGTTTTGGGCCATGACATCGACGATATTTGTTGGAATGATATCTAATACCATTTGTTTAAAGTCGACCACTTTTTCAGTATAGCCATCTAATTCACCAATATCTTTCTTGGCTAATTTAGAAAAATCAAGTCCAACGCCAGGCTTTAGGACATTGGCTAATAAAAGGCCGATACCAAGAACGATCGTTGTGATGACTTCAAACCAGATGATCGTTTTCAATCCAAGGCTGCCCATCTTCTTCATGCCTCCACTACCAGCTGCCCCAATAACGATAGTAGAGAAAACGATAGGAACTACGATCATTTTAATCAATCGGATAAACCCGTCCCCGATTGGCCGGAGTGCCATCCCGAAGTCCGGAAAGAAATGGCCGATCAGTGCTCCAATCACCAATGCAATCATGATTTGAAAAGCAATGAATTTTTTCATCAATCCCTACCTCCTTTAAAGGCTTGGAAAATAATAAGAATTTTCCGATAAATAGAAATTCTAGGCAGTCAAGTTTTGTCCTTCTTTGGATTTAGAAAGATTTTATTTCGGAATCAATGAGATTATGAAGGAAATAGGGCGATTGCCTCTCTATTTATATAAGAAAAAGTCACTCCTGAAAAAACTTTATACTTTTTTAGAAAAATGTATTGACCCATTTGAGTAAATCATGGTATATTTTTATTCGTCGCTGATGACGCAATTGAAACGTTGATGTTCAAATGCTTGCGATAAAGAAATTTAAAAAAGATGTTGACTTAGAAAAAACGATATGTTAAGATAATTAAGTCGCCTGATTAAGCGCCCGTAGCTCAATTGGATAGAGCGTTTGACTACGGATCAAAAGGTTAGGGGTTCGACTCCTCTCGGGCGCGCCAACTTAAATCATGCGGGTGTAGTTTAGTGGTAAAACCTCAGCCTTCCAAGCTGATGTCGTGAGTTCGATTCTCATCACCCGCTCCATT
>NZ_JBFEFT010000036.1:0-18178 GCF_047229225.1 Bacillus sp. 179-C3.3 HS | reverse complement strand
ATTCATCATAGGATTTTTTATAAAAACTCGAATTAACAGGTACGTTTTGTCTTGTTTAGTTTTCAAAGAACTTGTTTACCGCTTCAGAAGCGACCAGAACATCTTATCACGTTAAAGTTATTAGTGTCAACAACTTTTTCGTTAATATGTTTTTTGTTTCTTCGTCATCAGCGACGTATATTAATTTACCACCATACAAAACTAAAGTCAACAGTATTTTTCATTAAATAATAAACTTTTCTATTACAACTAAGGCAGCAACACCTGGAATGCCCAATAACCCACTAATTCCACTCGTCACGGGATTGATTGAGACATGCAGCCCTAAACTATCGCCAAATAAATTGAGACAAAATAAAAAAAGAGCGCCCGCCACAAACTTAACTCCGATAAGCCCTAACCATTTGAATGGATTTGCTTGAACACCAGACATAAACAGCAATAATACAGCCAGCAAAATTGAACTAATCACAATAACAGGTTCCATAATCCTCTCATCTCCTCTTCATATGAATAGTACAAGCATATGAGAGGACTATGTAAAATAGACCTGCTACTTCCTATTGTTTAGACTCAACTTTCTCTTTTTAGCTTCTCTTAAATAGAAAAAGTATTTCGCTTGAGCTAGCTTTAATTCGAATAGAATGTCCGGTGAAGGCTCAAAGCTATTTGCGACAAGCTTTTTTTTTCTGTTCCATTCTTCCTTTTGCTTAAAAAGCTGTTGAATTAGTTTTTCATCGAATTCTTTTCGAATTGATTTTCTGCGAAGAAAACCCATGTGCCGTACTTCTCCCTCCTACATCTCACGTCTACCTTCAAGAGCCTTAGAAAGTGTCACTTCATCCGCATACTCTAAATCCCCACCTACTGGGAGTCCATGTGCAATACGAGATAGTTTGATTCCTGATGGTTTCAACAATCTGGAGATATACATAGCCGTGGCTTCTCCTTCAATGTTTGGATTGGTTGCTAGAATGACCTCTGTTACTTGATCGTCTTGCAGTCTCTTTAATAAGTCAGGAATTTTAATATCCTCCGGACCGATTCCGTCCATTGGAGAAATTGCACCATGTAACACATGATATAAGCCGTTATATTCTTTCATCTTTTCCATTGCGATCACATCTTTTGGATCCTGGACGACACAGATAACAGATTGATCTCTTCTCGTATCTTCACAAATATAGCAAGGATCTTGATCAGTGATATGCCCGCAAACCGAACAATAGGTTAAGTTGCGCTTTGCATTCACAAGCGCTTTAGCAAAATCTAATACGACATCTTCCTTCATACTAAGAACAAAAAAAGCCAGACGGACCGCAGTTTTCGGCCCGATTCCTGGCAATTTCATAAAGCTATCGATTAGCTTTGATATTGGTTCAGGATATTGCATCTTTAGTTATCCTCCTAGAATAAACCTGGCATGTTCATTCCTTTTGTGAATTGACCCATTGTCTCATTTGTTAACTCATCAACCTTTTTCAACGCATCATTTGTTGCTGCAAGCACAAGGTCTTGAAGCATATCGATGTCCTCTGGGTCAACAACCTCTTCATTAATTTCAACATCAACGACTTCTTTTTGTCCATTCACTTTCACAGTGACCATACCGCCACCTGCTGAACCTTCAAGGACTTTTTCTGATAACTCTTCTTGAGCCTTCGCCATATCCTTTTGCATTTTTTGCATTTGTTTCATCATTTTTTGCATATTTCCCATTCCACCGCGCATAATGACCACTCTCTTTCATTTTGTTTATTCATCTTTGATTTCAATTAAGTCGATACCTACCAACTTCTTCGCTTCCGCAATTAGCGGATCCTCTTCCACAGAAGTTGGCTGACCATCCGCCTGTTCATCTGACTGATGATCTCTTAAAAATTCTTCTCTTATTTTACCCCATTGGGCATCAGGAACGCCAACTAATTCCACTCTTTTTCCTAACATCGACTCTAATAAGTGCTCAAGATTGGTACGAACACCACTTTTATCTTCAGCAACCATTTTACAATGTATTTCAAACTTAAATTTTAAGACAAAAGCATGGGTTGCCGCTGCAACTGGTTCGCTATCGGTTAAAAGTGCAGCATGAGACACCTTGTTTTGCTGTTTCAATGAGGCAAGGAGCTCTCCCCATTTCCCCTTTATCTTCTCTAATTCTGGGCGCTTTGCTTCTTTTAAAATTTCGTGAATACGACCAACAGGGGCACGATAGCCATTTTTATGGCTCGTTTGAGGTCTCGGAGTTCCCTTTTGTTCTTGCGGATTTTGCGGCTGAGACATTGGGATACCTTCAGCTCTTAGCCTTGATAGCTCCTGCTCCAGCTTTTCTATTTTATCCGTTAACACCTTTAGGTCAGCGTTATCAGCCGATGGTGTCATCCCAGTGGTTGACTGACAGAGTTTAACAACAGCTACCTCAAAGAAAATGCGAGGATGATTGGTCCATTTCATTTCTTGATGACTTTTGTTAAGGACTTCAATCGTCTCATAAAGGAACTGAGGCTCCACACGTCCAGAGAGCGAAACAAATTTTTCATCAACCTTCACCTTCTCTAGGACGCCTTCAAGATCTGGTGCCGTTTTATATAGAAGCATGTCTCTAAAATAGAAGATCATATCCTCTATTAATTTAGCAGCATCCTTCCCTTGCTGAAGCAATTCATTTAATGTATCTAATGCTACTGCTATATTTTGATCAAAAATAGCCTCGGCAAGCTGACTAATAAAATGTTGTGATACCGCACCTGTAATCAGGAGTGCATCATCTGTTGTCAGTTGTTCACCGCTAAACGAGACGGCTTGATCTAATAAGCTTAGCGCATCACGCATACCGCCATCCGCTGCACTTGCAATAATCTCAAGTGAACCCTCTTGTACATTTAGGCTTTCTGCATCTACAATTTTCTCCATTCGTCCAACAATATCTTTTGTCGTAATGCGTTTAAAATCAAACCTCTGACAGCGGGATATGATGGTGAGAGGAATTTTATGAGGCTCTGTGGTAGCCAAAATAAATATACAATGGGCAGGTGGTTCCTCTAGCGTTTTTAGAAGAGCATTAAATGCTCCGATGGAGAGCATATGTACCTCATCTATAATATATACCTTGTATGTAACCGCTGAAGGAGCAAATTTCACTTTATCACGTATATCACGGATCTCATCTACCCCGTTATTAGAGGCAGCATCTATTTCAATCACATCTGAGATTGAACCGTTTGTAATTCCTTTACAGGCCATACATTCATTACACGGTTCACTCACAGGGGACTTTTCACAGTTCACTGCTTTCGCAAAAATCTTGGCAGCACTTGTTTTACCTGTACCTCTAGGACCTGAAAATAAGTAGGCATGAGAAAACTTTTTCTGCAAAAGGGCATTTTGCAACGTTTTTGTGATGTGTTCTTGTCCAACAACATCCTCAAAAACTTGAGGCCTGAACACTCGATATAAAGCTTGATAACTCACAAATACGCCCTCCTCCATTTTTCATCATTTTCATTATACATGATGGAACGATCAATTCAAAAGCACACCTTTATTTTCTAAAAGTCGAAAAGGTTATTTTTATATGTGATGTTTCGATTTTTCTGTACCAAAAAACTAATTTTCTAAACATGGCGGATATGCTCTCACAACACACAGAACAAACGTTCCTACCTGTTGTTAAATAAAGGATGTTATCTTCGAAAATGACATTTTAGCTATTTGCTTCATCACAGTCACTCGGCTATGCTTGAAACAAGAACAAAAAACTCACCTAGATAAACTAGATGAGTTGTCATTTAATATTTTTTTACCGTGCACCTTCTGTCGATTCGCTACCCCAAGCGTTACTTAAACAGTTAGCTCGGCCCAGGCAACCCTGCGGCACATGAGAGGTTTCACTTAATGCTGCTTCCTTCCGGACCTGACATGGTTCATGAATTCCCATTGCGCAGGACCCAGACGTCAACACCACTTATTTAAGGCAGACCTTGAAGTAAACGAACCTCGAGAAGGGATTCGGCCTCGCTAGAGCGGATTGCGAGTACAGGGCACCGCTACCTCCCCGCTTAGCACGGCAAAATGAATATTAAATTGTTAGTGACGCAGGAATAAGTATACCTTTTTATCACTTGAATTGCAAACGACATCCATTCATTTACTTTTCGCTTGTTTCTTTCGCTGACGAATACTCCGAAAGAACTGACTTAACAACTCACCGCACTCTTTTTCAAGCACACCACCAACGACTTCAGACTGATGATTGAAACGAGTATCATCTAATAAATTCATTAAAGTACCTGCACAACCACCTTTTGGATCATAAGCGCCAAATACGACTTTTTTAACTCTCGAAAGGACAATGGCTCCTGCACACATCGGGCATGGTTCAAGGGTCACATATAATACCGCTTCATCAAGTCGCCAGCTTCCAGTAGCCTTACACGCTTCATCGATTGCAAGCAACTCTGCATGTGCAATTGAGCGCTGCTCACTTTCTCTTAAATTATGTGCACGACTTACTACTTGTTCATCTACAACGAGAACGGCACCAATTGGGACTTCTCCTATTCGCTCTGCTTTTAAAGCTTCTGTAATGGCTTCTTTCATAAATTGTTCATCTTTCGTCATAGCGCTGCTCTCTTTTCATGTTTTTTAAAGGGATATTGAGGTTAACATATTATCACTATCTTTTGAAGGGGGTCTCATGTTGTCCAATCATCAAAAGGCACTTTTGATTATCGACATGATCAATAATTTCGATTTTGAAATGGGACATGTACTTGCTGAAAAAACAATGCGAATGACCAGTAAAATTTCAGCCTTGAAACAACATGCCAACAAGGAGAATTGGCCGATCATCTATATCAACGATCACTATGGAATTTGGAAAGCTGATATTCAAGCTGTCATTTCAAAATGTAAAAACGAAACGAGCGCCCCAATATTAGATGAAATATCACCTACGGGCGACGATTACTTTTTAATAAAACCTAAACACTCCGCCTTCTATGGAACAGCACTCCAGACACTCCTTCATGAGCTAGAGGTTAAGGAGATCATTTTAACTGGGATTGCTGGAAACATCTGCGTCCTTTTTACAGCGAACGATGCTTACATGCGGGAATACAATCTTATTGTACCTAAAGATTGTATTGCTTCCAATGATGATCAAGATAATGAGTATGCTTTAACCATGATGAAGAACGTACTTCTAGCAAAAATCACCTCTTCTAAGGAGATCACGAATGAAAATCAAACATGATTTATCTAGAACCCTCATAAATTGTTAGCAATAACAAAGGGGGCGTTCATCATTCAAATTTATGTGATCAAAAGAGGAGATACATTAAGTGAAATTGCTATGCGCTTTAAAACCACTGCAAGTGAAATTATCCGTACCAATGAGATCGAAACACCAAATCAACTTGTCGTTGGACAAACAATTGTTATCCCAATCAGAGGGCAATTTTATGAAGTAAAACAAAACGATACACTTTATAAAATCGGACAGAGATTTCGTATCTCCGTTGATGAATTGGCACGTGTGAACAGAATTCAACCTGAAGCCATACTTCCTATTCGCTTTTTGCTCTATATCCCAGAAAGACCGAAACGTAGTATTAATTCAAACGCCTATATTGAACCTCGTGGAAATGAAGTCAGTGAGAATTTAAAGCAGGCAGCTAGGGAAGCCGCACCCTACTTAACTCATTTAGGAACTTTTAGTTTTCAGGCACAAAGAGATGGGACTCTAAAAGAACCCCCATTAGATCAATTACCGCAAATTGCAGCTCAAAATAGAACTGTATTAACAATGGTTGTCACTAATTTAGAGAATGACAGATTCAGCGATGAACTTGGACGTATTCTTTTAACGAATCAATCTGTCAAAACGACCCTATTAAATGAAATCGTGCGCGTTGCTAAAAAGTATCAATTCGGAGAAGTCCATTTTGACTTTGAATATTTACGGCCTGCTGATAAAAATGCATATACTCAATTCTTAAGAGAAGCCACCACCCGTTTTCATCAAGAGGGATGGACGACTTCCGCTGCCCTTGCGCCTAAAACAAGCAGTGAACAAAAGGGAAAATGGTATGAGGCCCATGACTATAAAGCAATCGGTAGCATTGTTGATCATGTGGTTATCATGACATACGAATGGGGATACAGCGGCGGACCTGCACAAGCCGTTTCTCCAATTGGCCCTGTCCGTCAAGTGATTGAATATGCACTATCTGTTATGCCTGCCAATAAGATTATTATGGGACAAAATTTATATGGTTATGATTGGACTCTCCCCTTCGTACAGGGTGGACCATTTGCTAAAGCGATCAGCCCTCAACAGGCCATCGCAATTGCCAGAGACAATAATGCGTCTATACAGTACGATGAAACTGCACAAGCACCCTTTTTCCGTTATACAGACGATAATAATAAACAGCATGAGGTATGGTTTGAAGACGCCAGATCCATCCAAGCCAAATTCAATCTCATTAAAGAGTTAAACCTGAATGGCATTGCCTATTGGAAACTCGGTCTATCCTTCCCACAAAACTGGCTCTTACTATCAGATCAATTCAATATTGAAAAAAAATCGACATCTTAAGCTATCAACTCTATCTCAATAAGGGGTATGGTACAATATACATTGGTTTCACAACTTTAAAAAATAGAGGAGAACATCTATGTATCCAGCCCCTTTTATTGCAGTGGAAGGCCCAATTGGAGCCGGAAAAACAACTTTAGCTACAATGCTAGCAAAGGAATTTCAGTTTCCTTTAATAAAAGAAATTGTAGAAGAAAATCCATTTTTAGATAAATTTTACGAAGATATGGATCAATGGAGCTTTCAACTTGAAATGTTCTTTTTATCCAATCGATTTAAACAATTGGAATCAATTGAAGAAAATTATGCCCAAAAGCAGCAACCTATTGTAACTGATTATCACGTCTATAAAAATATGATATTTGCCGAAAGAACATTATCAAAAAAACATATGGATAAATATAGACAGATCTATCACTTACTCACTGATGATCTGCCTAAACCAAATGCGATCATTTATATAAAAGCCAGTCTCCCAACCTTACTAAACAGGATTCAATTGAGAGGACGCTCTTTTGAAGAAGACATTGATCCAACATATTTAAAAACATTGATTGAAGATTATGAACTGGCCATCGAACATTTAAAACAGACTGATCCAGAACTCCCTATCATCACCATTGAAGGAGATCACACAGATTTCGTTTCTTCTCAGCAAGATTACGAGCAAATTGTACAGACGATAAAGGAGCAAGTACTATGAAAAATATTGAAATACCAAAGGACGCAGTCATTACAATTGCAGGCACAGTCGGTGTTGGAAAATCAACGATGACTAAAACAATTGCGGACAAACTAGGTTTCCAAACCTCTCTAGAAAAAGTAGATGACAATCCATATTTAGAGCCTTTTTATTCAGATTTTCAAAGATGGAGCTTTCATTTACAGGTTTATTTTCTAGCGGAGCGCTTTAAAGAGCAGAAACGTATTTTTGAATCTGGTGGAGGGTATGTTCAAGATCGGTCAATCTATGAAGACACTGGTATCTTCGCTAAAATGCATGCTGACAAAGGGACAATGTCCGAGATGGATTACGAGACGTATACAAGTCTATTTGAGGCAATGGTTATGACTCCTTACTTCCCTCATCCAGATGTACTCATTTATTTACATGGAGACTTGCAACACATTTTACATCGCATTGAAGAACGCGGGAGGGAAATGGAAACTCAAACAGATCGAGCATATTGGGAAGAAATGTACACTCGCTACACTGAGTGGATCGAACATTTTGATTTATGTCCAGTCATCAAAATCAATATCGAAGACTATGATTTACTTCATGATGAAAGCTCGCTCGATCCAATACTTCATGAGATTGCTTCTGTGATTCAAAAAAATCGTTCATAAAACAATAAAAAAAAACCGCTACATGTTCAATGTAGCGGTTTGACAATTTCCAATTTTTATGCTTGCGTTTCAATTCAACTAAGGTAATATCAATATGGCGGAGGAAGAGGGATTCGAACCCCCGCGGGCTTTGACACCCCTGTCGGTTTTCAAGACCGATCCCTTCAGCCGGACTTGGGTATTCCTCCGTATCGACAAGAATTAATATATCATATCATTTCATTGTAAGTCAACATCTTTTCGTAAAAAAAATTCATTGTATTGTTTTCATCGTTTTATTCTAATCAAAAGGCAACCTCTAGGGCTGCCTCTATCTATTTCGATTCTTTTCTAATCTCATCAATAAATTGGTTCATTTCTTCTTTGAATTCATTTAATGATTCAATCACTTTTGTAAAGTCTGTTACTTGTTTGGCTTGTTCATTTGTGGAGCTGCTAATTTGAGAGATATTTTCAGACAACGTACCAATACTATCTTTAATTTCTTTTAAAAAGGTATTGATGGTTTCAGCGGCTTCCTTTGAACCATCTGATAATTTACGCACTTCATCTGCAACAACAGCAAAGCCTTTCCCATTCTCACCTGCTCTCGCCGCTTCAATTGCAGCATTCAATCCAAGCAAGTTTGTTTGTCTCGCAATACCACCAATTGTTTTGACTACTTCTTCTATGTTTGCAGATTTTTCCTCTGCTCTACCTGCCTGTTCACTAATCTCTAAACTTGTGGCAGCTAGTTCTTGTGAATGTGCAGCAATTTGCTCAATTCCACCTTGAAGCTCTGTTGTCACTTTATTAATATGCTCCATATAGCCGCTTAACTGCTTTTCACGATGATGTGAGTAAGCCACTAAAAAGGAGCCGATCACTTTTCTTTCTTCATCGAAAATTGGGTAACCTTTCACAGCAATTTCATAACCATATAAAGACTCTGGTAAATGTCCCTCGTATTCTTCCCCTCTTAAGGTCGTCGCAACGTTTTGGTCTTCTTTGTTCAATCCATCTCCTACTTTCACTCCGAAGTCAATCGTTGTGGATGGATAATAACAAAGCACTTTTTCTGTATCAGTAATGCTGAAAAGAATACTATCATCTAGAATTTTTCTAATAAAACGGGACATTTCAACATAGTAGTCAAGCCTGTTCAAGGTTATTCCTTCTTTCCTAGAAGCTTTTAGTTTTTTTATCGGTTGAATTCCCGGATGCTGTAGGACTTTAGATAAAAAGAATAAGATGCCATAGCGGCATCTTATTTGATTACTTCTTTATTTCCCATATAAGGACGCAGTACTTCAGGAATGATCACCGTGCCGTCCTCTTGTTGATAGTTCTCTAATATGGCTGCAACAGTTCTTCCGACTGCTAAACCAGATCCATTCAATGTATGGACATGTTCTGGCTTCGCTTTAGCTTCTGGACGGAAACGAATATTTGCTCGTCTCGCTTGGAATGCTTCGAAGTTACTACATGAAGAAATTTCACGATACGTATTTTGGCTTGGAATCCACACTTCTATATCGTATTTCTTTGCAGCTGTGAAACCTAAGTCTCCCGTACACATGCTCATGACTCGATATGGAAGATTTAATAGCTGAAGGACTTTTTCTGCTTGATTCGTTAGTTTTTCTAATTCTTCATAAGAATCTTCTGGTTTTACAAATTTCACAAGCTCTACTTTATTGAATTGATGCTGACGAATCAGGCCACGTGTATCTCGACCAGCAGATCCAGCTTCTGATCTGAAACATGCACTGAATGCTGCATAATTCATTGGCAGTTGCTCGCCTTCAAGGATCTCATCACGGTGCATATTGGTAATTGGCACTTCAGCAGTTGGAATGAGGAAATAATCTTCTTCTCTAATTTTAAATGCATCCTCTTCGAACTTTGGAAGCTGACCAGTTCCTGTCATACTTGCTCTGTTGACCATATAAGGCGGAATCACTTCTGTGAAACCAAATTCATCGACATGAAGATCCAACATAAAGTTATAGAGTGCTCGCTCTAGACGTGCGCCTAATCCTTTGTAAAAAACAAAGCGGCTTCCTGTTACTTTTCCTGCACGTTCAAAATCTAAAATATTTAACTCATCTGCTACATCCCAGTGTGGTTTTGGTTCGAATGAGAATGCTGGCTGTTCGCCCCATGCTCTCACTTCGATATTGTCATCTTCTGTTTCTCCAATTGGAACAGAGTCATGTGGGATATTCGGGATTGAGTAAAGAATGCTTTGCAGGCTTTCTTCAACCGTTCTTAGCTCATCATCAAGCCTTTTGATCTCGTCGCCTACCTCACGCATCTCTTGAATAATGTGATCGGCATCTTTCTTTTCTCTTTTTAAAACTGCTACTTGCTGTGATACTTCATTTCTTCTGCTCTTTAATACTTCTGTTTTGCCAATCAATTCTCTTCTTTTCTGATCTAGCTCACCAAACTTATCAAAATCAGTTAAATCTTCGCCTCGATGTGCTAACTTTTCTTTGATTTGATCAAAGTCTGTGCGTAGTTGTTTAATATCCAGCATCTGATACACTCCTTTTTTATCGAAAAATAAAAAGAGCCCTCATCCCATGAAAGGGACGAGAGCTCTCGCGTTGCCACCCTGATTGAAAGCATGAAAAAGCATGCTTTCCTCTTTCCTCTGTAACGGTATCACCGTAAATGCTTACTACTTACATTTCAGCATTTCGCTCGAGGATGGATTCAGAACGCATCTTTCACCGATTCTCACCAACCATCGGCTCTCTGAGAAAGAGGGGCTTCTTACTATTTCCCGTCAACGCTTTTTCGATCTTTAATTGTGTTTTTAATGTACTATAAGTTTTCTCTCTTTTCAACCGTTTTATACAGACAGTTTTGTTTTGGATGTCTTGACCATCTTCACAAACATCTCTGTCAATCGGTGATCATCTGTCAGTTCTGGATGAAAAGAACAACCTAATATATTGTTTTCCTTTGCCATCACGATCCTGCCATCATATTCCGCCAAGACCTCCACACTTGGATCAGCGCTGGTGATATGAGGTGCACGAATGAATACTCCTGTAAATGGTGCATTCAATCCCTTTACCTCTAAATCCGCTTCAAAGCTATCTACCTGTCTACCAAATGAATTACGTGCTACGGATACATTAAGCAGGCCAAGATGTGCATCTTCTCGATCTTCTATGTGATTAGCAAGCATAATCAGACCGGCACATGTGCCAAAAACCGGTTTCCCTTGAGCAGCGAAAGCTTTGATTGGTTCAATGAATTGGTACGTATCCATGAGTCTTCTCATCGTCGTACTTTCTCCACCAGGGATAATGAGACCATCTACGGTTTCTAGTTCCTCTACCCTCTTGATGATCTTCCCCTCTACACCACAAGCTTCAATCGATTGAATATGCTCTCTCACCGCTCCTTGAAGCCCTAGTACACCAACTGTTACCATGTTCCTTTGCTCCCTTAATTACCAGCCGCGCTCTTGCATACGTTCTTCTGGCAGTAGATTTGAAATTTCAATTCCCTTCATAGCCGTTCCTAGCTCTTTAGAAAGCTCCGCAATTAAACGATAATCTTTGAAATGAGTTGTTGCTTCTACAATCGCTTTTGCGAACTTAGCAGGGTTTTCTGATTTGAAAATACCAGAACCAACAAATACGCCATCTGCTCCAAGTTGCATCATTAACGCAGCGTCAGCAGGAGTCGCCACACCACCAGCTGCAAAGTTCACAACAGGCAGCTTACCGTCTTTTTTAATTTGAAGCAACAATTCATATGGCGCCCCTAAATTCTTTGCTTCAGTCATGATTTCATCTTCGCTCATTGCCGCTACTTTGCGAATTTGTGCATTGACCTTTCTCATATGACGCACAGCTTCGACGATGTTTCCTGTACCAGGCTCACCTTTTGTACGCAACATAGATGCACCTTCTGCAATACGGCGAGTCGCCTCACCTAAATCACGGCAGCCACATACGAAAGGTACCGTGTATTCATTTTTATTTAAATGGAATTCCTCATCTGCGGGCGTTAGCACTTCGCTCTCATCGATATAATCAACACCAAGCGCTTCTAGAACGCGAGCCTCTACGATATGACCAATACGTGCTTTTGCCATGACTGGAATCGTTACCGCATTTTGTACTTCTTCGACAATTCTTGGGTCTGCCATACGGGCAACGCCGCCTGCCGCACGGATATCAGCAGGTACTCTCTCTAAAGCCATTACAGCTACTGCGCCTGCTTCTTCTGCAATCTTCGCCTGTTCAGCATTGACGACATCCATAATGACGCCACCCTTTTGCATTTCTGCCATTCCACGTTTTACTCGATCAGTTCCTTTATTGCTCACCATTGTTTCCTCCCATTTTGTCTATTCGATTGATTCAACATATTTATCATACAAGTCAGAATATATAACAATAAAGGGATTAGTATAACAATTCAAACCAGCAATCATAAAGGAAAACATGACGAAACATAGAGTTCACGGTAAAAATGATGTTCATTTTCCTTATACATATGAATTACATGCTATAATCCAACTATAACAATTTAATTTACTATATAACAATTTTGCTTTTTGGGAGGACGCTCATGCATATTGATATTCACCGACACTCAGATACTTCTCTTTCAAATCAGATATATTTTTCAATTGTCGACCACATCCAATCTGGATTGCTTCAGCAAGGCGATAAATTGCCCACTGTACGTGATTTAGCAAAGCAATTGAATGTAAGTCATGTAACTGCCGCAAAAGCATATGCACGGCTGAAGGATGATGGTTATTTAGCAGCTGTTCAAGGGAAGGGAACTTTTGTTGATGAACGACAAGAACGAAGCGATATGCCAGTACAAACATCTACCTCTTTCGATTGGCAGCTCTCCATTCCAGATTATTTGCCACGATCGCAATTCGCCCAGTATCACTATGTAGCAGAAGAGATTAATCTATCTTCCTCTATGATTGATCCAGGGCTCTTACCTAATCGATATTTAGAAAAGGAAATGCAGCAAGTATTGGCTCGTCATCCTCAAATCATGTCAAAATACGGTGAAATCCAAGGGGACCTTCAGCTTCGGCAGGTCATTCAGTCTTTTTTAGAAAAATTAGACGTCCCTTCCACGCCTGATAATATCCTTGTGACAAGTGGTTCCCAGCAAGGATTGGATTTAGTAGCACGCACATTCATCGGACCTGAAGATGTGGTGGTGATGGAAGCACCCACTTATCCGGGAGCGATAGACGTCTTTATGGGCAGAGGGGCCAGAATTATTACGGTTCCTGTCGATCATGAAGGAATGAACATGAAACAGCTTCAAAGCATTTGTGATAAATATAAGCCGAAGCTCATCTATACAATTCCTACTTTTCACAGTCCCACAGGCGCGAGCATGTCAATGAAACGAAGAAAACAACTTCTCCTTTTGGCGCAAAGCATAGACTGTCTTATTGTTGAGGATGACCCTTATCGTGAGCTTTATTTTGAAAAGAAGCCACCTGCACCAATCAAAAGTTTAGATCATGATGGACATGTGATCTATTTAAGAGGACTTAGTAAAACCCTTGCCCCGGGTTGTAGAATTGGGATTGTTACTGCGTCAGGTTCTATATTTAACCGCATATTGGCTGCAAAAGCTAACAATGATTTAGGTAGCCCTCTTCTTACTCAAAAAGCGATTTTGCCTTTTCTCACGTCGAAAAAAATGATTGATCATACGAAGAAGCTAAGAACAGCTTTAAAGATCAGACGAGATTTAATGATCGATGTCCTGACAAAGCACGCCCCAAAGGAGGTTACTTGGCAAATACCACAAGGTGGACTCAATCTGTGGATCAGCTTCCCTTCCTGGGTCGATACGCGTGCATTGTTGCATGAAGCTCGCAAACAGCAAATCACCTTTTTGCCAGGCTCTGTCTGCTATCCTGGAGAACCAAAGCAGAATTATATTAGACTGAGTTTTTCCTATGTGAATGAAAAGGCACTGACGGAAGGCATGCAAACATTATGTGATATTTTTCAGCAAGCCATTTCTTTACCGCAAAATCAAAAACAATCACTTTTCTTTTGATCACAAAAAAACTGCCCTCCATTTATGAGAGCAGTTTTTTTCATTAGAACCAACCTTTGACTGTATCTACGATTCCGCCCCAAATTCCAGCGAAGAATCCTCCTACACCACGCATGGCAAGGATAAACCAGTTTGCTTTTTCATTGCTTGTTTTTGTCACAAGCTCAACACCTGATTGGTCTTTATTTAAGTAGCCATAGTCCTTCTCATCACCGGAATAAGAAGTCGTAAGCATTCCAACCTTAGTTCCTTTTTTAGTAGGAGCCTCTAGGGTCTTTTTCTCTAAATTCACTTTAGCTTTATAGTTCTTCTCTTCACCATTTTTGACTGGTACAGAGAAAGCTTCCTTCGTCACAACCGCGACTTCTTTATCTTTTCCTTTATCCACTTCGATGGTTTCATGTCCTTTGATTTGCTGTCCTTCTTTGTACATTTCTTTCATCGTAAAGTTTTTAAAGGCATAGTCGAACAATTTTTCTGCAACGTCAAAACGAGCAGTATGGAGATTTCCTTTTGCATTGAGGATGACTGCAATGACACGCATATCTCCTCTTTTAGCTGTACCAGTGAAGCTAGAGCCTGCTGAATCAGTAGAGCCTGTTTTTAGACCGTCTACTCCTTCATATTCCTTCACAAGTCCTTCAAGCATAAAGTTCCAGTTTGGCATGTCCATTTCATCGTCTGTGCCTTCTCTGAACTTTGTTTTGGCGATACTCGCTGTTTCAAGGATTTCTGGGTAATCTTTAATGAGACGTTGTGCAAGCAGTGCCATATCTTTGGCAGATACTTCGCTTTCCTCATCAGGGCCTGTCCCTTTTGGCTGTTGACCATGTAAATCTTTATTTTCTAAACCTGTTGCATTCACGAATTTATAGTTTGTTAAACCTAATTCTTTTGCTTTTTTATTCATATCTTCAACGAATTTAGATTCTGATCCAGAAATGACTTCTGCTAGACCAATCGCCGCAGCATTGGCTGAGTAAATAGCTGTTGCTTTGTAAAGCTCTTCAACCGTATAAGAGCCGTCTCTTCGTAGAGGAACGTTTGATAAACTGCGGTCTTGAGAAATTTCGTATACGTAGTCATCAGGTGTATACGTTTGATCCCATTTCACTTTGCCTTCAGCAATGGCTTCTAATAATAGATACTCGGTCATCATCTTAGCCATACTTGCGATAGGCAGTCTTTTTTCAGCGTTTTTACTATAAAGGATTTTACCTGTAGAAGCTTCAATCAGGATGGCTGCTTTCGCATTCACATTAAATGGATCTTCAGCCGCATTTGCTTTTGACATTGGTGTAAACGCTGTAACAATCAATGTCAGTGCAAGGATAGAGACCATAAGCTGTTTCAATATCTTGCTGTTCAATCGTCATACCTCCGTATTCATCATTTTTCGACGTTTTTCATATATATTTAATCCACAAGGGCTTTTTCAACACAACAGTATAAATTTTATCACAATAAAGGCAAAAAAAATAGACAGAGTCATAGACCCTGTCAAATGTAATTTGATTGTCACAATTTATCAAGAAATTGTGTAGTTTGGTGATTCTTTCGTAATTTGGACATCATGTGGATGACTCTCACGAAGACCAGCACCTGTCATGCGAATGAACTGTGCTTCTTCTCTCAGTGTGAGTAAGTCTTTCGTTCCACAATAGCCCATACCAGAACGAATGCCACCTACAAGTTGATAAACGGTATCAGCAACTGGTCCTTTGTATGGTGTACGGCCTTCAATACCTTCTGGAACGAATTTTTTATTATCTTCTTGGAAGTAACGATCTTTACTTCCCTTTTCCATAGCTGCAACAGAACCCATACCACGATACACTTTGAAGCGTCTACCTTGGAAGATTTCTGTTTCTCCTGGGCTCTCTGATGTACCTGCTAGAAGACTACCCAGCATAACAGCATGTCCACCAGATGCTAGTGCCTTAACGATATCACCTGAATATTTAATCCCGCCATCTGCAATAATAGCCTTACCGTGCTTTCTAGCTTCTGTTGCACAATCATAAATTGCAGTGACTTGTGGTACACCTACACCTGCAACAACACGTGTTGTACAGATAGAACCTGGTCCGATACCAACTTTCACAATGTCTGCGCCTGCTTCAATCAATGCTTTCGTTGCGTCAGCAGTTGCCACATTCCCAGCGATGATGTTTAGAGTAGGATAAGTTTCACGGATTTTTGCCACTGTCTCAAGTACACCACGTGAGTGACCATGTGCCGTATCAATTACAATCACGTCTACATTGGCTTCTACAAGTTTCTTGACACGAGTCATTGTATCGCCAGTCACACCAACTGCTGCACCTACAATTAAACGACCATGTGCATCTTTAGAGGAGTTAGGGAATTCAATCACTTTTTCAATATCTTTGATCGTGATGAGACCTTTTAGCGTACCTTCTTCATCTAGAAGAGGTAATTTCTCTATTTTGTATTGCTGTAGAATCTTTTCCGCTTCTTCTAACGTTGTACCAACAGAAGCTGTAACCAATTCCTCTTTCGTCATCACGTCGCTAATCTTCATTGAATAATCCGAAATAAAACGAAGGTCACGGTTCGTAATAATTCCTACAAGCTTTTGGTCCTCTTCATTGTTTACAATCGGTACACCTGAAATCCGGTATTTACCCATTAAATGCTCTGCATCATATACTTGATGCTCTGGTGTTAAGAAGAATGGGTTTGTAATAACGCCGCGCTCTGAACGTTTTACTTTATCCACTTGTTCTGCTTGCTGTTCAATTGACATGTTCTTATGAATGATACCTAGACCACCTTGACGAGCCATAGCAATCGCCATTTGTGATTCTGTCACAGTATCCATTCCTGCACTAATGATTGGAATGTTTAGCTTTAATGTGCTTGTTAACTCAACTGATAAATCAACATCACGCGGAAGCACCTCAGACTTTGCTGGAACAAGCAAAACATCGTCAAACGTCAAACCTTCTTTTGAAAATTTACTTTCCCACATTAGTAAATCCCCCTCTTTTCGGCAAAATATTATATGTAGATTATCAACTAGGAAACAGCATGTCAAGGAAGCAACAAACAGTTGCAATTTTTAGAAAATATAAAGAGAGTTGAGGAAGTAGATGAAAAGTTCAGGATGGAAGGATTTAAAACGTTTTTACTCACTCGAAACTTCCCAAAAGTTTCTACATCACCAATATGTGAAACGGCAAATACAAGATGCAAACCAACACGCTTATAAAAACTGTGAGCGATTTATTTACTTTTTAAAACACGGGCATACTTTCTATGAACAAGCTGCCATCGCCCCATTAGAACTTAAGCCAATTTTATTATTTTATGGAATGGCGCAATTACTGAAGGCATGTCTGCTGACAGTGGATCCGCATTATCCATCGCAAACCTCCGTCTTGGCTCATGGTGTGACATCAAGGAAAAGAAAGAAGCAGCATTATCGTTTTAGTGAGGATGAAGTGAAAATCCAAAGAAATGGACTTTGCATGCATGTATTAAAACATTTATTTCATTTAAATGGCCTAGAAGATGAACGATTTACAATGGTCAAACTCCTGTCGAAAATACCTGAAATGAGTCATGTGCTACAATTTCAAAAACAACCTTCGACATTAGTCAAAGTAGAGCAAGCCAATGGAATCATGATTCAAGATCATATCCCCATGCTTTATAATATGTCAGCTGAACGCTTTACTGAATACATGGAATACCATACAAGCTGGAAACTCAAACAAAAAGAAGCCGAAAAACTCACTTTCAATGTCTCTTTAGAAGAAAACCCTGCATTTGCTACTCATCTTCATTATGATTTAGAAATGAATCAATGGTTTATTCCAGCGACACGAGATGCATTTCTCAATATCCCTGAGATCATTAGCCATTACTTACTCATGTATAATCTCAGCATGATTGCCCGCTACGAAACAGAATGGTGGTACGAGTTGCTGTCCCAATACATTAGTGATGACTATGTCATGATTGAACGCTACATGGAGATTGCTGAAGAAAAGTTTCCTGCGTATATTATGATGCTATTAGAAGAAAACACAAAAAAGACCAGTTCCAAACGGAACTGATCTTAAGAAAAAGCTTGGCGACGTCCTACTCTCACAGGGGGAAGCCCCCAACTACCATCGGCGCTGAAGAGCTTAACTTCCGTGT
>NZ_JBFEFT010000035.1:0-22943 GCF_047229225.1 Bacillus sp. 179-C3.3 HS | reverse complement strand
AGCCATTAGCTCAGTCGGTAGAGCATCTGACTTTTAATCAGAGGGTCGAAGGTTCGAGTCCTTCATGGCTCACCATTGTCACGCGGGTGTGGCGGAATTGGCAGACGCGCTAGACTTAGGATCTAGTGTCTTACGACGTGGGGGTTCAAGTCCCTTCACCCGCATTGTTTTCTTCAAAACAATGTAACGACAAACAACTGTATATCACGCGGTCGTGGCGGAATGGCAGACGCGCTAGGTTGAGGGCCTAGTGGGGGTTAACCCCGTGGAGGTTCAAGTCCTCTCGGCCGCATCAATGATACCAAGGGTTTATAGACCTTTGGTATTTTTATTTTGTTATAGGATTTTACGTGAATGCCCAAAACGTGCCCACTTAGATAAAGTAAGTGGGCTTTTTTATTTTCAATGTTCTTATTTTGAGAAGTATCATAAGGAAAGTAGTTATCACTTTTTAAAAGATGCAATTATATTTCTTAATCATGGAATAGAAATTTTAATGAAATACATATTGTCAAAGCAAAATGAATCATTCATATTTACAGATATAGATTTATATATGGAAGCAAAAGAAAAGCTAAAGAATCAAAGTAAAGGTAGGAAAAAACCGTTTTTGATGTTGATTTGGGCAACGGCAATCAAAAGATACAATTATTTGAATGAAGCAATTAAAAGAATTAAGTTTTTACTCGATATAGATTTAACAGAAAATGTTGAGGCGACAATAACACTTATTAATGAATATAGAAATCATAAAACACATCATTCGATTATTTTAGATGAATCCAGTGTTAAAGAGTTAGTTGAGAAAATAAAGTTTTATAAAAACATATACTTGGTTTTTATAAAAATCATATCACAGAAAGGAATGACATCGAGGAAGTTGATGCGGAAAGATACTTATATGCAAAACAAGAATGGGAACAATTTTTGGATTTAATTGATATAAGTGAGTTTTCCAATTTCTGCTCATCACCCATATGAAGAAAAATGACTTTTGAAGTTTTTACTTGAATTTTTATGGTCATTGTTGATTTTCCTTTTGCTTTAGGATATTAAAGTTAATGAAACTAATCATTCGTTGAGAGAGTCTTCATAGTAATCTTTTTAATGGAGTGGAAACTTATAAATACTATCATGGTTAAAAACATAGTCTCGTTATTTTTATTTGCGACACTTATTATTTCGATTCAACTAAATAATTATTTACTTATTGCTATATGGGCAGTTACTTCTATTTTTCTTTTTATGAAATTTGATAAATCTATGAAATCGTTTGTTGTCACAAATGTCCTATTTGGCATTGGATTTTTCGCTTATTTATATGTAAATTCACATTGGACGATACAAATCCAAATAGAGGAATTACGTATATTTTTCAACAGGGTATCATTAGTTTTTATATTGGTCCCATTGTTCATTTTATCTATCTTTACTAAGTCTACATTTATAACATATTTGAAAAAGCCACAGTGGAATGAATTAATTTATTTCCCGTTTATTTGGTCGGGATTTCACCGAACAAGTGTTAAATTCTTTCTTTTCATAGCACTATCAGTTAATATTGTCAGCTTTGCACCATTTGTTATTCAAAATGGCTGGTCATTTATCGAAGAAATATGGCTATTCACTATCATATTTTCAATTACAAACGCTGTACTCGAAGAAATAATTTGGAGAGGTAATCTTTTGAGTCGACTCTCAGAACAATTAGGTGAAAAATGGGCGGTTGTGGTAACGAGTTTAGGTTTTGGATTACAACATTATTCGCTCGGGATTCCTTGGGTTATTTGTATTGCTTTTTCTATTGGAGGAATGTTTTATGGAGGGATCACTATCAAATCTAGAAGTATTATTCCCTCGATTATTTGGCATATTGCTTTAAACATTCTCATGGTTTTAAGTGGTTTAATATTAATATAAAAATTTTGTAGAAAAGGGTCAGACAATAGAACTATTCTTTGTATGGAATATCAACAATGAATTTTAACAGAGCCTTCCTTAATAATTAAGTTGAATGGTTGGTCAGTATAAAACAAATGTAATTTACAAAGACACCACGTAGAAACTTATTATGTAAATTCATTTGCAGGTCTGTAACATGAACTTATTTTTAATATATTAAAATAATCATTTCATTCTGTTAAAGCTGTCCAAAACGTGCCCACCAACTTTATCTAAGTGGGCTTATTTGGGTTGAATTTGATATTTACATCGAATCCATTTGGGGCTAGAGTTAATAAATACAGTCCCTTTTAAATTGTGTTTCTTCTCCTCGTGTGATGAAGTAATCTATATTATTTGATTTTTCTTTTACGATCATTTCCTTTACTACATCTTCAAATATGAGATGGCCGAGCGATTTTTCCAAGGCGGTTTGTACAATTTCAAATAAAGGACTTTGTGTGTTCCGAACAACAGGACATTGCGGATTCCATGTATACTAAATAATTCTTTATCCTTACAAATCATTCTTCATTAAGAAAGGGCTCTTTGACTTTACTTAGATCATCCTTACCTTCATATATTATTTTGCCGTTATTTGAAATATAGAAATAATGTATGTGAGGCTTGCTTTTATAGATGACTCGAACCAAAATTCCATAATCTCCAACCTTAGATCGAATGCCTTTGATTTCTTTAAAATCTTCTTTTTTCTTCTCCTTTTCATTGATTAAATAATCTTCAGTTTCAGATGCAATTCTCTTGGCTTGATAATCATAGAAAAGGTTTACTGATAAGAACCCAATTATAATTAACGCTACTATTCCCACAATAAAGAAAACTGTTTTCTTGTTCATTAAGTGACTATCCCCATTTCTAAACATGATGAAATCTCTTATAAAATGGAATGCTAGATTAATAATACAATATTTATAGAATAAGGATAAAATCCCCTGAAATTATTTCGATTTACTGTGTTATAAAATTGTAATGACAACATCATGATGACTCAAAAAAGGTACCACACCATAGGGTACCTTTTTTGATCAGCAGTTGTATTTAAAGACAACATACAGTCGTTTTAATGGAGAAGGTTAATTCCCCGAAAATTTCAAATCGTATGGCCTTATTAATATGAAGATCCCTGACTCACTGATTGTGCAACATTCTGCCGTACTTCCCGAGCTAAATGTGTAGCATGTAAGGAAGCCTGCCAAATAGCCGGACTAACTGCAGATTGACTGATGGATAATGCCTGTTGTGTGGATGGAACCATTGGACTTAGTAGTCTTTCTGCCTCGTCTACAGAAGATGCGTATTGTTGACCGGCTGCTCTTCGAAGGTCTGCTAGCGCCCCAGGGAGGTTTGACCATAGACGAAGTATTGAATTCATACAGCCAATCATAAGAGGAAAGTGAGGAGCCCGACCTTGTCCTGTGGCAAGAAGCTCGGCTGCACCTAAGGCAGAAAAAACGTGATAACTCAGTGGAGTAAGATAATTTGCGTGTACAATATGAAGCTCACGTAATCCCCAAGTATCTGGAAGAAATCTGAATTCTGAACTCATACCGCATCCAAGAGCAAGTGCTCTGCTGACAACTTGCAGATGTCTCACCACTGTAGCCATTGAGTTTTGGAAGGAGGATGAGTGTACAGGAATTTGTTGAATCGTAGATAAAAGGCTACGCATTTTTTGATTTGCCTGACTCAAATCAGTTTGTTGTCTAAAATGATAAGGATAATACGGATCAGAATAATAATACATATCTAAACCCCTTTTAAAAATACATTTTAGGAGTAGGTTATGCACCTAAATCAGTTTTTGATAAGGGTATTCGCCTAATTTTTCGTATCATGCAGTCGGGCAAGACGGATCAATAAAAAAATGCCTTCATGAAAATGAAAGGCTTAATAAGAAGATTCCATAGATTGTTTTTCTTTTAAACGTTTTTCTAATACATCTGTCATATATAGAAAGTGATTTGCTTCACGCAAAACATGATCTGCTAGTAGAGGATTGATCACATTTTTAATTTGACATGATTTAATCATCTCTAATCCTGCTTTTTTGAAATTTCTTAGCTCTGTTGTAGCGTCTTCGCTATCATCATTCATTTTAACAATAATTGGGTAAGTTGGTTTTTTCCTAAACAACATGGATTCAACATCTCTAGCCTGATTAAGCAACACCTCGAAATTATCTCCAAATTCACTGGCTTTATGAACAAGTTTACGTTCAGATTGGTCTAATAGTGAGGCGATAAATCTGGAATGTTCCATCATAATTTTCAGCCAGAAAACATTCTCACTAATAATGGCGTCTTGAATAGGATCAAGTATACCTTTGTTAAATTTTTGAAGTGTTCGCACGAAATATTCTGCTTCACGAGCAATATGATCAACCAGCAATGGAAAGTTAAACCCTGAAACCTTGCAGTTAATAATCAGTATAAGCAAATTTCTTTTGAAATTTCGAAAACCATATGCTAGATCAATACTATCTTCATTCAGTTTACGTACAGCTTGAACATTATTGGGCGTTTTATAGGCTCGTTGTTCTTGTTGTTCAAAATAATAATGAAAACGGTCTGTTTGTTGGATAAACTGTTTATCTTTACGATTAAAACCTTCACCAAGAAATAAAGCATGTTCTTTCATAATTCGCAGCCAGAATTTATTTTCAATTAATGAACGTTCAATAAATGTTTGTTCTGTTATGGATTCAGATGGTGCGGCTAATCTTTCTGGTGGTTCCAACATAGGGTCATTCGTTTGATACTCCTGATCTAATTGATTGTTCATGTCATCCCCCTAGAACTTATATTTGTCTAGAAATATATGCGGCATTGAATCTAAGTATGTGGAGGATGGTGGCAAATAAAGACTTTTAAATTCGGGTTTACATGAATCGGAAAGAAAAGGTGAAAACGGAATATTGAGAGTTCGATGAAAGGAAGATTGAGATTGGAAAGGGTTAGATCATAAACTATTTAATTTAGGGTTTTATGGTTGGAGAGCAGGATGATTTTGGAGGAACTTTAAATTATCATTGCACAACAAAATAAACAAGTGAAGCAGTGGATATTACAAAGACTATAATTTCTAATTCAAACTTAAAGTATATACGATTTGAACAATGTCAAATGACGTTTTAGTAGGGTTTTATAATAAATAAAATAAGACCAAGAAAATGCCGTCTTGGTCTTATATTCACAATTTAAAATAAATATTTAAAAAGGATTTTTCTAAATATATACTAATAAATTATTGCCAATCTATTTTTATACTAAAGTATGATGCGCCAATACGAGGTCTTGTATCTACTACTTCAATATAATTCCAACCATAAGTTAATTCCGAAGCAAGTGCAACTGTTGAATATCCAACTTCTATAAACTTCCCGTTTAATATGCTAAATTTATGAGGAAATTCACTATCAAAATTTACAGTGACGCCGTCAGAACCAGTAAAATAAAACTTGAAATATTTAATAGGATTAGACCTGTAGGTAAAAAACACCTCACTTTTTCTATTTTGTAGTTCAACAGCTTTATCATGAATACTGCTAGATGTATTCATGGTAGTAGAAAGAGTTTGATTTTGATTGTAATTTTCTATTTCAGCAGCAGAAACACCACCGGTTATTCCACTAAACAATCCAAGTGAAATAACAGGAACGAGTAATAATTTTTTTTTCATAAACAAAACCCCCTGTATTTAGAAATATATACAAATATTAGAATAACATAGATGTTTTTGGTTATCAAACCAATCTGTTGAATTAATGAGTATATATTCCAGTAGAACTCTAGTATATAGGCGGAATAATTATGAGTTATTCATTAAAATAAATAATAAGATGCTCAAAAGTGGGAACCCAGTCCTTTATGCCTATGTTATCCTGAAAAAGGCATCCGCATATGTTGAAAGTCTGTTGATAAAAGAATATATATAGAGTGTTGTAATACCATTTTTTATGCAGAAAATGTGCCAACAACACATAGTAGAAAAACCTTTATTCATACACACAATATATAGAGAGTTTCTTCTAGTATATGATGTATTGTGAAAACCTCCGTTTATTAAGCCCGAGATGGAAAGGTGAAAGAGAAGATACAATAAGTGTTTTGGATTATCAAGTTAAGAAAGTTGCATTTGAAACTGTAACCGTATCACGTGCGTTGGTATTTTTAGATTATTAAATTGCAATTATTTCCGATCGGTGCTATAATTAAAATTAAATATTTTTGTTCGGCGTAAAGGATAGTATGAAGATTGACTTTTCGTCTTGAGGGTACTTTGGGCAAGGATAGATAATACATTGTGTGGGGAACACACGAGGAGGTAACAATCATGGAACAAGGTACAGTAAAATGGTTTAACGCAGAAAAAGGTTTTGGATTTATCGAACGTGAAGAAGGTGACGATGTATTCGTACATTTCTCTGCAATCCAAGGCGACGGATTCAAATCTTTAGACGAAGGTCAAAAAGTTACATTTGACGTAGAGCAAGGCTCTCGTGGAGCTCAAGCTGCTAACGTACAAAAAGCTTAATCTTCATCTTTTAAAAACAGGTTCTCTACGGAGAGCCTGTTTTTTTGTATGAAAAAAACCCTACTCAGCATGCAAGTAGGGAGGTGTTACAAGGTAATCGTAAAAAAATTCATGCTTCGAAGGTTTAAACAAGTATAGCATATTGGGTTTACAAAATGCGGAATTTCCATAAAAATTTCTTTTTTTCTTAGAAATGTAGCATTCTAAGTCATTCATTTTAAGATGATGTAAAATTAGACAACATTTACTTATTCACCAATTTAAAGGATATTGTTTAAATATAACATATGGTAAAATCAATTTGTCTGATAATGAATTACAAAAGAGTATGTTGTGTAAATAAAATTAATTAGCATTTCTAGTATCAAATAATAAACACCGTGCTAACTATCAGTTGATTAAAGAAATAAAAGTTGAAAGTATATCAGACAATACCATCTCATGATAGGAGACATCGACATGCTAAAACGATTTTTACTGGTTCTATCAACGCTCGTGATGTCAGTTGCTGTGTTGTTGACAGCAGCAATGGATTCACTAGGGGAACATACCATTTCATTTGAAGAACCGTTCATTTTGATGCTGTCAGTCGGAATGGTGGTTGTTCTATTCATTCCTCCGTTGGTGCTTTCGTTCTTTCATCATATCGTGATCAGGGTGATATCAGGGATCTATCAGTGCTTTATTGTGTTCTCATTCCTTGGATTGCTGCCGATTGGTTTCCTCATTCCTAATGGGGGATTGATCATTTTGGTTTCAGTGATCGGCTTTTTGGTGAGTGTAGTGAGTGTGATTGTGACATTTTTGGATAGTAAAAGTAGGAATGTAGAAGTAAAGGCGTAGCATCTATTTGGAAAAGGGATGAATAGGTCGATCATCCCTTTTATATTTTCATCTATACATGTAATATGTCCTGTATTAAATTTAAAAAGAACTAAAATTTTTATTGCATTTTTGAAAAAAGTATTTTATAGTAAGTGTGTAAGCAGTTTCATCATAGGATTGTGACCTTAATCGGGCGATACCTAAATTGATACGTATACAATAATGCTTGTTATTGTATTGGTTTCAGTTTAGGTTTTTTTATACCCTATTTTTCAACTGATGTGCATACAATAGAATACACGAAAAGGGATTGTGACTGTTCGGCAGGCGAAACCTGAATTGATGTGAGTTAATTGTGATGACAATTAACCGGCCTCAATTCAGGTTTTTTTTATCTAAAAATAGAAAGATTCTCTTGCTGGAAGGGAGGGAAGTGTGAAAGGACATGTTCACACTTTGGTTTAAACAATATTTTGATGGAGGCGATACAGATGAATAAAGAGACATTAGCAAAGGATATTCTGAAAATGGTAGGGGGCAGTGATAACGTATTAGGCGTGACTCATTGTGCTACAAGGTTACGTTTTCGGATTAATCAGTCTGAGAAAGTGGAAAAAAGCGATTTGGAACAACACCCAGACATTTTAAAGGTTGTTGAGAGTAGTGGTCAGCTTCAAGTGGTCATTGGAAGTCATGTGGCAGACGTCTATAAAGAAATTGAACGTCAAGGTCAATTTGATGATGATCATTCCGGTGGAAAATCAGGAGAAAAGCAAACGATCATCTCAAGAGTGTTTTCATTAATCTCAGGAAGCTTAACGCCATTAATTCCTGCTTTTGCAGGGGCTGGTTTGATCAAAGCACTATTAATCGTGTTAGAAAATTTAAATCTATTAACACCAGAAGATGGAACGTATGCTGTTCTTGCAGCAGCTGGAAATGCCGTATTTTATTTCTTACCTATTCTATTAGGGGTAACGATTGCTAGAGTCCTTGGTGCAAACCCATATGTTGCAGGGGCCATTGGAGCGGCGCTATTGGAGCCTAATTTTACGGCATTACGTGAAGCAGGAAATGTTGTCTCCTTTTTAGGAATTCCTGTTCCTTTATTGGATTACGCATCTTCGATCTTTCCGATAATCATTGCCGTTAGTCTCTTTGCATTGATTGAAAGTAACTTAAAGAAAGTCATTCATAAAAATCTACAAATCTTTGCAGTTCCGTTTTTATCAATCTTAATTACAGTGCCGTTAACGACAATGCTCGTTGGACCATTTGGTGTTTATCTAGGTACTTGGTTAGGTGATTTAGTCAATTTCCTTATTAATAGCAGCCACATTTTAGCGGGTATCGTGATTGGCGGCGCTTGGTCATTCTTGGTTTTATTCGGTCTTCACTGGGCGATGGTTCCAATTATTATCGAAAACCTCAAAGGAGGCTCCGATTTGATCGTCCCGTTAGCGGCAGCATCCATTGCAGCACAAATGGGGATTGCATTAGGTGTATTCTTTAAAACGAAAAACAAAGATATGAAAGCATTGAGTGGATCGACTTTCCTATCCGCCATTTTATCAGGGATTACAGAGCCTATTTTATATGGGATTATCCTCAGACATAGAAAAACAATGATTTACATGATCGTTGCTGGAGCAATTGGGGGAGCCTTAATTGCGACCTTTAAAGTCGAGTTAGTCGTATTTAACTTCTTCCTCAACGTGTTTACATTCCCGGCACAAAGTCCAATGGGTCTGTATATTCTAGGTATCGTGATTACGATTGTCATTGCAGCCATTCTACCAATCCTCTTTGGATATGAAGTAAAGCAACCGAAAAAAGAGGAAGCAGATGAGAAAGATCCTCAACAACTGAATGAGCAAATCATGAGTCCTCTTTCTGGACAAGTCAAAGCACTTCAACAAGTAGAAGATGTCGTGTTTTCTTCAGAAGCGATGGGGAAAGGAATTGCGATTGAACCAGATCAAGGAGAAGTTGTGGCTCCTGTAGACGGTGTCATCTCTGTTACAATGGAAAGTGGACATGCGGTTGGCTTGGTTTCTCAAAAAGGTGCCGAGATCTTAATCCATGTGGGTATAGATACAGTCAAGTTAGAGGGCAAATACTTCACTTGTTTAGTGAAACAAGGGGATGAAGTCAAACAAGGCCAACCCCTCATCCGGTTTGAACTAGATAAAATCATTGAAGCGGGGTATCCAATTTCAACACCGATTGTGATTACAAATACCGATCAATATGAACAAATTCAAGAGGTCGTTCCATTTGAGGGGCAAGTACAAAAGAATCAAGATTTATTAAGCTTAAAGAAAAAATCTTAAAACCAAGCACCGGGTATTCGTTACCTGGTGTTTCTCTCTAACTATTGTGCAAAGGAGTCAGATATCGTGAGGTTAATCATTAATGCAGATGATTTTGGTTTAACAGAGTCGGTGAGTCGAGGCATCATCAAGGGAATGAAAGAAGGAATTGTGACAGATACCACCATGTTGACGAATACAAGACACTTTGATCGCTCGATTGAAATGGCAAAAGAAGCAGGAATTGAAGCGATGGGTGTCCATTTAAACCTGACTTTATTGAAACCTTTACTTGAAAGTGGAAAAGTCACATCCATTGTAGATCACAATGGAGATTTCTATCGAAAACCGTCGCTTATTCCAAGTCTCTTTCATAAGGAAGAGGTTCGTGCAGAGCTAAGAGCCCAAATTGAAAAGTTTCTGTCTTCTGGTTTAACTTTGACTCATATTGATACACATCACGGTTTTAGTATTGTACATGCAGACATGCTTCAAATCATCATTGAATTGGCGAAAGAATATCGTGTTCCTATGAGGAAAGATGTCGCCTTAACAGAGGACCTTTTGATGAAGCAACAACTAGAAGAATCGGGTGTGGAAACGACAGATGATCTATACACAGACTTTTCTTCGCCGATTGTGCAAGAGTCTGCTGTGCTCGATGTCATCGCTCGATATCAACAGACAGATGCAACTGTTGAGATTCCATGTCATCCTGGGTTCGTTGATGAGGAGTTAAGAGGGCTTTCTTCATTAAACGATGCGAGAGAAAAGGATCTGTCTCTCTTTTTAAACCAAAAGTGGTTTGATTACTTGAAAGAACACGGCGTTGAGCTTATTTCATATAGCCAGCTATCCAACTCATAGATGATAAGGTATATTGAATTAAATATATCTTTTTGTTAGTAAAGTATGATAGATTTAGAATGAGAACGCTTAAATTTTCTGTGGATTTTCTTCTTTGCGTATGTAAGAAAGTAGGTGATCTAAATGAAAATAAAAAAAATATTTAATAATAATGTCATCTTGCTAAGTGATGAGATGGGTAACGAAATGATCGTGATGGGAAAAGGCATCGGTTTTAATAAACATAACAGTGAAGAGGTAGACTTTTCAAAAGTGGATAAAAAGTTTGTGATTGATAAAGGTCAAACGAACAAACTCACTGAACTGATTGAACATATAAGCATTGAATATTTAGAGTTAACAAAAGATATTATTGAATATGCTGAAAACAAGTTAACGGTTAGCTTTAATCAAAATATCTACTTGACCTTGACTGATCATATTAGTTTTGCCGTCACGCGATATCAAGAAGGAATTGATATCACAAACCCGCTTTTATGGGAAGTGAAAAAATTCCACAAGGATGAATATATTGTCGCATTAGATGCACTAAAGATCATTGAAGAACGGCTACAGATTGCTTTGCCAACGGAAGAAGCTGCGTCTATTGCGCTTCATTTTGTGAATGCCCAACAAAGCGGAAGCGATATGAAACAAACAATCGAAGTGACCAAAATTGTGAATGATTTGCTTAACATAGTGAAATATCACTACGGAATTAAGCTAGACGAGCATTCAATCAACTATAGTCGGTTTATGACCCACATCCGATATTTTGCATATCGCATTCTCTCTAAAGAGACAATCCCAGATGAAGGTGATTCACTTTTTGAACAAATCAAAAATCGATATCCGAAAGCGCATAGTTGTGCACAAAAAATGGTCACTTACCTAGAGAAAAATTACAAGATCGCTCCGTCCAATGAAGAACTTGTCTATTTAATTATTCATATCCACCGGGTAACGAATCGGAGCGCAAATATTTCATAAGTGTCCTAACGAACAAAGCTACTATGAAACAATAGTAGCCTTTTCTTATTCCCTTATCTTCTCAATAAGAAAAAGAGGGTGGCAATAATCAATAAGCAGGTACAGCCTAAGGATATGCATAATTTCTTCATAAAGGTGCGTTTATGAAACGACTCCTTTTTAATTTCTCGTATGAAAGCAAAACCTAATGCGACAAATACTGCGATCAGTAATAAAGATTTTAATAGGGTATCCACAACTTCACTCCTCTTTTGTTGACAATGTTTAGCTCATGTCCAATGCAAGTCACTATGATCCATTCAATCAAAAGGAATTAGCTGTGTCATGAGTCCATAGTGATAAATTATGGATAAATGGAAATGATTTTCCGACAAATCAAAAGACTAACCACTATGGCTAGTCTTTTGTATCGATTATGCGAGTGTTGCAATATCAATGACAAAACGGTAGCGTACGTCACTTTTCAGGACACGCTCGTATGCTTCGTCGACTTGGTTTGCGTTGATGACTTCAATTTGTGGAGCAATGTTGTGTTCGGCTGCAAAATTGAGCATTTCTTGTGTTTCTTGGATGCCACCTACAAGTGAGCCAGCGATACTACGACGTCCCATAATGAGTGAAAAAACCCGGAATTGATCTGGTTCAGCTGGTGCACCGACGTTGACCAATGTTCCATCTACGCGAAGTAAGGATAGATAAGCATCGACGTTAATATTAGCAGAGACGGTATTCAATATCACGTCAAACTGTCCGGCAAGTGTCTTGAATGTGTCAGGATCACTTGTTGCAAAATAATCTGTTGCGCCAAATGACATGGCTTCTTCTTTTTTATTCAAAGAGCGGCTAAGGACGGTCACTTCAGCACCCATCGCGCGTGCGAATTGGATTGCCACATGTCCGAGTCCGCCCATTCCAACGATAGCGACTTTTTTGCCAGGCCCTACATTCCAATGCTTCAATGGAGAATAGGTCGTAATACCAGCACATAGAAGAGGACTGGCGACGTCAAGTTCTAGTTGATCAGGAATGCTGACGACAAATCGCTCAGTTACGACAATCTTTTGACTATAGCCACCATATGTCGGTTCTCCATCGTAGTCGAGATTATTATACGTTTGGACGACTCCTTTCGTACAATATTGCTCGTCTCCATTTTGGCAATATTCACATGTCCCGCAAGAATCTACAAAGCAACCGACGCCAACCCGATCTCCAATTGAAAACTTCGTCACAGCGTCACCTACTGCAGCAACAACCCCTGTAATTTCATGGCCCGGAACCATTGGGAAAATACCGCCACCCCAATCATCAAAGGCACTATGGATATCCGAATGACATATCCCACTAAACTGAATATCAATCAAAACATCATGTGGACGAAGGGCTCTTCGCTCGATCGTCGTCCGTTCAAATTTTGCTTTTGCATGTGAAACACTTAATACATGTGATTGGTGCGTTTGACACATTCACAATCATCCTTTCAACAATGAAATTCGGTTTTTCCTTTATACTGTAAATCTTAAAGTGAACTTTAAGTCAAGGATGAGTCTCTTACGTCAAACATTCCATCTTTAGCATCATCAATGTCTAAAAAGATTGAGTCAAAAGCACCTTGTCGCTCCGTTTAAAAAGAGGATGATGAAGAAGGGACTTAACACGCGTTTAAGATGATAAGAATTGGAATTTCAATGACAAAGAGAAGGGTGAAAGCGATGAGAATAGCGCAGGTTGCAAAGCAATTGGACTTATCCACAGCGACGCTCAGATACTATGAAAATATTGGTTTGATCAGACCAATCAGACGAGACAGAAACGGAGTGCGAGATTATACAGAGGAAGATGTTCAATGGATCGAATTTATTAAATGCATGAGGAATGCAGGTCTTTCCATTGATGCGCTGAGGGAGTACACCGCTTTATTTATCGAGGGGGATGACCATACGTTGTCTGCTAGAAAGCGTATTTTAGTAAACGAAAGAGAACGGCTTGTTGAAAAACAAAAAGAAATGGAAGACACCATTAAAAGGTTAGATTATAAAATCGAAAGTTATGAAGATATTATTCACAACTATGAGAAAAGATTAGCAGATCAAATGAACAAAAGCTCGATCTCATAAAGATGCATGTTATCAGTTCAGTGATGATGAAATTGGCGTGATCAAAAGGCAAAGAGCTAAAAAGAAAGATCCTTTTAGCCCTTTGCCAACATGAGGTTATTTTTTTGTGTAACGTACCCAGTCGTAATGGGCAAAAAGTGGTGTAGCGCCATTGTATGAGCCAAGCCATTCATCGACTCCTACGCCATTCCAAAGATTCATCATGATTTTACCGGGGGTTTTGGGAATTTGAGTGGTGGCAGTATGTTTTAACTGTCCATCAACATACCATTTGATTGAGTTTGGCTGCCAGTCGAAGGCGTATGTGTGGTATGAATTTGCTGCATCGAAACCGAGGTTGACGATTTTTTCATGGTTTCCTACGCCATTTGTATAATAATTGAATTGTACCTTTGTTGTATCTTTTCCTAAAAACTCAATATCAATTTCATCCCAAGGCGTTCCATCTGTTGGACCAGTATAAGTAAAGAACGATGAAACGATACCTACATTTTTTGCAGGCTTCATACTGACTTCATAAAGTCCATAGCCGTATGTTTGAGTCGAGCGGTTTTCTCCGCAGTCAAACTTTTGAGAAGAGGGACTTGTGAGGGATAAACGCATTTCACCTAAAGACGTCATGGATACATTATTAGCACGCCACGTACAGTTGAACATATTTCCATTTGAATATCCATTTGCTTTTTGCCATAGGGCACCATTGTAATTGTTAAAAGGTTCATAAAACGATCCACCTGTTTGGGCTGAGGCTGTAAAAGGCATTGTGGATAAACTGATCAATAATCCAGCGACAAGAAGCAACAACATTCGTTTTACACGATGAGACATGTTGGCATTCCCCTCTCTTATTTTGAAAGCGCTTTCTTTAATGATCATACACGAATCTTTTGAAATGAAACATCGGTCTAATTTAGGATATTAAATAGGATATTTTGCTAGGTCAACTTGTAAGAAATAGTAGAAATTTGCATGAAAGGGACAAAGATAGCAAAGTCTCCATAAAGACGCTAGAAACACTTGAAGCAGTGTTCATTTTCCATTGTGATTTTTTCTTTAAAATGTTGAACAGGCTGAGGGCATGTATTCGAGCAATTGAATGAAAAAACGACGAAAAAAGATGATTGACAAAGCGGACAATTGTCCGTAAGATAAGACCGGGATAAATGACCTAATAAAAATCTAAAGGTCGCTTGATGTAAAACAGACAGTTATGTTTGCAATATGGATGAAGGTAAGAAGGTGGGAATCATGGGGAATCATATTGGGAAGGAAATTGAAGAAGTGGCTTTTTCCTTGTTTCAAGAGCTAGGCGTAGAAAATGTCAGTATGCATAAAATAGCGAAAACCGCTGGTGTTGGACAAGGAACACTTTACCGTCGCTATGCAAATAAAAGTGACTTGTGTCTTTCGATTTTAGGTGACAAGTTTGAACAGCTTATTCCTGCTTTACACCTTTACTTGAGTAACATTAGTGATCAGCCGGTGAGAGAGCGGCTGCGTTATGTCCTCGAAGAGATCCACCTCATTGTCGGACATCACTTAGACTGGATACGGATGCTTACCATCTCAGGTAATCTAGAACAGACAAGTAAAGTGTATGATTGTCGTTATAGTCAATCACTGAAACAAATCATTCGTGATTTGTTGGAGGAAGCGAACGCCAAAGGAGAAGCAAAGATACAAGACATCGAGTTGACGGCATTATTGATGTCCTCTCCCATCACACCTGAACTCATGTATTATATTCATGAATCTGGCTATTCAATTGATGAAATTGCACGATTCGCCGCAGAAAGACAGATTTTAACCGTCTTTCAATAGCATGAACACTGGCTCATTTCTTAACAGCCCGATGTCTGATATTCAACTAATTTGTAAAAGAAAAGGAGTCAATGATATGAATAAACAACAAACGGCAGCGTCTGACATAAGAACGTTACCGATTCTTATTTCATTTATCACAGCTGGATTTATAGGTCTTTTCAGCGAAACAGCGCTAAACATGGCGCTACGTAGTTTAACAATAGATTTTGGAATCGAACCAACGATAGCGCAGTGGCTGACAACAGGTTACTTATTAACGCTAGGGATTCTCGTTCCAATATCAGGTTTGATTCTCCAGTGGTTTACAACAAGACAGCTTTTCTTGACTGCGTTAATATTTTCTATTATTGGAACTTTTATCGCGGCGATTGCGCCGGTCTTCAGTGTGTTAATGGTTGCACGTGTAGTGCAGGCGATTGGAACAGCTTTGCTCCTTCCGTTAATGTTTAACACAATCTTAGTCATTATTCCACCTCATAAAAGAGGTAGATCCATGGGGATTATTGGTCTTGTCATTATGTTTGCACCAGCTGTTGGTCCAACCATCTCTGGTCTAATTCTTAAATCTTTATCATGGCATTGGATCTTTTGGATTTCGCTTCCGTTATTAATGGCTGCACTGGTCTTTGGTTATATCTTTATGCAAAATATTACGGAACCGACTCGTCCAAAAATCGACGTCCTCTCGATTGTCCTCTCAACAATTGGCTTCGGTGGCATCGTATATGGATTCAGTAGTGCTGGTGAAGGCGGCGGATGGGGAAGTACGCACGTTATCGTTGCCATTGTGGTAGGTGTATTCAGTATCCTCATCTTCTCCCTCAGACAGCTCAGAATGAAAGAGCCGATGCTCAATTTAAGTCCTTTCAAATATCCGATGTTTGTCATTGGATTACTGTTAATCTTAGTTTGTATGATGGTGATGCTCTCAGCGATGATGATCCTACCATTGTATTTACAAACGTCTTTGGCACTGTCCACATTTACAGCAGGTTTGATGTTGCTACCAGGTGGAATCATCAACGGATTACTATCCCCAATTATGGGTGGCTTATTTGATAAATTCGGACCAAAATGGCTTGTCATTCCGGGTCTTGTCATTGTCGCAGCCACGATGGTTGGCTTCACGAATTTAAGTGTGAATACAACCATTGGATATATTGTGACCTTGCATATTATGCTCATGGTGGGAATCGCTATGATCATGATGCCGGCTCAAACAAATGGATTAAATCAGCTTCCACCAGAACTATATCCACATGGAACAGCGATTATGAACACATTACAACAAGTAGCAGGCGCTATTGGCACAGCGGTTGGTATCTCTATCCTCTCCTCAGGTACTCGTAACTTTATGGAACAAGTAGCTGATCCAGCAAATCCAGTCAACAAGCTGTTAGCCTTTACCAACGGTGTACAACATGCATTCATCTTTGCTGTGATCATGACGATTATTGGTTTAATCATCTCCTTCTTTATTAAACGCGTGAAGGTAGAACAGCAAGTATCATAAGTATTAAAAAAGCACAGGTACAATGCCTGTGCTTTTTTATATTTATTGTTTGTGCGTGAGGGTGATATTCAATTTAAAAATCATTTCTATACTGTTATTGGTCGTAGCATTAATTAGGTGTTTTGATCAGCCTTCTTTGGTAAAAGATAGAATCACAGGTCCAATAAATTAGACTGCACATGATCATAATAGGAACTGTCGCCGGACTACCTATTCCATCAATGATAAAAAGCATCACAACCGATGCAATCAGTAAATAAACAGCGAGATATAGCAGGTGAAAGGCTTTTGGTTTCAAAGAAAACAACAATTGCAATGGCATGGCAAAAATGAAATAGCAGACAAAAAAGACTGGGATATACAGCACCAGAAAGTCTGGAGGACCTTGAATCGGTGGATAAAAACATACGAACAAGCCGAGTAGAATAGAACTGCTGAATAGCGTGATCACAATTCTATGAAATGATTGAATCGAACGCAACGTACATACTCCCCTTTGGTCAATTTACTTTATTTTATCATAACTTGGATATGGAAAAGTGCACTTTTTATCCCTTGAATCAACACTTGGTATTTTTGTTAAAGTGGGTATTTAGTTGTGTTTAAGTTCTGTAATTTAGCATCCTTTTTACCTCAAATTGGTTCTATAACTTTAGCCTCATGTCAAAAGATGCATAAGTGGTATAAAGTAAACCCTGTAGACATAAACAAAAGCATTCAATAAATGGAGAAAAGAGATGATCATATGAGCGTATTCAAGTGGTTAGGTGCTGGCCTTCTGTCCGTATCATTACTGATGACGGCAGCATGTGCGGCTGAGAGTGGTCAAAGCGAAAAAGAGAAAGAAAGTGTCAACGAAACAACAGAAAAAACATCTGCAGCAAAAGTAGGAAATAAGTCATTGGCGAATGTGAAAGTGTTGGCAACAGGTGGGACTATTGCAGGATCTTCAGATAGTGATACAGATACAACAGGTTATAAATCTGGAACACTTGGTATCGATAAAGTCATTGAATCAGTTCCTCAGTTAAAGGATGTTGCCAATGTTACTGGTGAGCAAGTAGAGAATGTAGGTAGTGAAAATGTTGATAATGCTCTCCTTTTAAAATTAGCAAAACGAGTGAATGAGCTTGTCAAAGATGATAAGGTCGATGGCGTTGTCATCACGCATGGTACAGATACACTGGAAGAAACGGCATATTTTTTACATTTAGTCGTAAAAAGTGATAAACCAGTCGTGATTGTTGGCTCAATGAGACCAGCATCTGCTATCAGTGCGGATGGTCCGCTTAACTTATATCATGCAGTAAAGATTGCCTCTACAAAAGAAGCTAAAGGTAAAGGCGTTATGATCACATTAAATGACCGAATTGCATCGGCACGATTTATTACTAAGACGAACACGACGACAACGGATGCCTTTAAGTCAACTGAACAAGGATACATTGGGGTCGTTACTGGTGAAAAGGTTTCTTTTTATAATGAACCGACAAGAACACATACGAATAAAAGTGAATTTGATATTTCAAAAATCAAAGAACTCCCACAAGTTGATATCGTATATGGCTATCAAAATGACCAAAAGTATATGTATGATGCAGCAGTCAAAGCTGGAGCAAAAGGGATTATCGTAGCTGCAGTTGGGAATGGAACGATGTCAACAGAAGCCATTAATGGTGCAAAAGACGCGATCAAAAAAGATGTGCCAGTGGTGAGATCAAGCCGTGTTGGAAATGGAATCGTTACTCATGAAAAGACAGATGATGAAAACAAACTTGTCACTTCAGATTCATTAAATCCACAAAAAGCACGAATTCTACTCATGCTTGCACTGACAAAGACAAACGATCCAAGTAAACTCCAAACGTATTTTGACAAATATTAATCAAGAAAAAGACCCGAAAATAGCGGGTCTTTTTTTTATGCTTTTTTATTGTCTTATGGCTGATGTCAATTTATAATAAAAAACAGACCAACTGGTCGGTCTTATTTTGTCCTATGGAAGAATGGCATATTAGAAAGGGTTGTTGGACATGACAAGTGCACAAAGCGGAGCCGGAAAAAGTGAGAAGACGAGGCAAAAAATTGTGACCACTTCGCGTGACTTATTTGCCAAAAAAGGGTATTCGGAAACTTCTGTGCGAGATATTCTAGAGGCTGCTGAAATTAGTAAAGGCAATCTGTATCATCATTTTAAAGGAAAAGAGTTTTTGTTCCTTCATATTATGGAAGAGGATCATCGCTACATGATGGAGACATGGAATGCAGAGAAAAAGGCGTTACCTCTTGCCACAGATAAACTTGCTGGGTTTGCGGAGTTAATCAGTCACATGAATATAAATTATCCACTAATGAGAGCAAGTGAGGAATTTTGTGCAAGTGCTTTTACATCAGATGAAGTCATGGCGCGGATGAACAAAATTGATGTCGACTTTGATGATGTGATGCGAGACATCCTCCTTGAAGGAAACGAAGATGGCAGTTGGTCCATCCAGAATGTTGAGTCAAAAGTGAAAATACTACTTTCCGTATTTTACGGGTTAGGCGTGTTATATAAAAATGACACGATCGAACAAAAGATCGAATTACAAAAAGAAGCAATCTCATTGTTTATTCACGGAATCCATCATCATGAGAAACAATTGAGTTAGTAAAGGAGCAACTCTATGCAAAAACCGATTCGCGCGCAAAGAACGGTACTGATTATTTTATTAAGTAATATATTTATTGCATTTTTAGGCATTGGCTTGATTATTCCAGTGATGCCACTCTTTATGAATGTCATGCATTTAACAGGCAGCACAATGGGATACCTTGTCGCCGCATTCGCTGTGGCACAATTAATTGCATCACCGATTGCCGGAAGATGGGTAGATCGGTATGGACGAAAGATTATGATTGTGACAGGGCTGTTTCTATTTGCAGTATCTGAACTTGTTTTTGGTTTAGGGACACATGTGTATGTTCTATATTTATCAAGGGTTCTAGGTGGTATTAGTGCGGCATTTATTATGCCGGCTGTTACAGCCTATGTTGCGGATATCACGACAGTACGAGAAAGATCAAAGGCGATGGGATATGTATCTGCCGCCATTAGCACTGGGTTTATTATTGGACCAGGGATTGGTGGTTTTATTGCAGAATATGGCGTGCGCCTTCCGTTCTTCTTTGCTGCCGGTATTGCATTTATTGCGGTCATTTTTTCTATGTTTATGTTGAAAGAGCCATTAACAAAAGAAGAGAGAGAGAAGCAAATGGGGCAAGTAAAAGACTCGACCTTCTTTAAAGATTTGAAAAAGTCAATTCACCCAAGTTATCTGATCGCTTTTATCATTGTCTTTGTACTGGCGTTTGGACTATCTGCTTATGAAACGGTCTTTAGCTTGTTTACCAATCATAAGTTCGGGTTTGGACCGAAAGATATTGCCATTATCATTACGGTGAGTTCGATTGTGGCAGTGATCATTCAAGTACTTGTCTTCGGAAAACTTGTGAATGCCATCGGTGAAAAAAGAGTCATTCAACTCTGTCTCATTGTGGGAGCAGCGTTAGCTTTTGTGTCCACAGTCGTTTCAGGATTTATGGTCGTGCTCATTGTGACATGTGTCATTTTCCTTGCATTTGACTTATTACGACCTGCATTAACGACATTCTTATCCAAGATCGCGGGCAACCAGCAAGGGTTTGTAGCGGGGATGAACTCAACCTACACAAGCCTTGGCACGATATTTGGTCCAGCCCTTGGTGGAATTTTATTCGACCAAAATATCCACTTCCCATTTCTATTTGCGGGAGTTGTTTTGTTCTTGGGATTAGGCTTAACCTTCATTTGGAAGGGAAAGATCACCGAGGAGACAGTAGGAGAATCATAAATAAACTAGACTTGAAGAGACCTGATAAAGGTCTCTTTTTTTGTTTGTGGTTTTTAGTATTGTAGAAAAATGAAATATATTCCTGAAAAAGGATTGAATTGTCATGTATTTAAATGTAATATAATTCATAAAAATACATAATGTGTAATCAAACTTTTGCACATGAGAAAGATGAGGGAATGATTGTGGCTAATTATGAGTACCATCGTTTTTCTAAAGAAATAAGAGATGAGCTAAAGCCCTTATATCAATCGAACAATTATCGGGGGATTTTGGGGTTACTGTATGATTATGCAATGATTGCATTGGCAATTGTATTAAGCGAGTTTCATTGGGCTTTTTACATCCTCACCGTGTGTATCATTGGTTCTAGACAGAGAGCGCTCGCAACCATTCTTCATGATGCATCCCATTTATGCTTAGCAAAGAGTAAAAAACTGAATCGTATATTGGGTACATATTTCTCAGGGTATTTAATTGGTCAAGAGTTTCATATCTATCAAGATTCACATGTGAAAGGTCATCATATGCATTTAGGAAATCCAAATAAAGATCCAGATTATCAATATCATTTGGAAGTGGGATTGTATCAGCTTCGCGACAATCAGCATTTCTTCCATAAATATGTCTTAAGGCCATTGTTTCTATTGAATATTTTTAGTTATGCTGTATATGTTTTCAAACATCGCATGTTGCAATTTACGAAATATCCCAAACAATATGCAAAAATGATCGTGATGTGGCTTGTGATATGTGGTGTACTCCTCTATTTCGGTTTATTGATGCATTTGATTTTATATTGGGTGATTCCGTATTTCACAGCATTTATGGTCATTGGTTGGTTTATTGAGATTGCAGAACATTATCCACTCATGCTCGATCATAAGAAAAGCATTCAAATGACACGAAATCGGTTTAGTCATTGGATAGAAGCTTTTTTCTTAAGTATTCATGCAGAGAATTATCATTTGACTCATCACCTTCAAGCGAGTATTCCTTATTGGAACATTGCAAAGGCACATCAAGTGATGATGAAGGATGAAACATATGCAAAGTTAAATAATCGAATGGGTGGGGTGTTTTTTTCATCAAACCAAAATGCACCATTAATAAAAGACTTGATGAAAAACCAGAAGCTACCCATTCAACAATTGAGGGAGAATGGATGAAGAATACATATCTTTTAGGCATCTTATTAGCGTTAGGGGCAGCTGTATTAAATGGGAGTGTCGGCATATTTAGTAAAGGATTGTTTGCAAGCGATCTCAGTCCAACAGCTGTGTCTTTTTACAAATGTTTGATTGCATTTGTCGCATTATCTGTGTTTTTCTTGTTTCATCAAGAATTTAAACAACAAGTGGTGCGATTAAAGAAATATGTGAAGCAAATGGCGTTGTGTTCGTTTTTGGGGATCTTTGTGTTGTATTACTTTGAAACGACAGCCTATCATTATGCGGCCGTGCCATTTGTTGTCTTTATGCTATTAGGTTCAGCTGTTTTTACTACGTTTATTTTTAGTACATTGCTTTTAAAAGAACGAAAAAATGTGCTGAAGGTGATTGGGTTTATATTACTCACTGCTGGGTTATGTGTGATGGCGGTGGCAGAGGGCGCAGCTTCTGGTCAGTTTTCAGTAGGTGCACTATTAGCTTGCGTTGCAGGGATTGGGTACGGTTTATTTCTTGTATTCACTAAAAAGTTCACGTTAACGGGTGGCTTGGCACTCATTTGGTACTTCATGCTGTTTGGTGTCATTTACTTGTTCGTTCCATTCTATATAGAGGGTTTCACTGTTCCAGAGGTGAATACGTATCCAACATTATTCGCATTAGCCATTTTCCCTACAATCGGCGGGTTCTATTGTACAACGAAAGCCCTTGCTTATTTGGAGGCAAATAAGGTTCAATTTTTAGAGTTGACAGAGCCTATCTTTGCCACAGTCTTTGCTTTCTTTGTCTTAAGAGAAATGGTGGAAGGATTGGAATGGTTAGGGGCCATTCTCATTCTTATCGCCATCTACATTGCAGAGATGACCCCGCAAAAGGAAATGAAAAAAAGCAACTCGATATGAAGGGACTGACCCCATAAGATGAGACAAATAAAAAACACCTTCAAGTTTGAAAACGGATCGTTGTGATCCGAAATAAAA
>NZ_JBFEFT010000034.1:0-28254 GCF_047229225.1 Bacillus sp. 179-C3.3 HS | reverse complement strand
CTCCCTTCAGTTCGCTCGACTTGCATGTATTAGGCACGCCGCCAGCGTTCGTCCTGAGCCAGGATCAAACTCTCCGAGGTATGCAGGATGCATATCACACATGCGTTGCTACATGACGTAGCGAACTTAGCATGTGATCATTCCTGCCTCGTCAGTTTGACTGACTACCTATGAATCATCATAGGATTTTTTATAAAAACTCGAATTAACAGGTACGTTTTGTCTTGTTTAGTTTTCAAAGATCATACTCTCCATCGCTCAGAAGCGACTTTACTAATATAACATTCTACCAAGAATAAGTCAACAACTTTTTTCTTCATGTTATTTATCAACCGCTTTATTTCGGCGATGTTTACAAATATAACACCTTTCAAAAAAAGAAACAAGTGTTTTTTCTAAATAATTTATTTTTCCGTATTTCTTCCTCTAAATTGATATTAAAAGTGATGATCATTGGATTTCTCTATTGTTGATTATAAGGCTCTTTAGTATATTTATAATAGATTCAATTAAATAACCGCAGGGGGAGCTTTGTGCTGAGAGTGAACAATTCATTGTTCTGACCCTTTGAACCTGTCAGTTAATACTGAAGTAGGAATGTGGAATATATGAATACCGATTGTGTATTCATTCCAATATGTTTTTCTATGAATCACATATTATTCATCCTTACATGGTCTCTCCTTGCATAATACATCGAAAAGGAGATTCTTTTATGCAACAATCAAATTTAGTACGTTTAATGGAAATTGCGATTATGACGTCGCTTGCTCTTGTATTAGATTACTTATCTGGTCTATTTTTAAGAATGCCAAATGGTGGGTCCATTGCACTCATTATGATTCCGGTTATTCTTATGTCTATTAGATGGGGAATATCAACTGGTTTTATCATCGGGGTTTTGATTGCTGGGCTTCAGCTCATGAATAATCCCATTATCGCCTCCCCAATCCAAGGATTTTTAGATTATTTCGTCGCATCTGTTGTCATTTGTCTAAGCGGTCTATTTGCAGGTTTGATCAAAAAAGCGATTCAAAAAAACATGCGTAAGAGACAAATCTTCTATATTATACTATCTGTTTTTGTCGCAAGCTTTTTCAGATTACTGACATTCTTTATTTCTGGCGTTGTTTTCTTTTCTCACTATGCACCTAAGGGAACTCCAGGATGGCTTTACTCCTTACTTTATAACAGCTCATATATGGTTCCTTCATTTATTATTTGTAGCATCGTGCTTTGTTTACTGATTCCAACTGCACCTCGTTTGGTTTTCCCACAAAAAATAACCCGCTGATTTCAGTGGGTTATTTTTTTATGCATAATTTGCCGCTCGATGGAATCTATTAATAGTAGAAGATTTCATGCTGGAGGTACGACAATGAATCCTTTCTCTATTATGCTTTGTTGCTATATTCTTAGTCTTGCTTACTTTTTGGCTGGTTTCTATGAAGCTTTAAAAATAGCAGGCGTGAAAGGGAAAGTAGAAGCTTCTCCTTTTATTTCTTATATATTGCTTGCTACGCTTTTTACCTTCTTCTCTCATTATTACTGGAAGCTGACGATTTGATTTTGTGTATACGGTCATGTAATTCGGAGAGCACCCAACCATAGCCCAATTCATCGTGCTTTTCGCCAGCCAGTTCAAACTGGCTGGTCGCGACAACAGTCGGTTGTAGCTTTTGATAAAAACGATTCGCTGTATTCTGTTTTAACACCCACAGCAGCATATTTGTGTAGCCTTTCTCGATTAAATATTCTACACCTCTTTCGATTAAAGCCATTCCCGCTCCTTGCCTTTACTTTTGTTCTAATAAATAGATGGCAAGCAATTCACCATCATATGATGAATATTGTTGGTCTCGTTGTTGTCCAAAGGTAGCAAAACCAAATACCCCTTCGTCATCTTCAGCTACAAACGTACCTTCTAGCGATCTTTTCTTCCAAACACTCATTCTCTCTTCTACATTTAATCGATCAAGATAATCTTGTGAAATGATACCGGAATACGTTGTTTGCCAGCTCTTAATATGAATCTCCGCAATGTATGGAATGTCGGAATGAATCGCACGCCTGATATTCATTTACTTCACTCCTCTTTTCACTAAATACAATCATTTAGAAAAGACACCTCTTTAAAGGTGTCTTTTGAGATTATTCTTCTATTTGACTTTCAACTGTTCCTTCTTTTTTTCTCGGTTGCTTAATTTCATTGGTTAGCTCTTGAATGCTTTGTTTGACATTGCCTTTTCCAGAGAAATTCTCAATGATTTCTTTTACATCAATGCCTGACGATGCTTTTAGGCTTTCTTGAAGACTAGACATGAGGTTCGTTGCGTAGCTCGTTACTTTATTGGCGCCACTGCCTTCCCCATTACCGCCTGTATCTACAACTGTAATTTTATCAATGTTAGAAAGAGGGGCAGATACTTGTTTCGCATATTCAGGTAGCATTTTCACAATCATATCAAGAATCGCTGCCTGACCATACTGTTCGAATGCTTCGGCAATTTTCTCTTTCGCTTCGGCTTCCGCAAGTCCTTTTAGTCGAATGACTTCTGCTTCTGTTTCCCCTTTCGCACGATCAGCTTCCGCTTTTGCAAGCCCGTCAATTCGTACTTTTTCAGCTTCTGCCTTCGCCATTGCCTCAATGCTATATTTTTTCGCATCGGCTTCGGCTAGTTGCTTCGCTTTTTCTGCCGCAGCGGCTTGCTCCACAGCATAACGGTCAGCGTCTGCTTTCTTTTTCACTTCAGAATCATATTGACGTTCACGACGTTGAATCTCTTTTTCTTCTAATTCAATCTGTTTCTGACGTTCGATAATTTTGACTTGCATTTCTTGCTCAGTGACTTGCTGACGATTACGGGCTGTTTCTAGATCATACGCTTGGTCAGCGCTTGCTTTCGCTGTATCCTGTTCACGTCTAAACTCCGCTCTTTTCAGCTCATTGATTTTTTCTGCTTCGGCGATTTCAGTCGCGCGCTCTAGCTCTGACTTCTTCGCATCTTTATCTGCTTCAGCACGCTTGATACGTGTTTCTTTATCTGCTTCAGCTGTTGCAATATCTGCATCGCGTTTCACCTGTGCAATTCTTGGCTTTCCTAAGGATTCTAAGTAACCATTTTTATCACGCACATCTTTGATGGTGAAAGATACAATCACGAGTCCCATTTTCGCTAAGTCTTGAGAAGCAACACGTTGTACTTCTTGAGAAAACTTTTCTCTATTTTTATAAATCTCTTCCACAGTCATTGAGCCTAAGATTGAACGTAGGTGACCTTCTAATACTTCTCGCGCTTCATTTTCGCGATCTTCTTTTGTTTTACCTAAAAACTGCTCTGCCGCAGTCGCAATTTCTTCAATTGATCCGCCAATTTTAATGATCGCTGTCCCATCAGCCATTACAGGCACACCTTGCTCTGTATAAACCTCAGGTGTCGAGACGTCTAGTTTACTAGATAGTAAGCTAAGTGGCTCTGCTTGTTGAAAGACAGGAAGTACAAATGTCCCGCCCCCTCTGACAATCTTAATCTTATTTCCACCTTCATCGACATGGACATTTTTACTTCCTAGATAACTTCCTGTGACAATTAACGCTTCATCTGGACCAGCCGTTCGATATTTTGAAACAAATACGCCAATGAGTGCAATCAGAATGACTAGGACCACTCCGATGATAATCCAAATTGTTGTTCCTGGCATAGCATTCCCTCCTATATGATTTCTTCATTTGGTGTAACAGATAAAACACCTTTATTCACTTCAACAACAAGTATGCGTGTCCCGTACGGAATATCCTCTTGATCAAAGCTGATAGCTGGTTTCGAAATTCTTCCGCTATTACTGATTAAGAGCACTTCGCCAAATCCGTCTTTTGGAACTGATACAATGACCTCTCCAGTTCTTCCTTTTAAATCTGCCTCAGTATATGAGAGAGATTCTTCAGCAGAGGAAAGCGGGACTAGAACAAATAGATGTAAGCAGGTGACAAGGACAACTGCGATCACGGCCGATAGCGCCGCTCCTAGTCCACTTCCTACAATTGACGTTTTTTCAGCGATGAGCCCCCCAGCTGAGAAAAAGGTAAGAAATGCGAGGATTAATGTCGGCTGAAGGAATGGGACAGGGATTGCTTCAAACAATCCATCAAGCACATCGCCGAAAAAGACGAACACCAGTGTCAAGATTCCTGATATCACTAATATGTATACATACAACGTCTGAAGAGGTATCCCAAACACATCCATCTTCCTCACCCTTTCTTCATGAAATGAACACCTTGCGTTTCATTCTTCTGACCAATCTCACCTCCAATGTATTCCTTCTAACAGGTAATACGAACCACTTTTATAAAAGTTTCAATTTTCAACACATTCCTTTAAAGGATTTCTTGGTTTACTCGAGAATGTTTGTCATGTAACAATATATTTATATTTGATCTTAGAGGTGATGGAATTGAGTTTATTACATGAAGCTAGACAAGAATTGTGGCAGGAGCTACAAGGATTAAATGAGGAACAATTAAACAAAAAAATGTCTGAAGATACTTGGAGTATTCAAGAGGTCGCAGATCATCTAAAGAAAATGGACCTAGTGGCAGCCAAGCACCTAGCTGCTGAAGGAAAAAAAGCACCACTCAAAGAATATGAACCAAAACCGGTAGAATTGGCAGAGGATCGTTCTAACAAAGCTACTGCACCTAGTATCGTTGAGCCTGACCGTAAGCATGTCACCCCCACACAATTAAAGGATGAACTTGATACAGCACGCGATCAATTGAATCAAATTTTATCCAGTTTCACTGAAGAAGATTTCAAACGAGTGATTGCACACCCTGTGTTCAAGGAGTTATCCATTAAGCAGTATCTTGATTTTATCGGTGCACACGAAAAACGGCATATTCACCAAATCAGAGAAGTGAAAGAACAGGTATAAAGTCAAAAAGACTCCCTCTTGGGGGAGTCTTTGTTGTTACACTGTTTTTGGTGTGAGATCAAAACAGCGTGCATAAATCCAGTTATACGCTTTTTCGTTTAAGTCTCTTGGGTTTCCGACTGTTTGTGGATCTTTCATTGCTTCTTTAGATAACCGATCGATCATATCTTTTGATACACCTTGTTCTTCTAATGAAGGAACTTCTAAATCTTCTACTAATTCATACATCCAGTTGACAGCGGCTTTTGCAGCTTCCTCTGTCGACATTTTGCTCGTATCAATGCCGAATGCTTGGGCAATTCGTGCAAATTTCTCCGGATACCCTTTCCAGTTATATTCCATCACAGGTCCCATCATCGCTGCGACACACTGGCCATGAGCTACCGGTATAATACCTCCAAGTGTTTGACTCATCGCATGGGCAGCACCGGCTGATTCACTCCCGTAGGAAAGTCCGGCAAGCATTGCAGCTTGAGCCATACCATATCTTGCTTCTAAATCTTCACCATCAGCAAAGGCACGGCGAATATAATGTGCAGCATATTCAATGGCCATGAGTGCCACAGCATCTGTGATCGGCTGTGCGTATTTCATCGTATAGCATTCGATCGCATGGGCAAGTGCATCAATTCCAGTCATTGCTGTGACATTAGGCGGCATTGATACATGAAGTGCCGGATCAATGACTGTTAAGTGTGCGGCAATAAGTGGTCCACCTGTATTAAATTTAAATTCTCTTTCTTCGTCAGTAATGACCGCCCACTGGGTGACCTCTGAACCTGTACCAGCAGTTGTCGGGATGGTTGTGAGTGGCGGAATTCTATTTTCTAGTGGTTTTTTCCCCTCGGCTGCCTCGTAATCAAGAACCGTTCCTTCATGAGTTACTTCCACACCAATGGCTTTCGCTGTATCCATTGAGCTACCACCACCTACTGCAACTAACCCCTCACAGCCTTCTTTTTTATATAATGCAGATCCTTCATTTACAAGACGTACGGCCGGGTTTGGCTCGACTTTATCAAATAGAACGACATCAATTTGCGCTTCTTTTAAAGAGGCTATGACTGGATCAACTACACCTGCTTGGTAAATACCGGGATCAGTCACAAGTAATACTTTCGAGACGTCATATGCTTTTACTTCTTCCCCAACATGTTTCACAGCTCCAATGCCATGCTTGATCACAGTCGGAATCTCAAATGTATGGAATTTTTGCATGTTTTCAATTTTCATATGTAATGTCATGTTCAATCTCCTCCAAAAGTGATTTTTATTTAAACCAATGAACAGCTTCTGGTTTTGTGTTTCTATATAAGTGTTTCAGCTCCGTGTATTCTTCAAGACCCGTTCTCCCTAATTCACGTCCAAGTCCAGATTGCTTATAACCACCCCAAGGTGCTTGAGCGAAATAAGGATGGAAGTCATTAATCCATACCGTTCCTAATCTTAGTTGGCGTGCGACTCTTTCCGCTTTGCCAATATCGGAAGACCACACCGCTCCCGCTAAACCATAGATCGTATCATTCGCTAACTGGATGACTTCTTCTTCTGAACGGAACGATTCTACAGTTAATACAGGGCCAAAGATTTCTTCTTGTACAATTCTCATATCAGATGTACAGCCAGAGAAAATGGTTGGTAAGTAGAAGAAACCTTTTTGGAGTTCCTCTGCTTCTGGTCGTTTACCGCCTGTTTCTAACTTCGCGCCTTCTTCAAGACCTATGTGAACGTACTTTTCTACTTTTTCTCGATGCCCAGCTGAAATGAGTGGTCCGCTTTGGGTTTCTTCATCAAAGCCGTTGCCAAGCTTGATTTTTTTCGTACGCTTCACCAGTTCTTCTAAAAACGCATCATGAATCGATTCTTCTACTAACAAGCGTGAACCTGCTGAACACACTTGCCCTGCATGGAAAAACACAGCATTCATTGCCTGGTCAACCGCTACGTCTAAATCAGCATCTTGAAAGACGATATTTGGGTTTTTTCCGCCGAGCTCTAGGGCAATTTTTTTCACATTCCCACTTGCTCCTTGCATGATTTTTTTTCCTGTTTCAATACCGCCTGTAAAAGAGATCAAGTCCACGTGATCACTTACAGCAAGCTCATCACCCACTGTTTCACCAGGCCCAAGTACTAAGTTTGCAACGCCAGCTGGAACACCGGCTTCTTCCATGAGCTTGAATACTTTAATCGTTGTCAGTGGCGTTATTTCACTTGGTTTCAAGACGATGGTATTTCCTGCGGCAAGTGCAGGAGCAATTTTCCAACTGGCTTGGAGTAATGGGTAATTCCAAGGCGTGATTTGACCACATACACCAACAGGCTCTCTCACCAATTCACTTTTAGAGTGAGGGATCGGGGATGCAACGAGTTCTCCACCATCTTTATCAGCTAGCCCAGCATAATATTGGAACACATTTGCAATATCGTCCATATCGGCTTTGCTTTCCTCTAATGTCTTGCCAGTATCAAGCGATTCTAGTTTGGCGAGTTCATCCACATCACGTCTAATCAACTCAGCTATTTTAAAGACAATATTTCCTCTCTCAAGTCCAGGCAAGTTTGCCCAATCACCTTGATCAAAGGCTCTTCTCGCCGCTTTAATCGCAAGCTGTGTGTCATGTCTTGATCCTTCACTGACTGTCGCGATCACTTCTTGGTTAAATGGGTTGATAATCTCTCTTGTGTCTCCGCTCTTAGCGCCAACCCATTGTCCATCTATAAATAGTGTTTGACTCATAGAAGGAACCTCCTTGGTATTATTTCTGATAAGTTTGTTAAATAAAAATTTAACGTTTTGAACATAATTAACGTAACATGTTCAAATTTTTCTGTCAAAGGGAGATCGGCTCCTAATTATTTTGACATTTTGCATAGTTTCGTTAACATATAGTCAATAAAGATTTTTTTGAACGTATTGAATTCTCTTAATAGAAAGCAGGGACAAGATGAACAAGCAGGAACAACAACACGCAGAGGAACGTATTTTAGCTGCTAAAGATCTCGTCATTGATTCCATTGCAGAAACAATGGATCTTTATGGCATTACAAGAAGTGCAGGAATTTTATATGGAACGATGTATTTAAATGAAGAAATGACGCTGGATGAAATGCGTGAAGAGTTGCAAATGAGTAAGCCAAGTATGAGTACAGGCGTGAAAAAACTTCAAGATATGAACATTGTCAAAAAAACATTTCACCGCGGCCGTAGAAAACACAGTTTTGTTGCTGAAAAAGATTTTTTTAAATTTTTCATGAACTTCTTTCCACAAAAATGGGAACGTGAGGTAGAGGTGAACCTAGCTGCAATCGATGAAGCGCAAAACCGTCTTCAAGAGGTGATTTCTGATCAGCAGGTGGAGGAAGCCATGCGAGAAGAAGCCAAGCAGCTTCTCGACCAACTCGAAAGCTCAAAAGCATATTATGACTGGCTCAGACGATTGGCCCAGTCTGTCCATTCTAGAGAAATCTTTGAATATATTCCGATTGAGCGCGGAGAGAAATAGATGAGGAATTGCGGTTTACGACTTGAATTTTACAGGAGGATTGATTATAATAAATTATGTCGTAATACCTCGGGGCATTAGCTCAGCTGGGAGAGCGCTACGCTGGCAGCGTAGAGGTCAGCGGTTCGATCCCGCTATGCTCCATACCTTTAGAAAGCGGGAGAAACCTTGTAGTATCAAGGTTTCTCCCCTTTTTTATCCAAGTTCATCTTGCCCGTCGGAATTATCACTAAATGGCCGTTTTGTCCCACTTCGATCAATTAATCATTTCATCTATTTACGTGCCACTTCCTCATGCATGGTTGAAAGCACATGTGAATATGTATCAAGTGTACCTTTTATGTTACTGTGACCTAACCGCTTGATGGAGCGCAGGCTTGATTTGGTTTTTGCCCAGCTTATTATTTCCTTTCCATCATGACTTAGCGTTTACTTTATACTTATCAACCCTTTCTCAAGATCAACATCCTCCAACGAAGCTCTAGTATTTCATCTAGACGCATTCCAGTCATTAGTACCAAGTGAAAGACAATATAACTAGGATGGATAGCTTTATTTCTTAATACTCTCAGTATATCTACACTTAGGAAACCCTTTACATCCATAAAAAACTCCATACTCACTTTTTCGTTCTACAAGCGGTTTTCCGCATTTCGGGCAGACTTTTGATATGTTTCCCGGTAAAGTCGCTACCTCGCGCTTCTTTTCCTGTGTTGTAAATTCCATTTTTTTGACTTCAGCAGTTTGAATTGCAGGTGCCAAAACTGACTCTGTATTTTCAAAACCTGATAGCATTTTCATCAAATTATCCGATGATATCTCATTATTAACTGTATCGCGTGCAACTTTCACAGGCTTACAGCTCCATACTTCCTTGTCTCCTATAATATATAGACGGTATTTAGCTCTTGTGGCTGCCACATTCACAATATTTTTATTTACCCAGTTTGCCGCCTTTACAGATGATTTATCGCAACCAAGCAAGAATATAACCTCATCTGTTCCTTGTCCTTGGAATGTATGAACAGTTCCGATATTTTTATCTTTTAACCATTTGCTTACACGTGGTTCACGTCTATAGAAATCAGATTTGCGTAGTGCATCAATCATTCCCTTCTTCACGGATGTGAATGGTGTAATAATAAACAATTTCGGTATATCACTATTGTCTTTCTTGAATTTTTCTTCGAGAAGCTTTAGAACAATCTGACCTTGTGACGGTACATAATGGTTCTTATTGCCGGACTGTTCCTCACCTTTAACATTTATCCAATATGACTTATCCAAGATAAAGGTCTTCACAGCGTTTTCCTTTGGTGGCGCTGTCTGCTGTTTCATAGTGTCATCATAAGAAAGGTGATTTGATATGCTATACATCGGATCTATACAACGTCTATGTACAGTAAGCGGACATCCAATCCACTCTTTTTCTTCATCTTCTCCGAGAAAAGTGCCATAGCTATTAATATAATCAGCAAAGCCTTGTACAGATATTTTCTTGTCCTTATATGGTGTAAGTAAATCAGATGTAAGAAGACTTTTAATCATGTCTGTTTCTTCCGTCACAACCGGCTCAATTTGCTTAGGATCTCCAACAATTATAGCTCTTCTGCATCGCATCAAAGCTCCAACCGCCATCTGAGGTTGTGCCTGCCCTGCTTCATCCACAATAAGCGTTCCAAGTGTACCCGGACGCTTTATATCACGTAAGAAGGTCTGTGCAGACGCAAATGTAGTTGATATAACCGGGGTAATGAGAAATACATTCTGAATCAATGCTGGGAAGGCATCTATTCTGTCTTTCTCACCCATACGTTCATCACAATCATCATACATATCCCATGCGATCAAAAGATTGATTACATTTTGCCTAAACGATTTAGAGGAAATTACAAATTCCTTATGAAGTTTACAAGCATACAAGAACAGCTTTTCACGCTCCCTGTTGTAATGCTCTGTAAACCAAGGATTTGTAACCTGTGCCCACCTTGATGCTCTCTCATCATGCGATACATATCCATCCATAAAAGATGAATCAATAGGAGTAAGCTTCTCAGCACCTTCGCTATGTCTGCTTAAAAGATTATGATAGCTAGCAATTTTTGAAAGACCGTCTTTTTGCTTTTTCAAAACTTCGATCTCAATCTTTTTCTCTGATATCAAATTGTCTCGTGTAGAATCTTTCTTCAATCTTCCGAATAATCCCCTAGGTCTTGATTCCTCAAGTTCCATTACATATGCATAATTTTCTTTTATTTTTCTATCAAGATCATCTTCAGAAATATTCTCATTAGTCAATGGCAAAGACTTTGCATAGTCGCACAGGATTTCCAACTCTTTCTCAAGTTCTTTCACAATCTTAAGCTGTCTAAGAAAGCATTCTCTCTGCTCTACATATTTCTTTCGATGTTTCTCACGCACATTGTTAAGCTTATAATCGTTAATAAACTTTTTAAGTACAGATACACAGTACTTGTTTATATTAGCACGTTTTCCAAACGGAGCTGATACAAGACCCCAGCAGTCATTTCTATTTAGGAGTTTATTAGCATAGCGCGTGAAATAAATATCACGCACTTCTTTTATTTCACCAGATATCTTTATCTGCTCAATATCTTCTGATTTTTCGACGTCAAACAAATCATGAACTTCATTCAATCCTGACGCCACCGATACATCATCATCTTTTGAAGGTTCAAGACTCTTGAGAATGTCATCACTTTTAGGTAGGTCTGCAGTGATATTTTCAACAGCCGAATTATTACATGATGCCACTAACATTCCATATTGATTGATTTTATCATTCTTCAGCTTAAAATAAGATGGTGCATACTGAAAATATCCCTTACTAACCAACGGTCCCTGTGTAAATGAACACCTCTCATAAGCATCGTCCGGATCTGAATGTGCCGCTTCCGCTAACAACTCAGCTCTTTTTACTATATTGCTAGATACGATTTCTTTGAGAAGTGTTGTCTTTCCGGTGCCAGGAGGGCCATTAACAGAAAATACTTCCGTGTGTGCTTTTTCATCTATCGCAAGATTTACTGCCACCTGTTGCATAAGAGCAGGCATGAATTTAGCAGGCCACTTTCCTAGTGGAGCATTTTTGATATTAAGGGTATTTTGAAAGAAATTCATCATTTTCTGACGCTCTTCCTTTGTAGAAATAGATATACAATTTGCTGGAATAATTCCTGCAGTTTTATTATGTGCAGACAAAATATAATTTATCACTTTACGCTCATAATCAGAACCCTCTCCAAATTTTCCTGATTTGATTTCATCTATGAGCAAAACGATATCATCCAAAAAAAAGCTCTTACCTAAACTTGCATAATCTTCTGGATTTTCGTCTTTATCCTTTGCCTCATCATTCTTGTATCTGTCATAGATAAAGAGTCCTATATAATCAGCAGGAAGTTCCGGCGTTATTGTCTTCACATATGAATTATGAATATCTGAAAACACAGAAGGCAATACAGCAAATAACTCCTCTGCTTCCTGAAGCCAACTGTCATACTTTTTGGTCTCATCATCATAATCAATCGAGTTCAAAGAAAATCCATTGACTTTTTTATTCCATACAGAAATTGCCCACAAAAGTGGAGATAGCTGGAATGAATTCTTCTGATAAATGCCTTCCGAATCAGTTTTAAATGAGAACCATGCAATCTCGCTTCTTTTCGGATAGGCTATGTCTGGCTGTTCATCATGATTCTTCACAAATTTAGCAAGATAATCAACCATATCATTTCTTTTAATTCTACCAAAAAGGAATGACACATCTGCCCCCTCGCCAGGAAATTGAGAAAATTTCTCCTTGTCGGTTTTTAATTCATCAGAAAGATCAATCGAAGGCACGTTCAGACTGGTAAATATTGAAATTTTGTCCAAGCTACTATCAATCAGTTCACCTCTTGTAATCTTTTTCACTACTTTTTTATTGTCTTCACTCTCCTGTGGGATATCTACTTGATTTAAAAGTTCTATCGTCTTCCAATAATCAAGTATTTCAAGTACTTTCTTCTTCTCTATGTTTATCATTTCTACTCTCCTAAACTGAAAAACACTACTATTACTTATTGTTCTGACTTTTTTCTTCTGATAATATCTTTAAAAATAGTGTATTTTCACTCTTCCCAGTAATTATACTGATATTTACAATCATTTTCAGTTTCATCTCATTCCCATCCGGCAGAACAAACGCTCCCTCAACTATATTATCCTTTATCTATTAGATAAATTGAAATTTTTTAATTTAGGATTATACCCAATTTTGGTGCTTCATTGGTGTGAATCTCATACCTTCCTTTGTCTAGTCTATATCGGTATCTATAAATCCAAGTTTATGAATATCTTTGTTGGAAAAGGTGATGACTTTACAGTGATTAATTCTGATCTGCTATTTTTTAGAACCACAATAACTTCCGCCCTATTTCTATCCTGTGGTATTTTCCATGGGCAAAGAATAATACATAGGGCTGTCCCTCGCTTCATGTTGCTATGACGCCAATAAGCTCTCCATTTTCATATGCTCCAGAATAGGTTCTGTTAATTTTGAATACAATTGAATAAGAAATAGGGAAAATCGATTGAGTTTCATTTTAATTTTCTATGTTCAGAAATCCCATTTGCCTTTTAAAAATTTACCATTCAACTTCTTCGCCATCAAGCAAAGTTACAATTACTGTTTTATCTTTAATCACAATCATTTTTTCAACTATCTCATACTCACTGTAACATCCCTTATTTATCTTTCCTAACTAGCAGTGAACAGCATCCACATGTGAGTATGCAGAAACAATGTACAAATGTTACTCAATCAACACCTGTTCTGGTAATAGGTATTTCTCATTCGACAATACTCTTATAGAAAAGTTCCCTTTGACCTAACTAAAGAGGACTATATTTTTATATTTAGCATACCATTATATCTCCAAATCTCATTGTTTCCTACACAAAAATATCGATCACCTGATCGTAAATTTTGGTCACAAACTATAGAAAACTATCGGAAATCACAGTTCATTTCAAAACTTAAAAAAACCTTAAGAGCTCTGATATAAAGCTATTCTTGAACACTATTTGACATTACAGGAAATTGTAACGACTACGCTGGCAGCCTAGAGGTCAGCGATTCTATCCCGCTGTGATCCATCGTTCGGTAAAACGGCGGTATATCGTTTAATCGATGACTTATCGTAGTGTACCGCTCATATATCACGCAGTGAAGAGTACCGATAAATTGATCGTCTTTTATACGAAATAGGAGGCAATTTTTTATGCATTTAAAACGACGAAAAAGTAAGCGTGTTAAGGCGGAAAGGACGAGTACCAAAACAACGCGAGAAAAACTGGTCAATGTTATTTGTGAAATTGGCGTTGACTTTGCACACGATTTCGTTGCATATTTGTTGCACGAACAGGTTAAATTCGATGGTCATAAGTTTAAAAGGACGAACATAAAACACTTCGGACGCTTTTTAAACCGGGCAAAATTTTCGAAATTATTTTCGTTTTCATAAGTACAGTCGCTTGTGACCTTCGGTAATTGGAACATTCGATAAAAACATTTTTCGATTTTGTCCGGAAAACATAAAAACCCCCGCCTAGTAAGACGAGGGTTCATTGTAGCGCTATATTAAGTTGCGACGTAGCGTTCCTATAGGTTAATGCTTAGAGACGATTGACTTAACGGAGATACGTAACGTGAATATAACAAGGAAAGCTGGCAGCGCAGAGGTCAGCGGTTTGATCCCGCTATGCCCCATCTTTAAAACTCTTACTTTTGTGAGGGTTTTTTATATTCATTTTCCCTAAGTTAAATGGCATATAGCAAGGAAATTATAAACATTTTTTAACCAACTGAAGGGGAATTCCCCTTCAGGCTTTTATTTTCTAATAATTTTTCCTTATTCCCCTCTTTATTTAACGGGTTTGGCAACGTTTTTTCAAGTAAGTGTTGTATGATTCACTTCTATTTTTTATGAAATTTTCAGCAATTGTTCAATTTTTCTCTTCGTCTTTGGTCCGTAAATTCCGTCCGCTCCCAATCCATTCATCAGCTGAAATCGCTTCACTGCGTTTGCTGTTTTCGGTCCATAATAGCCATCTACCCCGTTGTTTTTTGCGCCTTTATCTGGATAAAAATACAGAGTGGCTAATGCTTTTTGTACAGCAGTCACTTGAGAACCTTTCGTTAAAGGCTTTGTTACTTTTAAAATACCTGATGGTAAACCCGACGTTTTTTGTTTAGTGACGGATGCCGACGTTTTCAAGCTTTGTGTTTGAACGGTTGTCGTTTTACTTTTACTATCTGTGTGAGCTGTGGCAATGCCAGCTTTAAATTGATCCCACAGTCCTAGTAATTTTCTCGGACACTCTTTCCCGCTCCAATGCTTATGGGGGACAACATTTGATAAAGGAATCCCATAGTCCTTCATTAGTTTACGAATTAGCCATTGTGCGTTTTCAACTGCTTTATCAAAGTCGCCACCTGCGTTTTCACAGATTTCAATTCCAATTGACTTCATATTGCCATTTCCTCGGCCATCTCCTGCGTGCCATCCGTTCTCGTTTAATGGCAGGTGCTGATAAATCTCTTGATCATCGACCGTATAGTGCCAGCTGACACCGGTACTTGAACGAGCGACGAATGTTGCATGACTTGACGCATTCGCACCTCGTGCTGTGTTGGCTGTATTATGCACCGTGATATATTGCGGCTTCATGACGTTTCCTGGTCTGTTGCGATTATGTTTTGGAATGTATGCTTGAATGATGTTTACCATATTGTATCTCCTTCACTTATGATTTCGTTAATCCTCTTTGTGCCAAGACATCTTTTTGCAGTTGCCCTTTGTAGGTGACATAATTGTTTTTAAACCAAGCGATGAGTGCTGTGATCATGGTGAACATTGTGGAACCTGCCACATAAAGCGCCTCTCCAGTGGTTTGAACTTGTTCCTCATCAATTGGTAAAACCGTTTGTCCAAACATCACAAGGGTTTGGTTGATGAGCGCAATAAAAAGAAACACTGTGCGAATCACAGTGCCTTTGTCGAATGTTTTCATCATTTTTCCTCCTATTTCAAATTCCGTTCTATTTTATCTAGTTTGTCGATCACGACATCATACTTTTCACTAAACTTCGCTAACACTTCATTTTGTGCCTCGATTTGTGAATTCAGCTTATTTTCTCTCTCTTTCGTTGTATTGAGTACATAAAACAGAATCCAGCAAAAGAGTACGGCAAATGGCCCTTGTGTCATCAAGTTTTGAACGACGTCCACTTCCATTGGAATCACCTTCTTTCTTGCAAAAAAATAAAGCCTTTAGGCTTTGTATTTTTCTCCTGTTATTTCTTGTTAGTCATCTGCTGCGATCCAACCCAAAAATTGTTTGATATCTTCATTGATTTCATCTCATTCCATCGACCTTCGCTATCTTCTTATTTCACTATCTTATTTCTAATACCTCTATTGATATCTTAGTCAGAGTGATAGATCGCTTCGTTTGTAGACTAAAACATGATCATATTAATATCATTCTCTCTTATACTGTACTGAACTTAAACCCAAAAGTAATAAATTCAGTAGGATTAACCGAATTGGATACAGCTTGCACAAGAACTCGTCCACCAGGATTGATACAAGTTCTATGAATTTGCGGAACACCACTTGTACCAGCACTTGAAGCAACGCCTATAAAATGACATGTTTGTAAAGGTCTAAATCCTTCTGGTAGAATGAATGCAGTTGTATCAAACCCTATTGCTCCATCACAGATTGCACCGATGATCTCGACTTCCCCTAAAGCATTTTTAGTAAATTGTAAAGTTTGAGGTACACCATCTTTTGACACATATTGTTTCCAACCATTTTGTAAATTAGGTTTTGTCCAATTCCTCACTATATCATCATCTGAAAGCATCTTCTTCCAACCTTTAAACACTCCGTCTGTATGAACTGTTCCAAACCAGTGCATATTGTCATAGCTTCGTATAATATGAAGTGTCTTTCGTTTATTAGCTGATTCTACAATATCCACGTTAAACCATGAAGAATCATTTGTTAAGGGCATATTGATTGCATTCGTTCCAGATACATAATAATAACCAGAGGGCAAGGTTAAAATATCCGTATCAGTTGGAATAAGCATTCGAGTGCCGTTTGCATTCAATAATGGATGCACATTTAACCTTTTCCAACCGCTCCATTCTTGTTGATTTCCTGAGGCGTCAGTAGTAGAACGATTGATATACACATCCCCTGTATTATTTGCACCAATGATCCAACCATAAATATTTTCACTAAATACAGATAATGCCCTCATCGAACTTCTTGTTGGTAAATCAGGATGGGCTTCATGTATATACCAAGAATGAACACCTGGCAATTTCAGTAGTTTATCTAAAATACTAGGATCGTTTGCATTAATTCTTTCATATGCTTTTCCATCGTCAGCCGTGATTTTAGATAATTGCCCTCCGTCCCATTTATTTTTTTCATTTTGGGTAGGCAACTGTAACCAATTAATCTTGATGTCATTCTCATGATAGGAAAAACAAAATGCATTACCTGATGTATCAATCGCAACCCCTACCCCAATATTATTTTGACCTACAAGCTGAAATCCTCTTAATGCAGCCTTCCCTACAGCAGGGGAATCGACTACTCCAGAACCGCCTGGCGCATAGAACGAACAGGCACCTAAAGATCTGATTTCATTATAGATACTACCCCCAGCAGGAATATTGATTAGCTGCGATCCGTTATCGTTTGTAAGTTTATATAACTGAGATTCATTCCATTTCTTTTTTTCAATATCAGATATGTGAGGATTTGAATCCTCAACATGAAGATTGAATTGTTCTAAAATTTCCATATCATTTTCTACCAAAATATTCAGCATTTCGTTAAATAAATCTGCATGTGCTTTGTCACTTGTCTCAAAAGAACGCGGTATCTTTAAAACCATTTTCCTCACCTCTTATTTATTATTGGTGCTTCAGCTTAAATAACAAATCGTAAAATTACTCGAAATTGATTTAACGAGATTTTAATTCTTGTATGTCCCGCATTATCTGTGTGATTTGTTTTGTAAAAAGTGCATTTTGCTCCTTTAGAACTTCCAGGTCATTAGGTAACGGTTTTACTTTGAGGCGATTAATATAATCTTGTGTTGCTGTTTCCTCCCATTGACGCGTTTTGAGATTATATTTTGCAATATACGATTCAACAGGAGGTGGTACATCTGTAAAGCTGTCAGGAATTTCTTCCTTTTCATTCAAGATTCTTTCTTCACCTGGCATATAAATGAATTGTTCATCATACTTATAAATCCACATTGTCTACCTCCTATAAAGTGCTAAATTTGATTAGAAACGTAATAAACTCTGTTGGATTGACTGAGTTAGAAGAAAGCTGTACACACACTTTACCGTCAGTTGTGATGTATGTTCGATGGTATTGTGGTATCCCAGATGTACCAAGACTAGAGGCGACTCCAACATAATAGATAGAATGCTTTGGACGGAAGCCTTCTGGTAAGACAAAGACTGGGATTTCACCTAATGGACCGTCTCTTACAGCTCCATTAATTTCGACTTCTCCAAACGCATTTTTACCATAACGAATTGGTAATGCAGTCGAACTATATTGTTTCCATCCGTTAAGAAGTCTAGGTGTATTCCATATCATTTCTTGATCCTTTGCATTCAGACTTCGTTGCCAGCCCTGCCATCCTAAGTTTAAGTCTAAATAGTTTGTATACATGTTATTTTTATAATCTATCGCAATGACCCATCCAAATGTACCCTTATTGTTACTGTCAGATGAAGTAAAATGATAAAAACCTCGTGCGGACAATGGTGAGGGATTATCCTGAACACCTGCTGCTGTATAGAATGTACCAAATGTTTTCCCAGTTTCTACTAACTTTTCTAAAATACTTTCTGTGACGCCTACAGAGACACGTACTCCACCCGTATCATTTGTAATTTTGATCAATTGACTCCCATTCCATTTATTCAAATCAGATAGATTCGGTAATGGTGTCCAAGTGATAGAAGTGTGATTTGCATTATAGAAAAAACTAAATGAATTGCCGGCGATATCGATCGCAAAGCCAGTCCCAATATTGTTTTGGCCAACTGTTTGCATACCACGGATAGACGCTGGTGTTGGTGAATCTTGAACACCAGCAGCTGCATAAAACGTACATGTTCCTTTATCTCTAATTGCCTCAAAAATCATCTGATCAGATGACACATTAATTAAATGTGTACCATTGTCCGCTGTAACTCTATAATTTTGTGATTCATTCCACTTTTTCTTTTCCGCTTCAGATGCATGTAGATTCGTATCATTTGTATGATTAGTAAGTTGCTCTAACAGTCCAGAATCATTTTCAAGCAATTCTTTGACCATGTTATTGAATAAATCCGCATGGGCTTTATCATCTACCTCAAATGACTTTGGTTTTTTTATTTCCATTCACTTCACTCCTTTACATCATAGCTGGGGTCAATTTCTTGTAATTGCTCTAACGTAAGCAACTTTTGCTGATATCCTCTTTCCAACTCATTCATGGAACAATCCCCCAGCTCAATTGCTCGTTTGACGATTTCTGGTGTAGCCCATTGAAAATATAACGCCATCACCCAGTAATTCATGATTCGGTCTCTCCTTTGAGGATTAGGATTTCTTTTTTTAGTGCTGTCAGTTCATTTTGTAATAGCTCATATTGATGCTCAAGCTGTTTTCTTGTCAGCTTTTCTTTTGCTACTTCTTTCGCTAGAAACTCTAGAGGCAGTGGCGGTTGATAACGCGGATTGATTTGAGATTGTTCCCACCATTCTTTCAATTCTTCTGCGGTGGGTTTTGGTGCGTCAAAATGCCATTTATCAATATATGAACCAGAACCGTCATTTCTTAATTCAAAATCTCTTTGTGATTCCGCATTTGGGTATTGATACTTAATTGCTTCATATAAAATCATTAGATACCTCCTAAAGTCTTGGAAAACTTCGACCGCCTATTTGCATAATGTCAAAATAGTTGTACCATCCTGAATTATCCGATATATAACGACTGACGTCTCCGTCATACCCTACATATAAATAAATTTCTAAATAGTCACCTTTTTCAGCGGGAACATTGGCAGCACCATAAATTCCTAAACTTAAGTTTAAGTTATCAGATGGATTTGCTGGATTCTGCCTATGATGAGCGATATTTTTATATCTTTTCCCATTTAAATAGATAGACAATTCGAAGTTACCGTATCTTTGAAGGCTATCAATATAGACACCTGCATTTACAAAATACATCCCATTTTCCGGACAAATAAAACGACTATTTTTAGTATCAAAATTGTTATGACTATCTTTTATCTTTCTATTAAAAAGAACTTTTTGATACTCTGCTTTGGTTAGGAGCTGCTTTCCAGTCGTTCCAATGTTGGTATGCAAAAAACCAGAGATTTTATGCCATTCGGTCCAGCCAGATGCGATATACCAATGTCTAATCCAAATACCTGTACTAGAAAAAGAACTGCCTGTTTCATTACCATTGCCATAATAATATTGTACAAAACGATACTCATTCATTTTTTCGTTCTTCACAAAACCTAACCTTGTAGGATATCCGGTATCATTCGCTGGACTAATAGCCATGAACGTAATCCCAATTGGATATTCCTCACCGCTGACCGATGCATCTTGAATGGCTTGATCGCCTGTTAACATGAACAAGTTTTCATTTGTAATTCCTTCTATCTGTCTACTGAGAGCATTATCATTCTCCACGAGTGTATCGACCATACGATTAAACAGGTTGGCATGAGCTTTATCAGAGGTTTCAAACGGTAAAGGTGATTTTATATCCATTTCTTTTCGCCCCCATTAATAAATATCATCAATCTCAAAAACAAACTCAATGTCTCCGTCTTTTTGTTTGTCTGTCATGGTGCGGATGGCGGTGAATTTGCCGGCTTCGTCGACAAGTGCTAATTCGTTGATGACTTCTCCTGCGAGTTCTCCTTCGGCAATTGTACAGGTGTAACGAATTTTTGCCGGTTCCATGAAGGTAAACGAGTCAATGTTTTTTTGGATTAGTTCTTTTTTGAGCTTTTGTTCGGTTCCATCAAGAGAGAGTGGTTTTCCATCCTTTGTTCCCCCATTTCCAAATGCCATTTTGACGACTTTTGTTAGTTTTGTTCCTTCTGCTCTTGCCTTTGCCATTTGTTGACGTGCATAAAGTGTTGTTACAGTTAATTGATCAGCCATTGTGATTCTCCTTTATAACGCTATTTTTTTAGATGCTGCTGCGAGTATTTTTGATCCATCTAGTGGAACAGATCCATCAAGAATCCAGTAATGCTCCTTGATGAGTAAGCTACCATCCTGTTCATTTTGAACATGTACTGGCAGGCGAAATGTCATCTTCTTTTTCATGTGATGAGACGGTCGTTGTTTTGCACGTAAAGTCAGCGCTGCTACTTTCTTCGTTTCATTCGTTGTTCCAATCATGGCATAGCTCATACGGTATGCTGCATCATGCACATGTTGAAGCGGCATGTTCAATTTCAAGGAATGCTGAAAACGCACAGGGAGATCAGTCGTACCTCGTGACCCGCTGAGATAAAATGTTCCATTCAATAAAAATTCCCCGTTGAGTAAAATCGGGATATGATCGAAAAAACTCACCCTACTTCGAAGTGTGAGCTTTTGTTGATGGTCGTTGATTTCATGAACATCAGTATGATGCATAGCAGTGAATGTATAAGCAAGGTGTGCTGGTTTCATCGTTTCAAGCGTTTCTACAATGTATCTTGTGTTTTGCAAATCATCTAAGTTGACACGCAAAGCAAAATGATAACGATTGGGCGTGAGACGAATGGTGGCACTTGAATTTTTGAGAAAACGATTCACTGAATTTTCTAATGAAAAATACGTAATCGGTGGGATGTTCGACATCAAGTTCAGTAAACGGGCCCTTCGCAATTCAATTGAGTCACCTGAATCCCTTTGTATCTTTAACATTCGTTCCCATCGATTCAATCCCCATGTTGCAGTTAAAGGAAATAACTGGTCGGTTAATTCGAAGATGGAATCCTGTAATCGAACAAGCTCTGGCGCTTCCGTCTTTAGTAAACGATCGACTTCATAAATCTCGGTGAAATAGGCTGGCAAATAGGCTTTCATGTCATCATGCTTGCTCAATTACCTTCACCTGCCTAAGTCGTGGTATCTCAATGTCCTGTAACACCAAGTTTTTTGATTCGCCATTCAGTAAGACGTTTGTATAATCTGACACACTTTCTGAATGGTAGAGAATATCATTTAATGCAGACATGCGAATCGTACTTTTTTCAAATGCGATCGATTTTAATAACGCTTGTATTTTTTCTTCTATTTCCTTTTGCGCTCCTTCAAGTGTCCAGTCCATTTGAAGCTCTATTGCCACTTCTATGTCAATATCTAGCCACTTGGCGCTTTCAACGGTTGCCCTTGATCCGATTGGGGCTTGTCCTTCCCCTTCTCCTGGTACTGGATCAATATATTCCTGAACCCTTTTGACAAGAAGATCTGATGCAACGTCTAAATTGCCGTCAGTTATGACAACTTTGACCGTTCCTTCTCCATTCCAGAGGGGAAAGACTTTGGCTCTGCCAACGCCCGTCACTTCCTCAGCCCATTTTTTATAATGCGCCCTGTTCGCACTGACAGCCTCTCGTCTTGCTCGTATTAAGTACCGGTCATATAAAGAGGCGTCTTCTTCCTCCTCCTGTCCTGGTATCAGAAGCTCTTTCATCATGATCAATTCAAGTCCTGGAATCGTATCAAGGGACAGAAGTGGTTGATCCTTTAATTGACCATTACCGACTGTACCGGGTGACTCGCATTCAAGCGTGCCATCTTTTAAATATTGAAAATAAACATCTTCAATAAAAAATCGTGAGCCAGTTGGAATGTTTACGTTCTCCGGCTGAATCGATGCTGACCAAACCGCATGTGTAGCAGGTTTTCTTTCAATTCCTACTTCTGCTGCCCTGCGGTCTAAAAATTCTCCTTGTGCTGTATCTGCAAAGACAAGCTCGAATACTTGATCGAGCCAAATATAGGACTGAGCCAATTCAGCAGCTGCAGGTGCTAAGGCGTTCCAAATCACGCTGTTTTCTCTTTTATCAATGTCATCTGGCAGTTTGTCCAGCATTCTTTCCATCAATGCTTCATATGTTTGCTCCTCAAACATCTCCCATCACCTCCTCTATTTCTAATGCCCCCTCATCTGTGACGACGGCTAGTTTTACGAGAAAAGCGTCATTTCGTTTCATGATGTCGATTTCTTCAATATGATCGATCCGTTCGTCAACGAGCAGCGCTTCTTCTATTAGCCTCGGTATCTCCATTTCTTTATATTCGTCCGTTGCTTCTGTGTCCGTTAACAACTCTTGAATTTCTGTGCCAATATCGTGGCTGTAAATCGGATGTGCATAGCGTTCTGTCCGTAATGTCATATAAATGAATTGCCGTATGGCTTCAATACCAGATACGTATTCGTTTGTCAGACGACCATGTTCAAAATCTATTCGATACGTTGTAGAAGGTTCTATCACGTCATCTTCTTCTGTTTCTTCAATTTCTTCTTCTGGTGAAAGTGCCACATCCATCACCTCCCTTACAGTTTGTCGATGATGTAAAAGGTTTGTCCTCCAGCCATTGCTAGGACCATAATACTATCTCCAGTCTTCAGTTCATCATCCTCACCTTTATTTAGGCGCTTCGGCCAAATGAGTAATTCCTCTGGGAGGATGAGCTTACTATTTTCATTTAGTCGGATCTGAAGAGGCGAAGTCCTCATGACTTCTCCAAACACTAGATCAATTGGAGAGGCTGCGTCCACGGCATTAACAGCCAAACGCTTAATGGCTTCACTGAATCTCACGCTTCATCACCCTTTGGAATCGTATTTTTTTCAACAACGTCAATGGTCATCGTATGCTTGACTCCTTTGAATTCATGTTTGTCTTGATCAATCCAATAGGTTTTTTTTACGTTGATTTCAGGAATCTTCAAGTAAATAGGTAGACCACTTTGCAAATCAGGAATTCCTAATGCTTGTATGCTTTTTATTTCTTGTTTGACCCCTTTTTTTTCAGCCAAACGGACTTTGGCTCTTTTTTGAAGCTGCGGCTGATTCATTTGACCTGTTACCGTTTCAACATGTTGTAAAATGCCATATTTTCTTTGGCCTGCCTTGTCTTGTTCGATCACTACGACTTCTGATTTACCGCCCTTTTTCTTCTTCTTACCCTGTTCATCTGCAGATGATCGCATTTTTACACGGGTGGCTGTTTCTTCAATTGAGGTGCTGTACTGGTAACCGATGAGGTTGACACCTGATTCAATGACCCATACATTCTCTGGATCCGGCCACTCTCTTAATCCCATTTTTCCTTTTGCCGAATAAATTTGATAGTTTCTCCCGGTTTGACGCTTTGTTTCTTTCAATGCTTTCATCACGATGTCATACAAACTCGTGTCATTTTTAAATACCAGTGATTTAATGACATGTCCTGTGTTTGCTATGGAGGTCATCGGTATTTGAAAGTCAGCTCCAATCCGTCTCAAGATTTGATCTGCTCTTTGTTTAGAAAAAACATATACATCTTGATTTTTCACTAAATATTGCAGCATATCGTATGCGGTAAAAGTCAGCTTTCCTTCAACTGGTGTTCGGGAAAAAACAATGCCTCTGAACAGCTCTTTTCCCTTCCATTTAAAAAGAACCGTGTCTCCTTCTGAGACACGGTAATACGTTTGACTGCCTTGCTTAGTCACAATGTTTGCCTGGATAGAGCGGGGGGCCTGATACCTTTGCCCCTGAAGTGTCACACTCTCTGTGACAAGCTCATACATGGTGCCGCTCCTGATGGCAAAAAGCTCAATCATTGTCAGCCCCCCTATTGTGGTATTTTTAATTTTTGCCCAGGGTAAATCCAATGTCCTATTTGTTTGATATTACGTTTATCACGTTTAATAAGCAGTGCTTTATTGGCATTCCAAATACGTTTATATTTGGTGCTGTCACCATAAAACCGGCCTGATATGGCCCACAACGTATCACCCTTTTTGACGGTATACACCTTTGGTGGTGTTTTTGAAGGCCTTTTCTTTTTGGTTTGCTTTGCTTTTTTCTTTCGCTTAATCTTTCTAGGAGAGGCTGTTTTGTATTCCCTTAATCCAATCGTAAACTCACGATCACCAACGTCATATGACCCTTCCTTGTGTGTAAAGCTTTCAATGCTGCACGTCATATTGATTTTTGTTCCTGTGACAATCAATCGTACTGACTTTTTCGAGCGCATCATTCGTTCAATCTTCGCTATCGCATTCTCCGGTGATGGAATGCTTTTATATTCTGCTATCGGTGAATATTTCTTAGGAAATAATGATGTGAATGACACTTGTTTTGCCGATGGCATATCAATAAATGTCAGCTCTCCAAATGAAGCAACCTTTACTGTTTCATTTTGTACGCTATTTGTGATTTCAAGCTCCGCCGGAAGGACAGGGAATCGTAATTTGTCCTTTCCTTGGGAAATCCACAATTGATACACTGATTTACCCATCGATCACGACCCCCTTCGTTCCTGTATGAAGTTCTACTTCCAGTTCGTCTACGAGCATCTGTCTAATTTTTTCGACAAGCGATTGTTGATCTTGTCCATTATGAAAATGCTGATCTCCATTAAATTGAATGGTGATTTGTTTGTTTCCTGAAGAAGTGGTGCTACCAACTGACTTGGCTGAGGTCACTTGCTGCATTTGTGACTCTGGTAAAGGAGCCGATCCATTGGATGGATCGTATACTTGCATCCCAAGTGCTTTTGCAGCTTGCGTCAATAAGTATCTACCACGAATGCCTCTTTCTTCTGGAATAATCCATTCACGTTTGTTCCCTTCACCAACTCTGGCAACTTGCTCTTTGGTAATCAATCCGCCGTTTGCATAGCCTTTATAAGGCCCGCCTTTTCTCATACTCCTTAATCCCGGCGTGTTGAAAACTGTTCCATATCTTCCCTTAATGTAATTAATGGCTGCTACAGCATTATGAATTGGATTCCAAATATCATTCATGCCTTTACCCTTATTGGAGTTAAAGGTTGTGCCGATGGTTTGCATTAAACCTTTAGATGGTGTTCCCTTCTTGGCATTAGAATCCCATAAGTTGATGGCTTTTGGGTTTCCATTTGATTCATGCTTTGCAATAGTCATGAGACCAGGTAACCAGCTCATGGATGTGCCCGTTGCCATCAAAGCTGCCATAAGCCATTGCTGAACACTAAGTCCTGAAGCACCCATGCTACTAAAGGCACCGATTAATGATCCTGCCTGATTTTCAGCAAACTTTTTCACATCGACTGAATCAAGTCCTTTGACGACCCCAATCGATGCAAATTTCCCGAGGCTCATCATGACACGTGAAGGTGAGCGGATGTCTAATTCATCTCTAAATGCCTTTTCTACTTTCTTAGCCATTTCTTTGGCGGCTTGCGTGACTTCGCTTCCTTTCGAGCGCATGCCATGATTAAAGGAATCTATCATTCCTGAACCCCACCCTGATGATTCTTGTTTGGATTGCAGGAATGGTTTTTTGACATGCTGATCTACATATTGGCTTGTCCCAATCGATGTCGCATTTTGACCTGTTGCAAAACCATTGACGGTACCTGATCCCCAAGTTGTTGAAGATGCCATCACTTTCTGATACGGAGCTTTCACATGATTTTGTAAATAACCATCAGTTCCTGTTGGTGTCATCTTTTGACCAGTCGAAAAAGCAGAAACCGTTTGTTGTCCATACTTTTCAGATTCCTTCGTTAATTGCCCCATTGGTTGCTGTATGTTCTTTTGTTGCCATTGATCAAGAGAGGCTCCATTATGTTGTAAACCTTCTTCAAAATTAGTATTCAGTTGTCCACCTATACTGGCAGCTTGAATGCTCCCACCCATAGCAACCGATCCACCTATTGAACTGACAGAAGAAAGCGATGTCGTTGGATTTGAACCGCTCAACATTGGATTTGGTGCTCCGCCGCTTGGCACAACAGACATTCCAAGATGAGAAGCAGCCTGTGCAAGTAACATCTTCCCACGACCGCGATTGTTTTGAGTCGGGATAACAAATTCGTTACCAGCTTCACCGATCCAAGATAAGGTTGGCTGAGTGATATAACCTCCGGTAGCATTACTATCAACATCGGGATTTCCAAATAAATGCTTTACTACAAAATTAATACCATCGCCAGCTTTGTCAAAAATCTTTTTAACCCAGCCAAATGCTTTAGAAAAACCATCACTTATGGCACCTGCGACTTTTACGATCGGTGTCTGAATATTATCTACAAACCATTTGGATAATCCATTCCATATATCTGTCACTACTTTATACGCTGCTTCAAACTTTTCGCCAATACTGTCTTTGATGGTTCCAACTGTTTTGACAAGTGGATTCCACACATTGTCCATAAACCAAGAGGAAACTGCGCCAAAAATGGATTGAATGGTTTTCCATGCATTTGATAATGCTGTCCAAATCCCTGTTGCAACTGTTACAACTGTGCTGCTTAACGGCGTCCAGACATTCTCAATAAACCAACCTGCAACTCCACTGAATGTTTCTTGAATCCATGTCCATGCATTGACTAAGCTTGTCCAAATCGTGGTCGCTACTGTGACGACCGTACCACTTAATGGGGTCCATACATTCTCAATAAACCAGCCTGCAACTGTACTGAATGTTTCCTGAATCCATGTCCATGCATTGACCAAACTTGTCCAAATCGTGGTCGCTACCGTGATAACGGTACCACTTAATGGGGTCCATACATTCTCAATAAACCAGCCTGCAACTGTACTGAATGTTTCCTGAATCCATGTCCATGCATTGACTAAACTTGTCCAAATCGTGGTTGCAACCGTGATAACGGTACCACTTAATGGGGTCCATACATTCTCAATAAACCAGCCCGCGACTGTTGACCAAACTTCAACAATTTGATTTTTTATTTCAATGGCCTTTTGACCAATTTTGTCAAAACCACCGCCATCAAACCATTTTCCAATCGTTTCACCGATCGATTCACCGCCCATGCTTCCAAGGACACCGCCAAGTAAACCACCGACTGCTGTGCCCACTACAGGGACGACACTTCCAATAGCAGCACCTGTTGCAGCACCTGCCATCCCACCGGCGATGCCACCTCCAGTAGCACCTATTTTTTCACCAGCATTCTCTTTTTTCATACCGATTAAATTTGTAGCACCAAGTAAATTACCTACAACAGGTACACTCTTTAATAACTTGCCACTCCCTTGACCGATACTTTTAACCGCATCTCCTAAACCACTTAACCCCTTGCTACCTTTCATTAAGCCAGCGATTCCCCCAACTGAAGCTGCTATACCTGCACCCTTCTTCAGTCCGCTAGGGATTTTCCCAACTAACTTACCTGTATTTGTTTTCAGTTTCCCTAATCTACTTGGAGGTCTCCTATTTCTTTCAGCTCTAGTTGCGCCCCTTGGATTAGTAGGCTGCCTACGAGAACCACCATTTCTTTTTTTAGTTTTTTTGGATCCTCTCCCACTTAAACCTTTTGCACAACAAGGACAACAACTATTTCGAAATAATCCTTTCCCTTGTGGCTGCTTCTTTTGAGGAGCCGTTGTTGGCGCTGTTGTTGGCGCTGTTGTTGGCGCTGTTGTTGGCGCTGTTGTTGGCGCTGTTGTTGGCGCTGTTGT
>NZ_JBFEFT010000033.1:0-32549 GCF_047229225.1 Bacillus sp. 179-C3.3 HS | reverse complement strand
CCTCCTAATTAACACTTTGTTTAAGTGTATCACTAGAAGGGTGTTTTTTTATGTCCCATTTGACTAGGTTAGTCTATCTCTAAGTGCGGTTTCTTCTTTTATTTAAGCTTCCACTCGATTAAAAAACTGTGGTAAATACTCTTTATGGGCTTCGAGCATTTCATCTAAGATGCTTTTGGCAACAGAATCTGATGGGACAAGTGGGTTAATGGTCATGGCGACAAGTGCCGTGTTGTAATCGCCTGTTACAGCTGCTTCAGCGGCTACACGTTCAAATGATTTAATTTGTGAAATGAGCCCTTTGACTGCCACTGGCATTTCACCAACAGCGATTGGCTTTGGACCGTCCTTTGTGATCACACAGTTCAGTTCAACGGCAGAATCATTTGGAATGTCGCTGATCGCACCATTATTGATCGTGTTGACAGGCTGAATGTCATGCTTGTCGTTATAAATGGAGGCGATTAAGTTACAAGCTGCATCACTGTAATACGCTCCGCCACGTTTTTCAAGCTGTGGTGGCTTAATATCAAGATCAGGATCTTTGTAAAGTTCGAATAGATCATTTTCTAATGCACGAACGACTTCTGCACGCGTTCCCTCGGTTTCTGCTGCTTTCTTTTCTTCCGCTAGCATGTCGCTTGTTTTGTAGTAGTAGCGGTGGTATGGACAAGGAATCACGCCAAGCCCTGTTAAGAAATCTGCATCCCACGGAATGGCTTGAATATTGTTCATCGACATCGTGGAGTTTGGATCTGCCATGTCTTTGATCACTTGATCCATGATGCTTTTGCCATCTAAGAACACGTCGAGTCCAAATACCATATGGTTTAATCCAGCAAAGCTGACTTCCACTCTGCTCGCATCTACATCTAGCCCTTTGGCAATGCCCATGCGAATACCGATTGGAACATTACATAGGCCAACGACTTTGCGGTGGTTTGAGTAACGTAGAACGGCCTCTGTGACCATACCAGCAGGGTTCGTGAAGTTCACAAGCCATGCGTCTGGGCATAATTCTTCAATATCTTTGACAATATCAAGAATGACAGGGATGGTGCGGAGTCCTTTGAATAAGCCTCCTGGACCATTTGTTTCTTGACCAATGACATCATATTTTAAAGGAATACGTTCATCCTTTATACGGGCATCAAGAAGTCCAACACGGAATTGAGTTGTAACAAAATCAGCGTCAACAAGTGCTTTTTGACGATCTAATGTTAAATGAACGTCGATTGGGAGTCCTGCTTTTTTCACCATGCGTTTCGCAAGATGACCAACGATTTCAAGCTTTTCTTTTCCTGCTTCAATGTCAACAAGCCATAGCTCGCTAATTGGAAATTCATCATACCGTTTAATAAATCCTTCGATTAGCTCTGGTGTATAGCTTGAACCTCCGCCAATTGTGACAACCTTTAATCCTTTTGCCATCTTCTGCACCTCCGAATAATGTAACGCACCATGTTATAATAGAGAAAAGAACCTTTTTTATTTGTACATATTTAGCTTATCGTGAGATACATGGTGCGTAAATGACTTCAGGCTCTTTAGGCAAGAGTGTCTCATTTAGAGATTTGTTACATAAAAGAAACAACATGCTACATAACGTGTGGGAAAGGGGAAGTGAGATGTTTTCGAGTGAGGTCATTGCCAGCTTTAATGAACTAGAAAGCGCTTTATACCGATATATCATGGAAAACAAAGAGAAGGTCGTCTATATGAGGATTCGGGATTTGGCGGATGCTGCACATATCTCTACTTCATCTGTTCTTCGTTTTTGTCGAAAAGTGAATTGTGAGGGTTTTTCAGAGTTTAAAGTAAAGCTGAAGATGTATTTAGAGTCAGAACAGCCCCCTGCATTAAAAAGCACCCAGCATTTTCTCTATGAATTTATAGAGCGTACCCTAAAAGGGGATTTTGAGGAGAAAATCAAAGAAGCAGCGAAGCTCATTGCTGAGGCGAAAAATGTGCTGTTCATTGGGACAGGTAGTTCAGGCATCTTGGCGCAATATGGCGCAAGGTACTTCTCAAGCCTTGAGAAATTTTCATTTTATATCAATGATCCATTTTTTCCGATGAATATGCAGTATTTAGACAATAGCGTGACGATTGTGCTGTCTGTATCGGGAGAGAACAGTATTACGATTGATCATATTTCAAAATTAAAAAGAGAAGGCAGTAAAATTATTAGTATTACAAATAATCAGCATTGTACGGTTTCACGTATATCGGATTTGAACATCGCCTATTACGTCACAGATGAACGGATCCACAGAGCCAATATCACTACGCAGACACCGGTTGTGTATATTTTAGAAACGATGGCTCGTGATATGTTTGCGATCCTGAAGGGAAAATAGTGAAAGAGCTGCTGCTTAATCAGCCGCTCTTTTTTTCTGAATCATGAAAGTAAGGATGGCGATGCTAGAGCAGACGAGCACAAACAGACCGGCGAACAAATACACAAATCTAGCCCCGAATATATCTGCAATGATTCCCACAAGTAAAATGGATAGACTAACAGATACCGATGAAAGGACAAAGTGAGCGGAATACACTTTAGATAAATAGGAGGCTGGGGTTTCTGTTTGAAGAATCGTTTGCTGTGACACATCTCGAATTTGATAGGCAGGCCCCATGAGGATACAAAGCAACAGGGCGAGCCACGGAAGGCTGTTCACTGCAAAAAGTATGGTGAGCACCGCATATATGAATGAACCTGCTGCCATAAATAGGAGAAGCTGTTTTTGAATCAGTTGATTCATCCATGCAGCCAACACCCCACCTGCAATCGCACCAGTATAATAAGCGGCGTTGATCAATCCCCACCATTCTTCAGTTTCCTTTAAATCCTGCGTGACAAAGGCAAGCGTAATCGTCCCAATCCAGACAGCACCCGCTATATTTTCACAAACATCCATAAAGATCAGGGTGCGGACGGCTTTATTTTTCAAAATAACAGTCCAACCAGCTTTGAAACTGCCCATTGTATTTGTTTTTTGAACAATCTTTTCTTGTTGAAGAATTGGCAAAATAGGAATGAAAAAGAGATAAGAAATCACAATCATGATACATGTGATAACGAGTATATAAAATGGGCCCACGGAAAAGACGAGCATTCCGGTCAATGTATATCCAGCGACTTGAACGATTTGATGAAAAATAGAGGATGTACTGTTGGCTTTCACCAGTTGATTTTCTGGTACAAGCATCGGCAAGATTGCCTGTAATACAGGACTGATCAAACCGCCTGTCAAAGAAATCAAAATAAGTGCAACAAACAGCCAGGACATATGTTGCACAATCAAATGGAATTGTGTTGTAAACAATGTCATCATTCCAAGACGGAAGAGAGGAATCCACTTCAATAAATGAAAGGTTTGAAAACGATCTGTCAATACGGGGGATAAAAGCCCTGCCAGTAGCTGACATAATGTTCTAATCAGTGGAAATAATGAGGCATAGGCAACAGATTGTGTATCTTGATAAATGAAAAAAGTGATGGTCATCACAAAGAGTAGGTCACTTAGCATCAAGAAAGTTCTACTGCCTGTATAAAACCAAAACGTGTTTTCCATATCAAACCGCCCCTTTTCAAAAGCAAGTTCATTATAGCATGTGGGTGAAGTGTAGAGAGATTATTTTGAAAAATTTAACATACGGATAAGTTGATTGTGATAAGCTGATTAAAAGAAAAATAGAGAGTGGGGTTTAGTTATTGAAGACATTACCGGCACATGACTTTTTGGACAAGCACGGAATTGCGTATGAAAGGAAAACCTTTTCTCCTGAAACAGATAAGGGTGCAGCCAATGTCGCGGCAGTCCTTGGCTTTCGCGAGAGGCAAATGATCAAGACGTTGATTTTTGAAACAGGAGAAGGAGAGCCATTGCTTGTGATGGTTGGGGCTGATCAGCACATTCAATCAGGGAAGCTAAAGAAAGCAGCCGGCTCCCGCAATATCAAAATGGCATCACCGGAGACCGTACTTGAGGTGACGGGCTACAGAATTGGCTCAATCCCGCCATTTTGTTGGCAACCTGAAGGTTTTCGCACGATGATTGAAGCATCGTTACTACAGGAAGATCGGTTAGGTGTCGGAGCGGGTGAATGGGGGAATGAAATTCTCATGACACCAGAGCAGTTACTCAAAGCTTCGAAGGCTGTACCTCATGATCTTGTTCAGGTGTCAGAATAAAAAAAGTGCCTAGACAATGCAGGCACTTTTTTTTATTCTATATCGGAATCATAGGCTTTTTGTGTAAGGTGACTGACAACTTCTTTTAATCCGTTTGGTTTATGAAACTCGACCGGTGTGCTTCCTTTTTCAAATACGATTTGATCTGCTTCCACTAACACGACATATCGATTGTTTAGCTTGGCAAGATGGATTGAGTGTCCAAAGTCGGCTAGAAGCCCTTTGATTTCTGTTTCACCTAGTCGCATTTTCATCGTGATATCAGGTGTTTGTTCCACAATGTGTGAAGCCGCTAACGTGACTTGTTCAGTATCGAGGTGTTCTCGAATTTCGCGTTTTTCACTTGCTTCCCAGATTTCGAGATCTTCTTCGAATTGCTTTAATTCTTCGCTTTCATCTTGTAATGATTCAATGACTTGTTCCTGTACGATATTCATGACCTGCGATTTCATGATTTCAGGCATGGATTCGCCGTATTCTACGAATTTAAGAAAATCCTCAAAATAGCGAGCATGTGATGACTGATGTATCTTCACTTCAGCCTCTTCTGTCATGCCTTCTTCTGGCATGTGCGGATATTGAATGGATTTCATATTTTTTGTTGTGATCGCCATTTCGACTTTTCGAATCAATGTCGATGTATCGGCAATCGATGCCACTTTTTGTTCAAAATCGCATTTCATAATAAAAACAAACGAGTCATCGAAATACTTTTTCGGAACAGCAGACGCCACTAAAAAGACGCCACCCCTCACAGCACTTGTATCCAAATATGTGCGTACAAACTGTTCACTACAGTCATTAAATGTGTCTTTTGTGTCTGCGAATCTCGTCTGGTGAAACAAATTGTAGTTTGGATTCGAATCGAGGTCATGACCTGGTTCGACAATGAATCGACCAATTTTGGTAGGGACTTGTTCAGATTTAGGGTGTCTGTCGACTTTTCGTTTGACGATTTTTTTTAGTTCTCCGTCTAGAAAGTCTTTCAGTTCACTTTGTTCAAATTCCTCTTGGTCTAATGTTTGATAATGTTTAAATCGCTTGTTTGCTTGTTCATCTTTGCCTTCTACTTCGACGACAAAGAATGATAGAAAGCGTATTGTAAAATCCACTTTTGGTCACCACTTTTTCTTCTTCGGATATGTTGAGTATAGGAAAAGGAGAGAAAATCGTCAATGAATGGGGAAAAAGTGTGTCATTATTTCCCGAGAAATGTTTTATGAATAATAACGTGAAGAGTAAGAATACCATTCTCGCTCTTTTTTATTTCTAAAAATAGTTAAATGTTAGGTAGCACACACTCTCGTTTTGACATATGAATAGAGTAGATTCAAAACCTGATGTCGGACAAAGTATGAAGATATGTATACTGTTTTCCCGCATGAAATGAGGTTTTAATCGAAAATTTTCATAGAGAGATGAGGGGAGAAGATGAAGGCAGTCATTCTCTGCGGAGGAAAGGGAACGAGAATGAGTGAGGTCACACAAGCGCTTCCTAAACCACTTGCTATGATTGGAGATCGACCTATTTTATGGCATATTATGAAAATCTACCAGTATTACGGTGTAGATGAGTTTATATTATTGCTTGGATATAAAGGAGAGAAGATCAAGGAATACTTTCTCAACTATGATTGGCGTCACCATAGCATAAAGCTGGATATGTCGACAGGTGAGATGAAGCTTTTAGGGAAATCGGAGAATTGGAATATCACGTTTTTAGATACGGGTCAGGAGACGATGACAGGCGGGCGGTTGAAAAAGGCACAAGACCATATTGGTGATGAGACATTTATGATGACATATGGTGATGGGCTGGCGAATATCAACATGTTTCATTTGCTAAAACGACATCAGGAGCTTGGCGCAGCTGCGACGGTGACAGGTATAGAAAAGACATCACAGTATGGGACGTTGAAGGTGTATAACGGCATGGCACAATCCTTCTCTGAGAAGACAGATCATATCGGGATGATCAATGGAGGTTTTTTTGTGTTGTCTCCAAAAGTATTTGATTATTTATCAGACGAAGATGATTGCGTGTTTGAAGCTGAACCGCTTCAGCAACTGGCGAATGATGGACAGCTGGCTGTGTATGAGCACCATGGCTTTTGGACAGCAATTGACACGTATAAAAATTTAAAAGAAGTGAATCAGATGTGGGCCGAGGGTAAACAACCATGGAAGGTATGGTGACGACATGAGTTCATTTTGGCAAGGGAAGAATGTATTTGTGACTGGGTGTACAGGACTGTTAGGGAGTTATTTGGTCAAAGAATTGATTGATCAAGGGGCGAACGTGACAGGGCTTGTGCGTGATCAAGTGCCGAGATCGAATTTATATGAAGGTAGTCAATTTGAAAAAATGAACGTGGTGCATGGGGCATTAGAGGACATGCAGACAATTGAGCGTGCTTTAGGAGAATACGAGATCGATACAGTCTTTCATTTGGCGGCTCAAGCCATTGTAGGTGTCGCCAACAGGCATCCTATTTCCACATTTGAAGCCAATATATTAGGAACATGGAATGTGCTGGAGGCTTGTAGAAGGCAGCCGCTAATCAAACGAGTGATCGTCGCTTCAAGCGACAAAGCATACGGTGATCAAGAGCAGCTTCCATATGATGAGAACATGCCGCTCAATGGAAAGCATCCATATGATGTGTCGAAAAGCTGTGCCGATTTAATTTCTCATACGTATTACAACACGTATGGGCTTCCGGTTTGTATGACAAGATGCGGAAATCTATATGGAGGCGGAGATTTGAATTTCAACCGAATCATTCCGCAGACGATTCAGCTTGTACTAGAGGGAAAGGCTCCAGAAATTAGAAGTGATGGCACTTTTATTCGTGATTATTTTTATATTGAAGATGCAGTAAAAGCCTATTTGTTATTGGCAGAGAAGATGGAGGAGAAAGGACTGGCAGGAGAAGCGTTTAACTTTAGTAATGAAATTCAACTGACGGTGCTAGAGCTCGTAGATAAAATCTTAAAGGCAATGGGGAGTGAGCTAAAACCTCGTATTCTTAATCAAGGAACCCATGAAATCAAGCATCAATATTTGTCGGCAGAGAAAGCGCGAAAGCTACTAGATTGGGAGCCTGACTATTCCATTGATGAAGGGTTAGCGAAAACGATAGATTGGTACCGAGAATTCTTTAAGAAGTAGAGGTGTCAAAAGGTGAACAGCATATATTGCACTGTTCTATCAAAAGGGAGACTTTATCAAGCGATGGCCTTTTTCTTATCGTTGAAGCAAGTAGAGAATGATGCTGTCATCAAGACGTTATGTATGGATGATGCGACCTTTGAGCTGCTTCAGCAAATGAATTTCCCACATGTCGATCTTGTCCACGTCCGTGAGCTTGAAACGCCGGTGCTTTTGAATGTGAAAAAGGAACGAGACGACTCCGAATATTGCTGGACATTAAAGCCTGTTTGGATTGAATGGTTATTTGAGCGGGAAACGCCTGAATGGATCACGTATTTGGATGCGGACTTGTTTTTTTATGAAAGTCCACAAGTCGTTTTTCAAAACCAACCGAATGCCTCTGTTCTATTGTCTAGAGGGGATATTGTTATTCCAAGCTTTGAACCAGAAGAAGTGAAGAGGCTGCAAAAGCTTTTAGGTCGCTATAACTCTGGCTTCATTCACTTTAAGGGGGATGAAGCTGGTCGCAAGTGTCTCAATTGGTGGAAAAAAGAGTGTCTAAAAGAATGCAAAAATGCGCCAGGAGAAGGGAAGTTCGGTGATCAAGGGTATTTGGATCATATGCCAGAGTTGTTTGACAATGTAGAAGATATCGAAACAAAAGGCGTGAACATTGGTCATTGGAATTATGGACAACATACCTTTCATCGCGACGAGAATGGGCGTATTTTAATAGATGATCGGCATCCGCTCATTTGCTATCATTTCAGCGGCTTTCGAATCGTGAGTCAAGACCAGATGCAACAAATTCATGAAAAAGGGCGAACCGATTTACCATTTTTCCAAGAGGCTTATCGCGATGTGCTTCGTCACGTGATAGAGTCAGTAGAACAAGTCAATCCGATGTTTGATGGTTATGCCAAACTGGAGGAGGATGACGCATGAAGGACAAACCAAAAGTAAGCGTCATTATTCCTAGCTATAATGCCAAGGAGCGTTTAGAGGGAAGTTTGGTTTCTTTCACGCTTCAGGAAACGGATATTCCATTTGAAGTCATTGTAGCGGATAATGGGTCCACTGATGGGACAATGGAAATGCTTGAAGAAATAGAAGTCAATTTTCCGTTTAAAAAAGTCCGGATTGATGTCAATCAAGGGATCGCGAAAGGGCGAAATCATGCCATTCGAGAAGCAGAGGGAGATCTTCTTATTTTTCACGACAGCGATATGCTGGCAGAGCCACAATTTATCCAAAAGCATGCAGAGGCACATGCTGATCAAGAGAATTTGGTGATTTGTGGTGTTTGCTGGAAGCGGATTTATCGTTATTTCTATCCTTCATTTGATCAAGATCATTTGAAACGATTAAAAACACAAGGTCTTTATAAAAGAAATATGAAGAACAAAACACCACTATTATCAATGGACGAAGTGAAAAGTGGTGCATTCTTAGAAAAAAGTTTTGATTTGCAGTCTGAATTTATTGATACCCTCAAAGACATTTTAGAGATGTATGATGGTGATTTGGGCTCTTACGAACTGCCTTGGCGTTTTTTCATTACCAATAACTCCTCTGTGAAACGTAAGCATGTGCTGGCGTTAGGAATGTTTGATGAAAAGATTGTTCGCTATGGCTTTGAGGATTATGATTTAGGGATCCGTCTGCATCAGCTTGGTCTGTCTTTTGAATTACGGGAGGATATTTTAAGTGTGCATCAGGAGCATCCGAGTAATTTAACGTCCTTTGATGACATCAAATATAACATATTGTATATGTGCGAGAAGTATAATGATATTGATTCTATTGATGTTCATTTGGCGTTCTCTAGTCCTTTTTCTCATACTGTGACGAATGATATTGTCAAAGAGATTCGTCAGCTGCGGAAGGACCCTAAATTTGATGGGCTATTGTCCTATTTTTTAGAGTTGCTCCATTTGATCACAGAACGAAATGTAGGCATCAAGCGGGCCAAACGAGATGCACTGACTGCGAAACATTTCCCTCTGAAGAAGTTGTCAGGGGCGGCTCAGCTTGCACGGCAGGAATATGGCTGCCATCTTCTTGTTGAAGCCATACAAGGTTTAACGAAAGAGCTATTACGTGTGGATCTGTTTCAAGTGGATGTGTTGTAGATGGCGTCATATCATTTTACAACCATTGTGTCGAATACCCATGTCTTTAAGCTACTGGCACTGATTCATTCACTTGAACAAAAAGCCCATGCTTTTAAGCTGTCTGTCTTATGTGCGGACCCTTTGGCTTATGAGGTTTTGCGTCAGTTTCCTCATCCGCACGTCCAATATCAGCAGATTCACGAGGTAGAAGATGATGCGTTACGAATCGCCAAAGAAAACCGCACGTTTCATGAGTATTGTTGGACATTAAAGCCTGCTTTTCTTCAGAAAATTCTTGAGTCCTCTGATGCTGATTATCTCGCTCATTTGGATACGGATTTGTATTTTTATCATGATCCAGAGGCGATTTTTGCAGAGAATCCACTGGCTCATTTGTTTCTGACCGATCATATGAATTCTGCACGGTTCTATCACTTTTATCAACTATCCGGTCGTTTTAATACAGGATTTGTAGGTTGTCGTAATACAGACATTGGCAAACAAGCTGTGACGCAATGGAAAGAGAATTGTATTGCACATTGCACAGTGGAAATGGATCAGGAAAAAAAGACGTATGGTGATCAGCGTTATGTCGAAAGATGGATCAACGATTTCGAAGGTGTTCATGTGGTCCAGTCAAAAGGCGCCAATGCAGCGATTTGGAACATTGAAAATTACAAGCTATCAATTGTTGATGGAGAAATCTATCTCGACGAAAATGCGTTGCTTTTCTATCATTTTTCTGCCTTTACGATTATTGATCAGAATACGTATAATCTCAATTGGTATTACTATATGAATGATCAGAAGCTTGTGGATCACCTTTATATCCCGTATGTTCATGTGATTCATCAAAAGATTCAACAAGTACAAGAGGTATTTCCTCAATTCCAGCAAGGGTTTATTGCGAAGAAGCATGTGCCAGACACCCATTTTTATGAGATTTTAAAAAACCGCTCATAGTGCCTGAGCGGTTTTTTGTTTTAAGATTCATTCCAAGTGGAGACGGTTTTGTCATTAGGGAGTAGAAAGGCGATGATACCGAACATTGGTAAAAAGGCGGTTCCGATCATTGTCGGTGTTAAACCAAAGGCATCAATGAGTGAGCCGAGGGCAACCGATCCGATCGCACCCATTCCAAACGCAAGCCCTACTGTGAGACCAGACATCGTCCCAATTTTCCCGGGAAATAGTTCTTGTGCATAAACGACAGTCACCGAAAAGCTCGAAGTGAGGATCAGTCCAATGAAACCAAGTAAAACGTATGCAAGAACAGGTCCGGCAAAAGGTAAGATCAGTGCAAGTGGGAATGTTGCAAGTAATGAGACCAAAATGACATTTTTTTTGCCGAATCGATCTGCTAGTGGCCCACCTAGAAATGTTCCAATGGCACCTGAAATGAGAAATAAAAAGATATAAGTTTGCGATTCTTTAATGGTCAAACCATACTGTTCAATGGCATAAAAAGCATAGAAATTGGAAATGGCATTTCCGTACCATGAGCGCGCAAAAATAAGAAAGACGATCATGCCAAGAGCTGTAAGTGCTGCTTTGCGATGTATATGAGGTCTTGCCACGTTCGTGTGATTTTTTTTCGCCTGGGCTCTCATCGTTTGTAGCTGTTTTGCGTACCATCTTGAAATATAGAGGAGAAAACAGACCGCCACCATGCCAACAATGGTGAACCAAGCGACCCCTTGTTGCCCAAGAGGGACGAGCATGAATGCTGCAATAAGTGGTGCAAATGCCTGGCCTGTGTTACCACCTACTTGATAGATTGATTGGGCTAGTCCACGCCTTTGCCCAGCGGCCATATTGGCAACACGTGAGCCCTCTGGATGGAAGATCGCAGAGCCAAGTCCGATGAAGACCACACAAAGCAAAATGGTTGCAAAGGAAGGGGCGAAAGCAAGTCCGAAAATGCCAATCGCACTTGATAATAAGGCAATCGGAAGTGCATAGGGCATCGGTCGTTTATCCGTATACCAGCCAATGGCAGGTTGCATGACCGAGGAAACCATATTTAAAGTGAACGCAATGAGACCTAATTGTGTAAAGGTCAGCCCCATTGAGCGCTCTAAAATGGGAAACATAGCAGGGATGACAGCTTGCAATGTGTCGTTAAGCATGTGACAAATCCCGATGATGAGTAAAATGGGATAAACCGTCGAGCCTGTTACGGTCTGTTGAGGTTTATCTTTTGCACGAGCAGTAATTGCCAATGGGACGTTCTCCTTTCAATTAACGGATATGTTTATGTAGTATCCTCATTTTATTCATAAGGTGAACATTGAAGCAATAGCCAATTGTCATGATTTAGAAAAAAAGACACAGCGCTTCATTGAAAGCGTGTGTCTCTGCATGATTATTCGTAGAAGGAAGAGATGATCGGTTTCATTTTTTGAATGACAAGCCCACTGCCACCGCGATCTTTTACCCCTTCAATCATTCCGACAAGGAGGTAATTTTCCTTTTTGGCATCATAGGCAAGTAAAAATCCATTTTCAGTCCCGTCTGTTGCACCTTGCTTGCTTTTCAGCTCTGCCGTTCCAGTTTTAGCGGCAATATTGGCTCCTTTGATTTGTAAGGAATGAGCTGTCCCGTCTGGATTGGTGACGACTTCTGTAAGTGCATCTGTCACAGTGTTTGCCGTATCCTCTTTCATGATTCGTTTTGGTGCTGTCGTTTTTTCATCTTGAATCACGCGAGGATAGACCAATTTCCCGCCAGTTGCAAAAGGAGAAAAGGCATGTACTTGCTGGATCGGTGACATCAGTAATTCCCCTTGGCCATATGCCGAGTCAGCGAGTAAGATGTCAGAATGGATGCCGTCATTTGATACTTGTGATGGTTTCATTGTAAATGGCATGTTTAGATCTTCTCCAAATCCAAAGGTTTTCACTTTTTCCTCGTACGTTTCTTTTCCAATGTCTAGCGCTTCCTGTCCGAAATAAATATTATCTGAATGCACAAGGGCATCGACCATATTGACTTGTTTCTTTTCATGAACCCGTGTGATGCGATAATTTCCCCAAGATTGATCTTTTTGCCACCTTAATCCGTTAATCGTTCTCACTTTATCCGGTTTGGTGACACCTGTTTCAAGTCCGATGGCAGCCGTGATGGTTTTGAATGTCGATCCTGGTGCATAGCGGCTTGCATATCGAGCTTGGAACGGAAGGTCTGGGTTTTCACTATAAGCTTGGTATTCCTTTGGTGTGATGCCATTTGTCATGAGGTTGACATCATACGAAGGGGCACTCACTAATGCTAATAAATCACCTGATGAAGGATTCATCAGGGTGACAGACCCTTTTTCGTCTTTCAGCTGTTCATAGGCTTTTTTCTGAAGTGATGCATCAATGGTTAACTTGATTGATTGTCCGTCTTTTCGATCTGTTTTTTGCAAAGTTTCTTCAATGCCAGTCTCATCGTGGACGATGATAATACTTCCACCATCTTGACCGCGTAGTTTTTTGTCAAAGGTAAATTCAAGTCCAGTTTTGCCGATGATTTGATCAGCCTTTAATGCTGGATTTCTTTTGATATCATCTGCATTTGCTTTACCAACATAGCCAGTTAAGTGTGCAGCAGCTTCATTATATGGGTAGTAGCGCATTTCTTTTGATTGATAGGTGACGCCACGAATGTCTTTTGGAATGTCCATTTGCTTGATCATCGACTTTAGTGGTACAAACGTGTCATCTGTGACCCATGCTTGTTTCAGCTGTGTTTGAATGAATTCTTCGTCGATATCAAAGGCTTTGCTGATTTTTTTGATATTGCTCTCTTTTGCTTTGCCTGTTCCGAGCTTACCAGGAATGACGCCAAGCGCGTGACCGTCGGTTGTTTCTGCTAACAAGCGTCCTTTTCTGTCCTCAATATTGCCCCGAACCGCAGCATCTGTTTTGACTTTGATCGTATCTCCTTTTTCCATTTGTGGAAAGATGAGATTTGGTTTCCAGTTGACTTTCCATTTGTCACTTTCTTCAGAGAGAACACCGCTGTAAGACAACTTGTTCAGTTTTCCGAGAGACGTTTTCATTGTGACATCATAGGAAAATTCATAGCCATTGCCTTTGTCCTGTTTTTCCACATTCAGATTGGAAACTTTCAGGTCGTAGGCACCGATGCCACTGAAGATATTGTCGTATTTCTCTGCTAGCTGTTCTTTGGAGAAATCATTGGCTTTTAGTGAGGCACTTGTGACTTCATCAGAAAGCTTCGTAAAGTCTTGCTTCTCGATTTGTTTTGTAAACGACTGGGCTGCCTGCAAAGCCTCTTTTTCTTTTGAGAATAGAGTATCTTTTAGGAAAAAGAAAGCAGCGGCGATCACAATGATGCTAAGAAGAGGTATGATGACCCTTTTCTGCTTGAAGAGTGATTTTTTTTGACCTGTATACAATGAAAACACCTCAATTTTTGAATGATCCTCTTTATTTTACAGGTATCGCTCGTGATTTGTATAGTTTCTCCTATGAAAATAGCCTAAGGTTTTATGGAATCGTATTTCACCATAATGGCATTTTTGGTGCGATTCTACTATTTTCATCTCAGCTGAAAATGGAGAGAGAATACGAGGAATCGCAGGAGTTGACACAGTTGGCAGGGGCCTAAAAAGTGAAGTGAATTAAGAAGAGGAAGGTTTTGATCTGATTGACACTGTTGGTGATTCCTTTGGTTTTGGAGTGGGTTGATCCTTTTTTCTAAAGCTTGTTTCTTTTGGCGTATAGTAGGTCGCCCCAATATTGAGTCTGCCTTCAAGCTGATCAATCGAAAGCTCGCCAAGTTCTATGTGGTATTCAATTTTGTCCACATGGAGTCTTTCAATATGAATGTGGGTATCCTTCGAGGCTGATGAAGCCATGTTTTGTTCAAGAGCGGTCAATCTTTTTTCGAGCTCGACGACAGATGGGGAAGCAGCAGGTTCCATTTTTTTAAAGATTGATTGAATGAAATGTTTCAATGTGACCACACCTTTTCTTGCGCTTTGCTCTAGTCTATGGAAAAGCTATCGGATATATACTTATAGGGATGACGGGAAAGGGGAGAAGTGTATGTTGCCGACAAGGATTCACATTGCCCATATGAAGACGAACACAATTGGCACAGGGTCCTCAATGACTTTCGGTTCGACAGTGATGCGAAATCATTGCTGTACCATGAAAAGAAATAATGGCTTTGGTGAACAAAATGCGGATGGTGTGATCACGATCTTGCCAATTGAAACGATTGATGATCGTGATCAAATAGATGCAATCAGTATGAATATTCGTCATCTATGATAATCGCAGTTGCCTTTCCTTCATCCTTTTGCAGGCGAATGTAAAGCACGCCGTCTTTAAACGCTGCATTCATTTTGCCAAGCATGATATCTGGGAGCCTAATCTTCTTTTCGAATGGACCATAAATCCCTTGCTTTTGGCGAAAATCTTGGTCATGAAATAAGGAAAAGCGTTGTCCTTTGATGACCAAATATTCACCATATGATAACACCTGAACATCTTCCTTCCGGTAGCCAGGTAAATAGATTAAGTATTGGAATTCTGAAGGAGTTTCCACAATGTCGATTGCGGGAAACGATGAATCTGTTCCACGCTGATCTTGCTGCGTGAATGTAAATGGGGACGTGCCATTTGCCATAAAGGGGGATCTTTGCTCATCGTCAAAAATCATTTTCCAAAAGTCATCTCCGTGCATTTGTTGGGCAATATCCATCCACTGCTTCATTTTTTCGAAGTCCATGTGAAGACCTCCTGTTTAACATACTTGATGGGTGCTCGCATATACCTATAAAAAGGAGGTTTATCTGTGGTTCAACCAACTCCGTATATCAATATTAATATTTTCATGTTGAAAATTAATTCCTTTGAAAATGCGTCGGCGGTGAATGTCGGACAAAATTTGTTAGCAGAGTGGCAAAACTCAGATAAAAAAAATCAGGGCTACGGACAGAATTTTGGAGATGCCAGCGGTTTTGTCGGGACAAAAAGCCATGTAGATGATCGAGATCAAATGGACTCACCTGCCTCTTTTTCACCAACAGCTAAACCCATTCAAAGGAAGTGACGTGTGATGTTATTCTCACCTTCTGTCGTCAATGTCGGTGCTTTTAAGATTAATACAATGGATCGAGGCTCTTCACTCACGCTAGGTCCTTATCAGCAAGTGGATTATTTCCTGTCGATGAAATTAAACCAAGGGTTTGGTGAGGACAACGGAGATTGTTCACCGCTAGTCATTCCGATTTCTAGCGTGTTAGATCCAGATATGGTGGATTCGAATTCAGTTAAAAACAGTGTGATTTAAACAAAAAAAGAGACCGGGATTTCCCGTGTCTCTTTTCTAATGGGTTTGATTGAGATGACTTTTTCGTCTTGCATAGGTGAAGTAGACAATGATCCCAATGCACATCCAAATCAGAAAGGCGATCTTTATGGTTTCATCTAGTGCGCTTGCCAATCTGATACAAATGATGGCACTGATAATTGGCAGAACAGGGACGAAAGGCACTTTAAAGGATGCTTTCATATTCGGATGTTTTTTCCGTAAGACAATGACAGCAATGGAGATGACTGTAAAGGCAACAAGTGTACCCATGCTGACTAAATTCGCGAGAGTGGATAAATTCACAAACCCTACAATACATGCTGCAATAAAACCTGTGAGCCAAGTGTTTGCAACTGGTGTTTTGGATTTTGGCTGAACTTTTGAGAAAATCTTTGGCATGAGGCCATCACGGCTCATGGCAAAGGTTAAACGAACCTGTGCGTAGACCAAAGCAAATAAAACGGTTGTAATCCCAATAATGGCACCAGCTGATATGATCCCTGCTACACTGTTGAGACCAACGACTTGAAGAGCAAAGGCAACAGGGTCACTCACGTTCAGTTTTGTATAGTGCACCATACCTGTTAAGACAAATGAAACACCGATGTATAAAATCGTACAGACAGCGAGAGCTCCGATAATCCCAATGGGCATTGCCTTTTGCGGATTTTTGACTTCTTCTGATGCATTTGCAATGGCATCAAATCCAAGGTAAGCAAAAAACACAGTGGCAGCCCCTGCAATGACACCCTCAAATCCCATTGGCATAAAAGGGGTCCAGTTTTCAGGTTTTACATATGCGAAGCCTGAAATGATAAATAGAAGAACAATGGCAATCTTGATGAGAACAATGACGTTATTGAGTTTGGTGCTCTCTTTTACACCTCTTGATGCGATAAAGGTAATAAGCAAGATAATGAGTGCGCCTGGGAGATTGAAGACGGCTCCATCGGCGGCACCAGGTGCTGCTGATAATGCCTCCGGAATATGCAGACCGAATCCACTAAGCAGTGATTGAAAATAGGACGACCATCCGCTAGCCACTGCTGAGAGCGCCACGACATATTCGAGCATGAGAGCCCATCCCATTAAAAAGGCAATGAATTCACCAAGTGTGGCGTAAGAATACGTATACACACTTCCCGATACAGGAATGGATGATGAGAATTCCGCATAGCAAAACGCGGCAAGGGCGCATGCGATCGCAGCCAAGATAAAAGATATAATAATCGCAGGTCCTGCATCCTTTGCTGCAGCAACCCCTGTAATGACAAAAATGCCAGTCCCGACCACACAGCCAATGCCAAGCAAGATTAAATCAAACGTATTTAATGAGCGACTAAGCCGCTTCGTTTGACTTTCAAGCATGAGCTGGTCAAGAGACTTTTTTCGAAATAAAGAACTCATGTTGACCTCCTAAATGGATAAAACTTTTCATAAGACGAATGTTAGTATATGCGTAAATAACGATTTAGTCAATTGGTTGAAAAACGCTTTAAATCACTAAAGTATTAAACATCTATTAAGTATCCGTACGCAAATTGAAGCATCCGCCAGTATACGCCAGGCGGATGTGTTCACAAGGTTCAGGTTTGTTCAGAAAATATTTTTTCGTTGTATAAGACGCTTGGATGGGTCGGATAATGTTTTGAAGAGGCGAGATGATGTTCTTTTGCCTGATCGAGATCTCCGAGCTGATAATAGCAATAGCAAAGCTGGAGATGTGGATACCATGTTTTATATTGCGTAAGCGTAAAGGCCGTTTCAATTTCAGGTGCTGTCAGGGCTTGCTTATACCAATAGATAGCGGCTTGATGTTTGTTTTGCACTTTTAAATGATCCCCGATCCGGCAGCAAAATTCTGGACGTGGTTGATCATATAGGAAAGAACGTAACAATGAGGAGAGAGCGGCTTCCTCGAAACCGACCGCATAATAGCAATCAGCTAAATATTGGCACGCGCGAATTTCATCCTCAATCCAGCATTGTTTTGTGGCTAAAAATTGATGATAAAACCGAATGGCTTTGACATGCTGACCATTATCCCTTAGTTCATTGGCAAAGTAAAAGAGATCCCGCGGCGTCATGTCTTCTCCTTTTTCAAGCATATCTTCATAAATGCGAAGATTACGTCCAGGCTCACTAGCTGTTGTTTTCTTTCTTTTTTGATGGGTAATGGCGATATCAGCCGGCAAGATGTTTCCGTAGACTTGTAGAAACTCATGAACGGCGCCGTACCACTGGAAATTTAAGGCCCTTTTAACAAGTCGATTTCGTCTATATTTAAAATTCACCTGTCCGTCTTCATCAAAACCAACGTGATAAAACATCGATACGGCATCTACTGCTGGATCAAGTGTTTCTTTGAGTTGCCTCAGTTTTTGGCGGTCATCTTCGAGAAGGACATCATCTGCATCCAGCCATAAGATATATTCTTTTGTTGCATGTGAAAAAGCGAAGTTACGTGCCTTGGCAAAGTGCTGTACCCATTCAAAATCAAGCACATGTGCAGTAAATGATTTGGCGATTTCTTTTGTGCGGTCTGTTGATCCTGTATCAACGATGATCATTTCATCTACAATGTCTTGAACAGAAGAAAGGCAGTCGCTTAACACCTCCTCTTCATTTTTGACAATCATACATAAGCTAATCGTTATCATCTGTAGATCACCTCTTCATAGTGTATCGAGCATCAAAAGGAAACATTCTTTTTTCACCGAGGGTTTTTTAAAACTAGTTTTCTTGTACAGGCTGATTTAGAATAAAGGAAGAATCTATGTAAGGGCTGATAAAAATGAGTTTATTGAATGTTGAAGGATTATATAAAACATATGGCGAAAAAACGCTGTTTGACCATATCTCTTTTCATATAGAACCAAAAGAACGGATTGGATTAATTGGACCAAATGGGACAGGGAAATCGACGCTTTTGAAGGTCATTGCAGGACTTGAATCATTCGAGGAAGGCGATATCACAAAAGCAGGTACCCTTGAGATCGAATTTCTGGAGCAAGATCCTGACATGAGTGGAGATGAAACGATTCTCGAGTATATTTTCTCTGGGTCGGCGCCAATGATTCAAACGATGAGGGCTTATGAACAAGCACTGGCTGATCTAGAGCAAGATCCGGAAAGTAAAGGCAAGCAAGAGGCGCTCATGCGTATGCAAAATCGAATGGATCAAGAGAATGCATGGGATGCGAACCTTTCGGCTAAAACAATTTTGACAAAGCTTGGTGTCAAAGATGTGAATCGATCGGTTCATGCTTTATCTGGTGGACAGAAAAAACGCGTGGCCATTGCCAAGAATTTAATACAGCCTGCGGGGTTGTTGATCTTAGATGAGCCGACCAACCACCTGGACAATGCGACCATTGAGTGGCTCGAAGGATACTTAAGTCAGTACACAGGTGCGGTCATTCTTGTGACGCATGATCGCTATTTCTTAAACCGGGTAGCCAATCGAATTTATGAATTAAATCAAGGAAAGCTATACACGTATAAAGGCAATTATGAAGTGTTTTTAGAAAAAAGAGCAGAACGAGAAGCAGAGGCGCAAGTAAAAGAAACGAAGCGTCAAAATCTGCTTAGACGAGAGCTTGCTTGGCTGCAACGAGGAGCAAAAGCAAGAACAACAAAGCAAAAGGCACGCATCGGCAGAGTAGAGGAGCTAAAGGATCAAAAGGGACCTGAGGCAAAAGGGGAGCTTGATTTTTCAATTGGTTCACACCGTCTTGGAAAACAAGTGATTGAAGCTGAAGACATCACGATTTCAATGGCTGGTCAGACACTTGTTGATCGGTTTACAGACTTGATTGTGCCGGGCGATCGCATTGGGTTGATTGGACCGAACGGCGTAGGGAAGACCACCTTGCTCAATTGTTTAGCCGGAAAAATAGAACCGACAATTGGCGATTTGATCATTGGACAAACGGTTCGTATCGGCTATTATACGCAGGATCATCATGAAATGAATGAAGAGTTGACCATCATTGATTACATCAAAGAAACAGCGGAAATTGTCAAAACATCTGATGGTGCCATCGTGACCGCAGAACAAATGCTAGAGCGATTTTTATTTCCAAGATCGATGCAGCGGACGTTTATTCGTAAGCTGTCAGGCGGAGAGCGTCGTAGACTGTATTTATTGAAGGTTCTTATGGAAGAGCCAAATGTTCTCTTTTTAGATGAGCCAACGAACGACCTAGATACTGAAACGCTTAGTATTTTAGAAGATTATTTAGAACAGTTCCCTGGCGTTGTCATCACGGTGTCACATGATCGCTATTTCTTAGACAGAGTGGTCAATCGCTTGCTTGTCTTTGAAGGAAATGGCCGCATTTCTCATTTCCAAGGCGCTTATAGCGATTACATGGAGCAAGAAAAAGAGCAGAAGAGAACAGAGACAAGGCCTGCTGATAAACAGGTGGAAGCGGCTCCTAAGAAAAGAAAAAAACTGTCTTATAAAGACCAGCTTGAATGGGATGGGATTGAAGACCGTATTCAGACATTAGAGGAAAAGCATCAGGCGCTTGAAGCGAGTATCGCCGAAGCAGGCAGTGATTTTGGAAAAATCCAAGAGCTGATGGACAAGCAAACAGCCATCGCCGAAGAATTAGAACAAGCGATGGATCGCTGGACCGAGCTGTCACTGATGATTGAGGAATTAGAAAAGGAATGAAACAAAGGCTTATATCTGTTCAACAGATATAAGCCTTTTTGGTTGTTATAGCACTTTTGTCGTCCAAGATTCACAATTCCATGTCTCGGTCGCGACATCTTGATAAAATTCAGGTTCGTGAGAGATGAGTAACACGCTTCCTTTATATTCTTTTAGCGCGCGCTTTAATTCTTCTTTCGCATCGACATCTAAATGGTTTGTCGGCTCATCGAGTACGAGGAGATTCGTTTCTGCGTTGATGAGTTTGCAAAGACGGACCTTTGCCTTCTCGCCTCCACTTAAAACAGACACGCGACTTTCGATATGCTTTGTCGTTAATCCGCATTTTGCAAGGGCAGCTCTTACTTCATATTGTGTGTAAGAAGGGAAGGTGCTCCACACTTCTTCAATACATGTATTCGTGTTTTGCTCTTTTACCTCTTGCTCAAAGTAGCCAATGTGCAAGAATTCTCCACGCTCCACCTCACCAGAAATCGGAGTAATTTCACCTAAAAGGCTTCGTAACAAGGTGGTTTTTCCAATACCGTTCGCTCCGTATAAGGCAATTTTTTGTCCTCGTTCCATCTTCAGGTTCAATGGACGTGAGAGCGGTTCGTCATAACCGATCACGAGATCCTTTGTTTCAAAAATCAATTTCCCAGAAGTACGTGCCGGCTTGAAATTGAATTCTGGCTTTGGCTTTTCAGCCGCCAATTCAATCATGTCCATTTTATCTAGTTTCTTTTGACGAGACATCGCCATATTTCTTGTACTGACACGTGCTTTGTTTCGTGCCACAAAGTCTTTTAATTCCGCCACTTCTTGCTGTTGCCTTTTATAGGCGGCTTCTAGCTGCTGTTTTTTGACTTCATAGACATGTTTGAATTGATCGTAATCACCAACATAGCGCGTCAATTCTTGATTTTCAACATGATAAATCAAGTTAATGACACTATTTAAAAATGGAATATCATGCGAAATCAGGATAAACGCATTTTCATACTCTTGTAAATAACGCTTGAGCCATTCAATATGCTGTTCATCTAAATAGTTGGTTGGCTCATCGAGAAGCAAAATTTCTGGTTTCTCTAATAGTAACTTGGCGAGAAGCACTTTTGTCCGTTGTCCGCCGCTAAGCTCCGTTACATCACGGTCTAAGCCTAGATCAGTTAAGCCAAGACCTCTCGCTACTTCTTCCACCTTTGAATCAATGATATAGAAGTCATTGTTCGTCAGTGAATCTTGGATGACGCCGACTTCCTCTAACAACTTCTCCAATTCATCAGGATCAGCCTCACCCATTTTGCCATAGATGTCGTTCATCGTTTCTTCCATAGCAAATAAATAATGAAATGCATCTTGAAGCACCTCACGGATGGTTCTTCCCTTTTCCAATACCGTATGTTGATCAAGATAGCCGACACGCACATTTTTTGCCCATTCGACTTTTCCAGTATCGGGTTCAAGCTTGCCCGTAATAATATTCATAAACGTTGACTTTCCTTCACCGTTGGCGCCAATTAAACCGACATGCTCGCCTTTTAATAAACGGAAGGAGACTTCGTGGAAAATGGCTCTGTCACCAAAACCATGACTTAAATCTTTCACAGATAATATCATATTTTACACCTCAAATAGATTCAAAACGGCTAGTGCCTCTCATGATTATATCGAACTGACCGGCTTGATAAAAGGTTCAAAAGAAAAATTGCGTTTCAAAGCTGATTTTGAGATACTTAAGGATAGATTCAATGAGGATAAAGGAGATCGCCATGACGGAAACTTGGGCATTTTTTAAAGAAGCAAAGCCATTCATTCACGAGAATGTAAAGGCGGCCGGCTTCGAAAAACCAACAGCTATACAAGAAAAAACAGCAGAATGGATTATGGAAAAACGTGATGTGATTGCAGAATCGCCAACTGGTACGGGGAAGACACTGGCATATGTTCTGCCGTTATTAAATAAAATCGATGTAACGACCAAACATCCGCAAGTATTAATCTTGGCCCCTTCAAGAGAGCTTGTGATGCAAATTTTTGATGTTGTGCAAGAGTTCAAACAAGGGTCAGACATCAAAGCCGTGTCACTAATTGGTGGAGCGAATATCAAAAAACAGCAAGAAAAACTAAAGAAACAACATCCGCACATTGTGGTGGCAACACCGGGACGTGTACAAGAATTAATCAAAATCAAAAAACTCAAAATGCACGAAATCAAAACGATCGTATTAGATGAAGCAGATCAGCTTCTTGTGCCAGAGCATATCAAAACCATTCAAGCGATTATTAAATCAACATTAAAAGAAAGACAGATTCTTTGTTTTTCTGCTACGCTAAAAGAAGAAACAATCCAGCTGATCAAAGACATCGCAGCTCAGCCAGAGGTGCTGAAAATTGGCAGAAGTCATGAGGAAGCGCAAAAGGTAGGGCATTATTACCTGTTATGTGATCAGCGTGACAAAGTCAAATTACTGCAAAAATTATCACGCCTTGAGGACATGCAAGCACTCGTCTTTGTTCGTGACATTACCAATTTAAGCATTTATGCAGAGAAATTAGCTTATCATCATGTAGATGTTGGCGTGCTTCATAGTGAAGCAAAAAAAGCAGAGCGTGCCGTGATTTTAAAAGCATTTGAACAACGGGAATTCCCGCTCCTGCTTGCAACAGATATTGCAGCGAGAGGCATTGACATTCAAGATTTGCCATATGTCATTCATGCCGATATGCCGAATGAAGAAGGCTATATCCACCGTTCAGGCAGAACAGGACGTGCAGGTAAAGAGGGGGCTGTCATCAGCCTTGTGACACATCAAGAACAGACGATGCTGAAAAAAATGGCGAAAAGGCTGAATGTGTCGCTTGAGGAAATTGTGTATAAGCAAGGACAGTTACAGCTAGCGCAACACTAGGCATCAACCACAAAAAAAGGACCCACCAAACGGTAGGGTCCTTTTTGTTATGAAATCTTCACAAGCTGTTTTCCGACATTCTCACCTTTAAATAGCCCAAGGAATGCGTCGGGAATTTGTTCAAAGCCTTCGACGATGGTTTCTTTGTAGGTCAGTTTTTCTTCTTTCACCCACTGTGCTAAATCTTTGGCTGCTTCTTCAAAGCGATCTGCATAGTTGGACACAATGAAGCCTTGCATCAATGCGCTTGTTTTAATGAGCTTTAATTGTACACGAGGACCGATGTCTTCAGTTGGACTCAAGTTATAAGAAGAAATCGCGCCACAAACAGGAATGCGTGCAAAACGATTCAAATGATTCATCACTGCATCAGAGATTTCGCCGCCTACGTTATCAAAATACACATCGACACCATTCGGACAGGCTTTTGCAATGTCTTCATTTAAATCATTGGTCGTTTTATAGTTAATGGTTTCATCAAAGCCTAACTCTTTTAAATAAGTGAGTTTCTCATCAGATCCGGCAATTCCAACAACATGTGCGCCTTTGATTTTAGCGATTTGTCCGACAACTGATCCAACGGCACCCGCTGCTCCAGAAATGACAACTGTCTCGCCTTCTTTTGGTTGACCAATGGCGAGAAGTCCAAAATAGGCAGTTTGTCCAGGCATGCCTAAAATGCCTAAGTAATAGGATAATGGCGCAATAGAGGGATCAATTTTTGTTAGATTCTCCGCTTTTGCAGTGGAGTATTGTTGCCAGCCAAGAAATCCAAGAACAAAATCACCTTTTTCAAATTGTGGAGAGTGTGATTCCACTACTTCTCCGACAACCCCACCTTGAATGACTTCATTCAACTGAAATGGGGGTGTATAAGATTTTGTATCCTGCATTCTCCCTCTCATATAAGGGTCGACAGATACATATTTCGTTTGAATTAAGACTTCGCCTTCTTGTGGCACTGGAATATCCACTGTTTCAAAATGAAAAACATCTTTTGTAGGTAACCCTTTTGGACGTTTGACTAATTGAATTTGCTGTTGTTGACTCATGTTAAATCCTCCCTTTCGCTTGCCTATATTTACCTTATCATGATGTTTCTTTTCATTCAAAGCATATGGTTTTCACAAAACACTTTCTCCATTTTCGTAGTGAAGGAATAGTTCCAGTGAATGTGCTGGTGGCATGTTTAATCATAAAAGAGACGGGTAAAAGAATCGTAAGACGTTAAAGGAGGAATATAAAATGAAACCTGTTGTAAGAGAGTATTCAAATGATGAAGCGCTTCAGCGAGACATTGAACAATTAAAGGAACTCGGCGTTGCAAGGGAGGACATTTATGTTCTATCCCATGACGATGATCGAACAGAGCGTATTGCAAGTAACGCAGATGCCAATACGATTGGGCCAATGGAAGTTGGTCTCAAACATGCAGTAGGGAATATCTTTAGTAAAAAAGGCGACGAACTCCGCAATAAAATTCACGAAATGGGCTTCACTAAAGAAGAAGCAGAAACGTTTGAAGAACATTTAGACGAAGGGAAAGTTCTTCTATTTGTAACAGACCATGAAAAAGTGACAACCTGGGCATAATGACAACCTGAAAAAGCCTCTTACTTTTGTAAGGGGCTTTTTTTCGTGTGAACATGTTGGGCGCATCAACACCTTCTATTTAACCATATTAAGTAAAAATGTAAAAATTGGAATAAGTGTCTGTTTTTCTAATTGAAAATGTAGAAATATCAAAGTATGTGGTGATTAAAACAAAAATATTAGGTCATATATCACAAATGACCATTCGGGAAATAATTCTAGTATCTTTGCTTTTACCGTGTAAATAAATAAAAATTTTATGAAAATTAGTAGATAAATTTCTTAGTTCGATTGGTTTAAGTGGTCTTTTTATGAAGAAATATGCATTTTGAGGTCAAAAAACCACGAAAAATACCTGTATTTTCAATTAGGAAATTCATTCTAATGTTTAGGAAATAATTTGTTGACAAAATAATTTAAAAACAATATATTTGGCTTAATCAGCACAATATGGAATTAGTTGTTAAAAATAGATAAGCTCAATTGAAGCATTTGTGCTGATAAATGGCATGGAAACGACAACAAACCAGCGATTATAGCAAAAGACATGAAGAAGGATCTACTAGAATCAGAAACATGAACCTGTATTTTACAAACTATTTATTTGAATCATCGTCCAAGCCAAGCGTTTCAGACTAGCTGATAAGGAGGTGAATCGAGATGGAAAAAGCGTTCAACAAGCTGAGGTGCAGGAAGATTTGAAGCTTTTCTAGTGGAATGAAGTTGGAAAAGCATCGCAAACATGTAGATTGCCCGTTCCATTTTCAGAAAAAACAGACTTATCAAAAAATAAAAATGTGTTTTTAAACCTTCAAAGGAAGACATGGGGGAGAGACAGACCCCATGACCACGTTATAGTGAACCTGATATAGGGAGGTCCCGTGATGAAAAAGGCTTTGTACCATGAAGACAGTGTGCTGTATTTAGAAAAAATGCGTATGGCATTTCAACAACACTATGAACAAAAAACAGATATGTGGTCTACTGATTCGTCATTAATAGATGCAGCGGTGATGTCACTAAAAGCATGGCAATCAAGAGGAAAAGGGGCACTTGCTTCTGTACTAGATATTGGGTGCGGGAATGGCCGAGTACTCGAGCATTTAAAGGGAATCTCGATGTATACCGGCATTGATCTTTATGAGCATGAGGAATGGGAAGGGCTAAAGGGAAAACAAAGCATTCCCGTCCATTTCTACAACAAAGATTTTATGTCATGGTCAGTTGATCAAGGACGAGACATGACGTTTGATTTCATCTTAGATCATGGATGCTTTCACCATCAACATCCGGATGATCACGAGCGCTATTTGAAGCAGGTATCCTCTTTGCTACATGAAGGGGGCGTCTTTTCACTTGTTGTATGGGGAGAGGAATGGAAAACAGGTTTAATCGGTGAAGATGGCCGCTTTCACTTTTCATTCTCCGATTCACAACTTGGAGAAAAAATATGCACATCAGGACTTGAGCTTGTCTCAATTGCACCGTTACAAGCAAAGGCGGGCATTAGCCAGCATCATGTCATTGCCGTCAAAATCTAGTACAAAGGAGGATAAACGCGACGTTTGATGTGATGGTTCTTGATGCAGATCCAAGCGTTTAAGTGCTGCGATCTATCTAGGGGAAAAGGGAATATTGTTTGATCACAGTGATCGCAGACATGGCACTATGTGACCAATGACGATGGAGCTTATGCATGGAAGAGCCAGAGCTTCTAGTAAAAGGTGGAAGGTGACTTGAAGCTAACGGAAGTGTTCTTTTGAAAGAGAGCGTTATGCCATTCAAGAATCAAAGAGTGGTGTCATGGCTTTAATAGAGAATACAGCGTATGAAGCTCGATTTCTGCTCCTTTGTACTGGACAAGGACCAGGTTGAAAAGTAGCCAGATTTTCTGGGGATCAATTCGGTTCAAATCAAGAGCCAATGATAAAAGAAAGCGGTTTCAGATGTCCATGAAGCGGATCTATTTGGACAGGCATTTCCTCCTAACCAAGCTTACAGCTGGACACGATACCCAAGCTGTACTCAATCTCATAGGTGAGATAGAGGGAGTGCGTACACATTTTCATCACTCCATCACTGTGCCGTCAGAGAGGAATGGGGTGCAGTGATGAATAGGGGGAGACAAATGAACAAGTTTGTAGCTGAATTACAATCAATGATTCACCGATTTACATTTCACGAAAAAGACTATTTGCTTGTGGGACCAGTCAACTTGCCGATCTCTATTCAACATGAAGAAGTCCAGTTCAAGTGGTATGCATTTTCAGCCGTTGACCAAGAGACGGAGCCGACCATTGAGTCCATTGTAAACATGAGTATCATGCAGCAAACCTTTTCTTCTTGTCTTGTATACGGCGACTTTGAAAATGAAGTACCTCCATTGGTGCGAATTCACAGTGTTTGTCAAACAGGAGATGTGTTTGGATCGCTGAAATGTGATTGCGGGCCACAGCTTGCATTATCGCTGAAGAAAATCACCGATTACGGAAAAGGCATGCTCGTTTACATGGCCAATCAAGAGGGGCGCTCTATCGGTTTGATGGCGAAAGCATTCACGTATAAATTACAAGAAATGAAGCTCGATACGTTTGAAGCAAATCGTTTGATCGGTTGTGGGGATGATGATCGACATTACGAGGAAGCGGCGGCGGTCTTGCAATATTTAAACAAAGGGAACCCGTTGCATCTGTTGACAAACAACCCGGATAAAGTCGATTCAATTGCTGCATATGGACTTCCTGTCATGCGGTTCGATCATACGGTGGAAGCATCTGAATATAACGAGGCCTATCTGAAGGCAAAGGCAGCCTCTGGACACATGGTTGATGAGAAAAAATTAATAAATCAGTAGTTGAGTTTACTTGAAAAGGCGGGAGAAAAACGTGAAACCTGATATCAATTGGATTCAAATCCCAGGTGGTTATGCAACGATCGGAAGCAATGAAGAAGATATGAAAAAGGCATCAGAATATTGGAAGAACAAATTGCTCAATCCAGCCTATGGCCGTGAGAAGAAATTTCAAAAATGGCTGTACAAAGAATTTCCTTCATACCAACCGTATATCAATGAATTCTTTATTTCAGACACAGTAGTGACCAATGAATGGTATCAAAGCTATTGCGATGAGACGGGTCAATCCTATCCAGAGAGCTTAACGGACACCTCGCTTGGAGGAGGACAAGATCATCCGGCTTGGGGCATGGAGATTGAGGAGGCTTTTTCATTCTGTGAGTGGTTAAGCGGAAAGCTTGGATACGAGGTTTCGATTCCGACTGAGGAAGAATGGGAATATGCCGCTCGTGGGAACACGAGACACCAATATCCGTGGGGAGACGAATTCGATTCATCATATTGTAATACCTATGAATCTCGTATTGATCAAACGACACCTGTACGTCATTTCGAAAAAGGTAGATCCTATTTTGGTCTTTATGATATGGGAGGAAACGTGGAGGAATGGGTTAACACCAAATACCATGTATATGAAGGCGGCATTGAAGTTGTAGATGATTTAACTGAAACGCTAGGCAATGACTATTACATTTTAAAAGGCGGCTCCTTCGCTAGAGGAGGAGATTTGTGCAGAGTTGCAAGAAGACATGGGAAGCATCCAGACCCTGTTTTTCGATTTACTGGTTTTCGTCTCGTTACTCGTAAAAAATAATCAATAAAGGTGGGCGTGTAAAAATGCATAGAGGACCAATCACTTCTGTTTTATCAACTCAGCATGACCAAATTGTTTACACTGGCGGGTATGATCGCTGTATTTACAAGTGGGATCGGACTTCAGGAGAAGGAACACTCATCGGAAGCCACGAGCATATCATTAACTCTTTATCTCTTTCTGAAAATGAAAAGTATCTGGCCAGCGCTTCATCAGACTATACCATTCAGTTATATGATGCGACATCAAATATACACATTCGCACGCTTTATGGACATGCAGATGATGTGGAGGCTGTTGCGTTTGCAAAACAGGATACACTGCTTGTCTCTGTCTCTAGGGATAGAAGATGTTTAGTTTGGGATATTGAAACGGGGGCCATTTTAAGAGAGTTTCATGGACATAGCAAAGACGTCTTGGCAGTTTGGATCCATGGGGATAAAGCCTATACAACAGGTGATGATGGTTACGTCCTAGTATGGCTGTATGAAACAGGTGAAATCGTGGGTGAAATAGGTCCGTTTGATTACGAACTGGACACAATCAGCGGCAGCAATCAAAAGGAAGTTTTTGCTCTTGGTAGAGACGATGGAACGGTCATTATTTACGATGCCATCACTTTACAGGAGAAAAAAGTCATCAAAGCCCATTTACAAGGTGTAAAACGAGTCAACTTTTCTCCGAGTGGCAATTACTTACTGACAGCCGGTTATGATCATTTAATCAAGCTGTGGAATTATGAAACAGGAGACTTGGTTCAAACGCTCCTGCCTCATAAATATCAATGGGAGCGCTCGCTTGTTTGGACGGAGGATGAAACGGCGATTTTAGGCGCCAGCTTCGGAAAAACATATTGTGAGTGGTCAATTGAAGAAGGAAAAGTCATAGAGAATGAGATTGAGATGGCGACACCGTCTATTAATGATATTGCGTTGACGGGTGCGGGTGATATTGTGACTGCATCAGATGACGGGAAATTCAGAAAAAATGGGATTGAAATCGCGCAATCGACCGGTGTTTTGACGAATGGAGTAGCTGTTTCACGAGATGGCAGCTATTACGCTTGGGGAGATCATGCAAGCCAAGTCCATATTGTCCATGAGTCATTGCAGCAAATGGTTTCTTTCGATCTTAACACAGGGCCTGTCAATAGTGTGTATTTCCACGAGGAGGATCGTCAATTTTATATCGGGACGTACGGGGGTTATGTCCACGTCATTTCGACAGAACACTTAAAGGAAATGGGACGGTCTAAAGCGCATGATTGTGCTGTAAAAGCCTTGAAGGTGGATGGAGATTATATCATTACCGCTGCTGTTGAAGGAAGTATTTGTCTCATAGATAAGAAGAGTTTGACATTAAAAGCACAATATATCGGTGCGACGGAACTTTTAAATGATGTGTTTATTGATAGTAAAAGAGATCGGATTGCCATTGTAAGCCGTGATAAAAACGTGAGACTTTTTGATTTACACACAGGACGAATTTTAGCCCAGCACAATGAACACCAATACTCTATTAAATCTGTGACAGTTACTGATTCAGGCTATATTGTCAGCGGAGATTATTGGGGATATATCGTCGTATGGAATCCAGACATCGACTTCAATTCCGGTCCTATTCGAATTGCCCAAAATGGAATTAGTGCGATGAGACAATTAGAAAATGATGTGTATGCAAGTTCGTATGACGGTGGAATCTACCATATCAAAGAAGATGGGACACATACCGAAGTATTACGCCTATTTGATCAATTTCCGAAAGAAGCAATCTCTCATTAAGAAAATGAATTAAAGCGGGGGATTCTCATGATAAGTGTTTGCAAGGAACATATGAAAAAAGGCTTGACTGTTCTCAATTGTCCGCATGTGCTTCTCATTAATAAATATGAATTACGCAAATGCAGTTTCTGTAAACAACGAGCTTCGTATAAACTATTTTATTCCTTGCCTTACTATGATCGGTCTGAAAAGAAACGAATAGAAAAAATATAGCACATGAGAATAGAACTCCTTCACTTCTCCTGAAGGAGTTCTTTCCCTTGAATGATGAGAAAGGAGTTTCAGATGAAAGACGATGTGTTTTATATGAAATTGGCCATTGCGAATGCAAAAGCAATGAAAGGTCAAACATCGCCAAATCCGCTTGTGGGAGCAGTGATCGTAAAACATGGTGACATCGTGGGAATTGGTGCACATTTAAAGGTAGGAGAACCACATGCTGAAATACATGCGCTGCAAATGGCAGGAGAAAAAGCGAAGGGCGCGGATATGTATGTAACCCTTGAACCTTGTACGCACCATGGAAAAACAGGACCTTGCACAGAAGCGATTATAAAGAGCGGTGTGAAACGGGTATTCATTGCGACTCAGGATCCGAATCCACTTGTTGCGGGAAAGGGCATCTCTCTTTTAAAGCAATCAGGAATAGAAGTCGAAGAAGGAATATGTCAACGAGAAGCAGATCGGTTGAATTTACCTTTCTTCCATTCGATTCAAACGGACATGCCTTATGTCACCCTGAAATCGGCTATTTCAATAGATGGAAAAATTGCAACAGCTCATAAAGAAAGCAAATGGATTACCGGAACAGAAGCAAGAGCGGAAGTACAACGTCTACGTCAGGAAGCAGATGCGGTGATCACAGGAGTGGAGACCATTATTCAAGATGATGCAGGATTAATCGTGAAAGATTCATACACGACACAGCCTATCCGTGTCATTTTAGATTCAACATTAAGAATTCCGCTTCATGCAAAATGCTTAACAGATCAAATGGCAGAAACGATTGTTTGTACGTCACAAACATACGATCAAAAAAAATATGATCAACTGATGGAAAAAGGATGTCAGGTTTTTGTGACAAACGGAGCACACCGGACGGATATACGTGAGGTATTAAAAATGCTGAAAGTGCGTTCTGTGATGTCAGTATTAGTAGAGGCCGGAGGGAGTGTCAGTGCATCATTTCTAGAAGCATCTCTTGTCAACGAAGCCGTCGTCTATATGGCACCCATTTTGATTGGGGGAAAGAATGCGCCTTCTTTATTTGAGGGAGAAGGCGTGAAAAAACTAAAAGACGCGATCCATCCTGTTGACATAGAATATAGTATGGTAGGAAAAGACCTAAAAATGACGATGAGATTTCAATAAACAAATGACCTTGTGCATGAAGCGCAAGGTCTATTGAACATGTTGAAATAAAAATAAAAATGTACATACACCTTTTTCCTATGGAGTGAATACGATGGATTGGGGTGATTCTATGAGAAGATGTAAAAAATGTGGAAAGACATATCCAACTCATTCGACTGACCATAACCAAAAAGGTAGCTGGTATGATGCATATAAGGATGAAGGATGGGAATGTGATGGTTGTAAAAAAGGGAAATCAGTAAGACCAGTGAAAAATCCTTGCTGTGGGAAGGATCCATGTGTTTGTGTCGTTCAAGGAGGAAGAGGAAAAAGGGGTCCGGCGGGTCCAGTGGGTCCAGTGGGTCCAGTAGGTCCAGTAGGTCCGGCGGGTCCAGCGGGTCCAGCGGGTCCAACTGGAGTAGGATTAACAGGAATTGTTCCGTTTGATCCAGCGGTGGCTCCAACTTATCCTGTAGGGCAAGTCGTGACATACAATGGCAGTACGTATGTGGTGAATGCAGCGCCGCCAACAGGTACACCGGATTCATCACCAGATTATACATTATTAGCTGTTGCGGGAGAAAGGGGCGCGACCGGACCTATTGGTATAGGAACGACGGGAGCAACCGGCGCCACAGGAGCAACCGGCGTAACCGGCGCGACGGGAGAAACAGGCGCGACAGGTGCCACAGGAACAGGAGCGACCGGTGCAACCGGCGCCACAGGAGCAACCGGCGTAACCGGCGCGACGGGAGAAACAGGCGCGACAGGTGCCACAGGAACAGG
>NZ_JBFEFT010000032.1:0-35796 GCF_047229225.1 Bacillus sp. 179-C3.3 HS | reverse complement strand
CGCACCAAAAACATTTGGTAGCATGTCAGCCTAATAAGGGTGTTTTATTTGTGTCTCATTCTGCTATGTCAGTCTATAGAGACGGGTTTTTTCTTGTTTATGCTTGTTCTGTCACATGTACTTTTAATGTGGCTTGTACTTCTGGATGAAGCTTCACCGGTACATTCGTGTATCCTAACGCACGAATGGCATCATTCAGCTCGATCTTGCGTTTATCAATTTTGATTTGATGATCCTTTTGCAACTTATCAGCGATTTGTTTGCTCGTAATTGAGCCAAAGAGACGGCCGCCTTCGCCTGATTTTGCCGTTAGTTCAATGGTTAATTTCTCAAGTGTTTCTTTTAGTTCTTTCGCTTGTTCAAGCTCTTGGATGGCATTCTTTTTCTCTTTGTTTTTCTGTCCTTCCAATGCGCTTAGGTTCGTTGGATTCGCTTCAACAGCTAATCCTTGTTTGATCAGAAAGTTGTGTGCGTATCCGTCCGCTACATTCTTTACTTCGCCTTTTTTGCCTTTACCTTTTACGTCTTTTAAAAAGATCACTTTCATCTTTGAACCCCTCCCTCAAAATATTCGTCTATGGCAGCTTTCAATTTCTCTACCGCTTCTTCCATGGTTATATCATAAATTTGCGTCGCAGCGTTAGTCAAATGACCGCCACCTTCTAACGCTTCCATAATAATTTGGACATTCACATCACCCAACGACCTTGCACTAATGCATACAGTGTGATCATCTCGTCTAGCGACAGCAAATGACGCTTCGACCTCACTCATCGATAACAGTGAATCCGCCGTTTGGGCAATCGTGATCTGATCATAGTATTCAGAGCTGTCAGATGGCAGTGATGCAATTGCTACCTGTTGTTGATACAGCTCCGTATGTTGAATGAGCTTTGCTCGCTTAATATAATGGTCCACTGTCTCTTTTAAGAACTTTTGTACAAGAACAGGGTCTGCCCCTTTGGCACGTAGATAGGAAGCTGCATCGAACGTTCTTGACCCAGTTCTCAGCGAAAAGCTTTTCGTATCAACAATGATTCCAGCTAGGAGTGCAGTTGCTTCAATCATGTTAATGCGTAGTTTCTTTGGCTGATACTCTAATAGCTCTGTCACAAGCTCTGCGGTAGATGAAGCATACGGCTCCATGTATACCAGTAAAGGATCACGGATGAATTCTTCGCCCCGTCTATGGTGATCAATGACGACGACGTTCTCAATTTTATTGACCAGTCGTTCCTCCATCACAAGCGACGGTTTATGTGTATCGACAACCACAAGCAAGGTGTCATCCTTGGCAAGCTCCATCGCTTCCTCTGGTGTAATAAAGCGTGACCAAAGTTCTTCATAATTCTTAATTTCACTGATTAACCGTTGAACACTGTCACCAATCTGATTAGCATCAATAACAATATAGCCCTCTTTCCCATTGGCTTGGGCAACCTTTAAGATACCGATTGATGCACCGATTGAATCCATATCCGGGAACTTATGCCCCATAATCATCACATTACCGCTTTCAGATACGATTTCTTTTAAAGCATGAGAAATGACCCGTGCGCGTACGCGTGTCCGCTTTTCCATCGGATTTGTTTTCCCGCCGTAAAATTTCACTTTCCCATTCGGCTGTTTAATCGCCACCTGGTCTCCTCCACGCCCGAGAGCAAGATCCAAACTAGATTGTGCTAGCGCTCCTAGCTCTTTAAGAGAAGGAACAGATGCACCGATTCCGATACTTAAGGTGAGGGTCGCACTATGTGCCCCTGTTTTTTCTCGTACCTCATCTAAGATTGAGAATTTCGACGCTTCCAGCTCGGCTAAGATGCTTTCATTTAAAACCGCTATGAATCGTTCAGAGGAAATTCTCTTCAGAAAAATGCCGTATTCTTGCGCCCAATTGTTTAACAGTGACGTCACTTCACTATTAATCGTACTGCGTACCTGATCATCGAGACCTTGGGTCACATCGTCGTAATTGTCTAAAAAGATATAAGATAAAACCGTACGTTCATTTTCATACTGTCTTTCAATTTGCACTTGTTCTGTGACATCAAAGAAATATAAAAGGCGTTCTGATCGCTTAATAATCACCTTGAATTTCCGGTCATTCAACGTCACATTTTCTGTCTCAACCTCCTGTTTAATGAGAGGTACAATCGACTCAAATGTGTCATACAAGGATCTTCCAACAAGTGTACTTTCATGAAAGCATGACGCAAGAAATGGATTTGTCCATTCAATATAATACTGATCATTGAACAGCATAATGCCAATAGGCATCTCCATTAATGCCTCTTCTCCAACCTTTTTGACTCGATAGGATAATGTTGAAATATATGTATCAATCTCTTTTTGCACTTGTGTGTCTGCCCACTTTAATAAGTAGAGTATACCTGCAAGTAATAAAAGACCAACCGCTCCTATGATCCAATTAAAATAAAGGTTGAGGAGGACGGTGACCACCGCTAGTACTATTAACGCGAAGATCGGATACTTGATGACAGGTTTTCTATAGAAGCTTGGCACTGATATCAACTCCTCAACATTCAGAGTGAATTATTTATTTTTTACTTTTTCTCTTAAATCAAAGCCGATGTCGGCAATTCCTAGAATTCGCACAAAAATACCGAGTGCTGGCAAGATCATCGTCAACACGATGGAAAGTATGGGTACCACTTTTGAGATGTTTTTTTCGTGGCAATAATAGAAGATAAAAGAAAAGCCCTGAATGAGCAACAAAATAAATAAAATTTGGTACGAACTCGTTTGAACGAGCCATAAAAAACTGCCTTTCTCTGTTTGAATGAGCATTAAAAGCAGTGTGAGTAAATAATACCATACCATGCTTTTTGGTAATCGCATATCTTTAAATTTCTTCAGAGTCGGCATGTCTTTGACAAAGCGTTTAAGCAGCGGCTGGGCCATCCAGTGATTAATGAAAGCCATCAAGGTTACAAATATGATGAGTGTAACTGGTAAGGCACCCATTGCAGCAGTTTGAAGCTCTTGAAAATTTGTCAGCTGTTTCGCAATCTCCTGTTCAGAAGAGCCTGATTGCTTTAATACGCTCTCTAACAGAGGTCTCATTTGCTCGATGGTCTCTTTTGCAATACCAATGACATCTAACTGAAAAAGATAAACACTGGCGACAAAATAGATGAGAAAGTTTGCTAAATAGATGAGCGCACCTGTAATCACAGCGCTTCCCGGCTGCCTCTTTTGATAGAAAACACCCATGCCGAGCCCAGCAGAAATCAACATAACGGCATTCAAAAGCCCCACAATAGACCCTATTAAAAAGCTGATCACTATGCCAATAGCGCCAGCGGCGATCCCCTTCTTCAAACCATGTCTCATTGTATAGAGTATGACCGGAATGGGAGCAGCTAAAAAGAAAATAATAGATAATAGTGGCACATACAAATAGACGAGCGAGATGACAGAAAAAATACTCATCGTGATAGCGCCTTCTACTAACGCTTTTGTTTGCTTCACAGCTTCACCTCTATCCAGACTTTTTCTATATGTTGCACAATATGTACTTCTATGTATACATGAGTAAGATCCATCATGTCCTTGCTCGACCTTTATTTTACCATAGCGCTAAATCGCAAGTAAAATGCAGGCAACCGGGAAAACGTTCCACGTGGAACACAATGAGCGGCTCTGTACATGCAGGTTTTTAGACAGTATGTTACAATTTTTTAGATAATTCTTAGCATTAAACCCTGAATTCAAGGACAAAAGCTGTTAGAATAGAAACATCATTAATAAATGTAAGAAGGAGAATTCACATGGGAAAAACACTCGTATTCGGACACAAAAATCCTGACACAGACACGATTTGCTCTGCTATCGCTTACGCTAATCTGAAAAACAAAATTGGCGCTCAAGCAGAAGCTGTCAGACTTGGAGAAATCAACGGAGAAACACAATACGCATTAGATTTCTTTAAACAAGAAGCACCACGCTTGATTGAAACAGCTGCAAACGAAACAAAGCAAGTCATCCTTGTCGATCATAACGAATTCCAACAAAGTGTAAGCGATATTGATCAAGTACAAGTGACAGAAGTGATTGACCATCACCGAATTGCAAATTTTGAAACAAGCGAACCTTTATACTATCGCGCTGAGCCAGTTGGTTGTACGGCAACCATCTTAAACAAAATGTACAAAGAGCACCAAGTGACGATTGAAAAAGAAATCGCTGGTTTACTTCTATCTGCGATCATTTCTGATTCTTTACTATTCAAATCCCCAACATGCACACAGCAAGACATTGACGCTGCACATGAGCTTGCAAAAATTGCAGGGGTAGACCCAGAAGTTTACGGACTCGATATGCTAAAAGCTGGTGCTGACCTAAGCCAAAAAACGGTTCAAGAATTAATCACTCTTGATGCAAAAGAATTTGCTCTTGGTAACAGCAAAGTAGAAATTGCACAAGTCAACACAGTTGATATTGCTGAAGTGACAGCAAGACAAGCTGAAATTGAAGCCAATATCAATGAAGTCATTGGAGCGAAAGGCCTTGACCTATTTGTTCTTGTGATCACAGACATTTTAGAAAATGATTCTCTTGCCCTTGCGCTTGGTACTGAAGCAGCGAAAGTAGAGAAAGCATTTAACGTAACTCTTGAAAACAATACTGCCTTATTAAAAGGCGTCGTATCAAGAAAGAAACAAGTGGTGCCTGCACTAACTGACGCTCTTTCTTAATCAACACAAAGCTGCTGACTAAGTTCAGCAGTTTTTTTTGTATAAAGCTTTGTATCTCTCCTCTTTTAAACGATCCCCCCGTAGATTTTTTGAAATCCTTGTATGAAACAGGTCACAACATGACCATATTGTTATTGATATATATAAGGAGGGATTCCACTGTGAAAGAAGATCAAGAGCCTAAAAAACCATCAGATTCAGAAGAAACCTTGACGAATCGCCAAGGGCATCCAGTCACAGATAATCAAAACATGAGAACCGTTGGCAACAGAGGACCGACGACGCTTGAGAACTATGATTTCCTTGAAAAGATTAGTCACTTTGATCGTGAGCGCATTCCTGAACGTGTGGTTCACGCGCGCGGTGCTGGGGCTCATGGTTATTTTGAAGCGTATGGTACATTCGGTGATGAGCCCATTTCCAAATATACAAGAGCGAAATTATTTCAGGAAAAAGGGAAAAAGACACCCGTCTTCGTCCGCTTTTCTTCTGTGATTCATGGCGGTCATTCGCCAGAAACATTACGTGATCCAAGAGGATTTGCAGTGAAATTCTATACGGAAGACGGAAACTGGGATCTTGTCGGAAACAATCTCAAGATTTTCTTTATCCGTGATGCATTGAAATTCCCTGATTTGGTGCATTCCTTTAAGCCAGATCCAGTCACCAATCGTCAGGATGGTGAACGTATTTTTGATTTTGTCTCACAATCTCCCGAAGCTACTCATATGGTGACATTCCTATTTTCACCATGGGGCATTCCAGCTACATACCGCCACATGCAAGGCTCAGGTGTCCATGCCTATAAATGGGTCAATCATGATGGGAAGGCAGTGCTAGTGAAATATCACTTTGAACCAAAACAAGGCATTCGTAACCTCACACAAGAACAGGCACAAGCCATTCAAGGGGAAAATTTCAACCATGCCACGCAGGATTTATATGAAGCAATAAAGCAAGGAAACCACCCTGAATGGGAAGTATATGCACAAATCATGGAAGATGATGCACACCCTCATCTCGATTTTGATCCACTTGACCCAACAAAGCTATGGTACAAGGAAGACTACCCTTGGAGGCCAATCGGACGAATGGTTTTAAACAAAAATCCTGAAAATTATTTTGCAGAGGTCGAGCAGGTCGCCTTTGGGACTGGGGTACTTGTAGACGGTCTTGATTTTTCAGATGACAAATTGCTACAAGGACGGACGTTCTCCTACTCTGATACACAGCGTTATCGGGTTGGACCGAATTATTTGCAGCTACCCATCAATGCACCGAAAAAGAACGTTGCCACCAATCAACGCGATGGCCAAATGGAATACCGTGTCGACCAAGGAAAAGGTCAAAATCCGCATGTGAATTATGAACCGTCTATTCTTGGTGGACTAAAAGAGGCAAAGCAGGACGGAAAAGATCACACACCTTTTGTAGAAGGCGAAGTCAAACGCGAAGCCATTGACCGTCCGAACAATTTCGGACAAGCGGGTGAAACGTATCGCCGTTTCAATGATTGGGAGCGAGATGAGCTGATTAAAAATCTAGTCAATACCCTCGCAACTTGTCAAAAGGACATTCAAGACCAAATGATTGAGAACTTCACAAAAGCTGATCCAGATTACGGAAAGCGTGTGGCCGATGGATTAAAAGCCTTTAAACACGAAGAACCAAGTGGACCAATTGGCTCAACAGGAGCCGCACAAGCCGTAAATGATGCGATCAATAACAGTACACCTTCTGACCCTTATTAAACAGAAAGAATGCAGCCATGGCGCTGCATTCTTTTTTTCTTCTCTTATGCGTTCTAGCCTTTTTTAATCCATTCCGCCACTGTCACAGTACGTTTCGCCTGATGTTAAAATTGACGTCGATACCATACAGTTGCCGCATCAACTTCTTCTCTTGTTAGCTGATGCCCGCGATTTTCCCAATGAAGAGTGACAGAAGCACCCGCACCTTGTAGCAATTGCTCCAATTCCTGTGATTCCTCAGATGGGCAAATCGGATCATTTTTACCTGCAGCGATAAAGACTGACTTGCCTGCTAGTGAAGGTAATGTTATTCCTCGTCTTGGTACCATAGGATGATGCAAAATCGCGCCTTTCAGTGCATCTTCATAATGGAACAAAAGACTTCCAGCGATATTGGCTCCATTTGAATAACCAATCGCCACTACATTGTGCCGGTCAAAGCCATATTGATCAGCAGCCTCGCCTATAAACGTATATAGTTCCTTCGTACGCTCAATTAAGTCTTGTTCATCAAACACACCCTCAGCCAAACGGCGGAAAAAACGTGGCATGCCGTTCTCCAACACATTTCCTCTCACACTAAGAACAGAGGCATCCGGATCTACTATTTCAGCGAGTGGCAATAAATCATTTTCCGTACCACCAGTTCCATGCAGTAATAAAAGGACCGGCTTTTCTTCATTTTTTCCTTTTTGAAAAAGATGCTTCATTATGAATCTCCTTTGCCTTTTATTTCTCTGACCTCAATCGGTAAAACAATTTGTTCGATTTGACTACGGTGTTCCTCATATTGAGACGGCAGTTTTAATGCTTCACCCATCGTTTCCAATGATTCATCATGTGCGAACCCTGGAGGATCAGTTGCAATTTCAAATAGAATACCGCCAAGCTCTCTAAAGTAAATAGCATTGAAGTAATTACGATCCTGCACAGGCGTCACTTGATATCCGCTTTGTGCTACATGTCGTTGCCAATCCAATTGATCTTGATCATCAGTTGCTCTCCACGCAATATGGTGAACGACGCCAACACCCATACGCCCTCTTGCAGCAGGGACTGCCTTCACATCAATCACATTCCCAATCTCACCAAACGAACGGAATCTCACATAACCCTCTTCTTCTCCAACTCGTTCAAGACCCATCGTTTGCTCTAGCAACTGCATCGTTTGTTCTGGTTGAGAACTTAAAAGCACCGCTCCACCAAACCCTTTAATGGCTACATCCGAAGTGACACCGTTAAATCCCCATTCATTTTTCTTTCCTTCCTCACGCTCTACAAGCTCTAGCAGTAGCCCATGTGGATCTTCAAATGAAAGGAATGTCTCACCAAAGCGTTCTTTCGTTTCATAAGCGATTTCAAACTGACCAAACCGTTTCTTCCAGAAAGAAAATGCGCCTTTCGGTACAACATATGTGGTGACACCTACTTGCCCCGCACCAATTTGTCCTTTCTGTGCACCTGGCCATGGGAAAAACGTGATAATCGTACCTGGATCTCCACCCTCATCACCAAAATATAGATGATATGTGCCTGGATCATCAAAATTCACGGTCTTCTTGACAAGACGAAGTCCCAATACACCTGCATAAAAATCAACGTTTTCCTGAGGATGACCAACAATCGCTGTAATATGATGAATTCCCTCTGTTTTCTTCATCTTTGAACCTCCTATCTCAAGAACTAATCTTTATTTCATTATGTCTCTTTCAATGCGTTTTCATTATCTCGAATTCGAGATATTCAATTAAAAAATATATTTATCTTGAATTAAGGATAATTTGTTTCAAATCAATTGTCAATGATTTTTATCTTCAATCGATAAAAAGGGCATATCTATATTTTAAAAACAAAGAACGATGCTATATGTAAAACGAATCATTATTTGGAAAATAAATCTTACTTTACTTCAACATCACTTTTTTGTAAATACCTTATCAATTAAATGAATCACTATAAAAACGATAGGCAATCCAACAATGAAATACAGTATATTTCTCGGCATAAACATATTGTAATAATAAAAAAAGACAGTAGTAAACAGAATCATCACAGCATACTTCATAAAAGTTCTCACAAAAACCCTCCTACTTACTACATATCTATTTAGCATCTAATTATCGTTATTTTTTATCAGAACTAAAAAATAAGATCGTTTTATCCTCTTCAGGGAGACCTTTAAAACTACACATACATAAAAAAGCGAAGGGCCATGAGCCCTCCGCTTTACAATCAAAGACTTACTCTCCAGTAACGTATGGAAGTAATGCCATTTGACGTGATTTTTTGATCGCTAAAGTCAATTTACGTTGATACTTAGCGCTAGTTCCTGTTACACGACGAGGTAAAATTTTACCACGCTCAGAAACAAACTTTCTAAGAAGATCAACATCTTTGTAATCGATGTGCGTGATACCGTTAGAAGTAAAGAAACATACTTTACGACGTTTCGCACGACCGCCTCTGCGTCCACCTGCCATTTGTTTTCACACCTTTCCTTTAGTTCATTTTTTCAGATCAATTAGAATGGCAAATCATCATCGGAGATGTCAATCGGCTTACCATCGTTCGCAAATGGGTCATCATTGAAGCTATTCCCCTGATTACGATTTTGGTTGTTTTGATTGCCATAAGAATTTTGATTTGGTTCATTTCCAAATGGGTTCTGATCGTTTTGGCTACCGCCATAATACTGGCCTCCGCTATTACCACCACCGCTGTAACCACCTGAACCAGTACCGCCGCTCTTAGGCTCAAGAAATTGAACACTCTCAGCTTGAACCTCTGTCACAAAGACACGTTGCCCTTGCTGATTTTCATAGTTTCTTGTCTGTAAGCGACCGTCTACACCGGCAAGACTTCCTTTTTTGAGGAAATTAGCCACGTTCTCGGCTTGTCTTCTCCAAGTAACACAGTTAATGAAATCGGCTTCACGCTCTCCAGATTGATTCGTAAATGTACGATTCACTGCTAGAGTAAACGTGGCTACAGCCGCACCATTAGGCGTGTAGCGAAGCTCAGGGTCTTTAGTTAGTCTTCCGACCAATACAACACGGTTTAGCATATTGAAAGACCACCTTTAAATATATATTTCAATGATTTATACTTCTTCTTTCACAACAATGTGGCGAATGATATCGTCACTGATCTTAGCTAAGCGGTCAAATTCTTGAACTGCTGCAGCTTCAGATTGAACATTTACGATTTGGTAGAATCCCTCACGGAAATCGTTGATTTCATACGCAAGACGACGTTTACCCCAATCCTTTGTTCCAGTGATCTCCGCACCGTTAGAAGTTAATACGTTATTAAAACGCTCGATAACTGCTTGTTTAGCTTCATCGTCAACTGTTGGGCGGATGATGTACATTACTTCGTACTTTCTCATCTGATTGCACCTCCTTTTGGTCTAAGCGGCCCTAAAACGGGCAAGGAGCAATAAATTATATTACTCACAATTGTATATTATATCAAATCCGTTATCCTATGACAAGATCCTATACATTAAAACGGAAATGAATAACGTCGCCATCTTTCACTTCGTATTCTTTTCCTTCTAAACGAACCTTACCTGCCTCTTTCGCAGCTGACATGCTTCCACCAGCTAGCAAATCATCGTAAGCAACCGTCTCAGCACGAATGAAGCCACGCTCGAAGTCAGTATGAATAATACCAGCACATTCCGGTGCCTTCATACCTTTCTTAAACGTCCAAGCACGAACCTCTTGCACACCTGCTGTAAAATACGTAGCTAAGCCAAGGAGTGAATAAGATGCTTTGATCAGCTGGTCTAAACCTGATTCTTTAATCCCTAGCTCTTCAAGGAACATCTGCTTCTCTTCCCCTTCAAGCTCTGCAATTTCAGACTCAATTTTTGCACAGACAATGATCACTTCAGCGTTCTCACCAGAAGCAAACTCACGAATTTGCTGAACGTATTCGTTCCCTTCATGATCCGCCACTTCGTCCTCGCTCACATTTGCTACATATAAAACCGGTTTAGACGTCAGTAAGTGAAGTTGTTTTACTTGTTTTTGCTGCTCCTCTGTAAACTCAACAGATCTCGCAGGTTTCCCAGCTTCAAATGCATCTTTTAGTTTCATTAAGATGTCAAATTCAGCTACAGCTTCTTTGTCTTTTTGTTTCGCAAGCTTACTTACACGTGTCAAACGCTTTTCAACCGTTTCTAAGTCAGCCAAAACCAATTCTAAATTAATGGTTTCAATATCCGACACAGGATCAACCTTACCTGCAACGTGTGTAATATTATCATCTGCAAATGCTCTCACCACATGGCAGATCGCGTCTACTTGGCGGATATGCGAAAGGAATTTATTCCCTAAACCTTCACCTTTTGAAGCACCTTTTACAATACCAGCAATATCAGTGAACTCAAAAGCAGTCGGTACGGTCTTTTTCGGTTGCACCAATTCTGTTAGTTTTTGTAGACGCTCGTCTGGAACTTCTACAATTCCGACGTTTGGATCAATGGTACAGAACGGATAGTTAGCAGACTCCGCTCCAGCCTGTGTAATTGCATTAAATAACGTTGACTTTCCGACGTTGGGTAAGCCAACAATACCAGCTGTTAAAGCCATTCTTTCATCTCCTCTATATCAAACGTGCTCGTTATACTGCGTAATATGAACCTAGAGCAATTATAAGTAGGTTTACATGAAAAGACAAGCAAGCCAAAATGCATTTTTAATAGAAGAAACCATAACGAATTGTAAAAGTCATACTGACAAAAAAGACATTTCATCTATTTCTTCTATTCAAAAAACAAAAAAGCATGAAGCCTACTTAAGCAGTTGGCTCTTCATGCTTGACTAGAATTTTCTTCATTTTTCGTTCGAAATCTCTTCTTGGAATCATCACGCTATGTCCACAGCCTTCGCATTTAATGCGAATATCCATGCCCAAACGAATCACCTTCCACCGATTGGCACCACATGGATGGGGTTTTTTCATTTCTACTACGTCATGTAACCCAAACGCTTTGTCTGCCATCAGTCTTCACCTCTCTTGCACACTTCATTACACCTATTGTACAAAAAAACGACAGAGAAGGGCAACGCACAAAATCAAGAGTGTCCTGATCAGACCCTATTTTTTGTATAGAAAAACCCTTCTTTTAGATCATTTTATTTGTGACCAATAGTTACTTAAACTCTTCTTTTTTTCAATATTGTCACAAACACTGTAGGTCAAAAGGTTTTTATTGGTAGAACGATGTGGTGTTTCCATATTTTTTGATTTATGATATCTGCATAAATGTTATGTGAGGGAGCAGGTACAATGGTCATTGGAAAGGATAGATTAACTGATAAAGACTTTAAAATCATATCCGATCACGCTGGAAATCTAGCCAATTATCAGCAGAACCATACAATAGAAATGAGTCAACAGACACTCACTGTCCACGATTTTCTAAAGATTGATCACACATTATATGGCTTAACAATGCAACAGGAGCATGCAGACGAGTTGATTGTTGCTTTTCACTGTCCGAGGCCACAGCAAATGGGAGTCTCATCTTCACAAGATGTACAACAGGCAGTTCATTCATTAATAAAAACGGATTATGCCTATCCCATTGAAAGGAAATCTCTATCCGGCAATCAAGATCACGTCTTTTTTAAAGGAAAAGAATATATTGAACAAATCTGCCACCAGCACCCGCATGCATCGATTTATCTCACTGGACAAGCCCTTGCAGGTGCTGTTTGTGCATATATTGCAACAGAACAGCCAAACGTGAAAAAATCGATCACTTTTGATAGTCCAAATATATGGAGCAGTCTCTCTCCTGAAATTCAGAAAGAGGCCAAGGAAGGGAAATTCACTCCTATTGTAACTGAGTATATTAGGCCCAATCATTCTGTCGGCTTACTCAATCGGCATGATCATAGCATCGGGCAAGTCAAATATACCGTCCCAGTTCGTCAACAAAACACCGTTCAAGAATCTATTAAGTATAACCAAAGAGAGATCGATACCTTTTTAAAATCAGCTTTTGCCCATATGAATGTAGAATGGAATGATTCATTCGATACAAATACATTTTTATCACTAGTTTCAGGAGATTTTAACGTCGAAGGCTATTCATTTCATTCAGATGGTACCGTGCGTATTTTAGAAGAACAACTGGATCACAACACAAGTTTTACAGCGATGCTTTTGCAAGAAATTCATTCCGGTCGTGCATATGCCCAAAACGGTCTAGAAATTATCATAAAATCCCATTTACTAAAAAACTCATCTTATGATCTACAAAGTATCATTGAACACGAGGTACAAACAGTATCTGAAAAAATAGACACCATTGATGATATGGTCAAAGACGCTGTCCATCATGTCAAACAAGAGCTCAAAGGACTCGTCGGGTTTGGTCACTATGATTTATTAACCAATCGTGATGTCGAAGCATTATTAGAAGAAATCAGAATGGAACAGCATCCATCAGCTTTTTATTCACAAGAAAAACAGCTGAATGCCCTACTCACCCTGAAAGATTATGGTCAAGAACTTTCCTCTCTTTCAAGTCACCTGTATACAATGGGTGATAACTTTGCCAAGACAGATAGACGCCTGGCAATGCAAATGGGGATTCAATAAGAAAGGAGTCACCGCTACATGATCAATCAAAATAAACCTCCTAGTGACGCCCAGCGTTTCTTGCAAAATGTGAGTGCTCGCCGTTCGATGTCGGTGTTCGAGAGTCAAGCAGCACCACAAGCATCCTCCCATTCTCCTGAAGAAATAGCAGCCATTCAGGCCATGCGGAGAGAAGGTCAGCGAAAAGACTTAAAACGTTTGCTTAGAATGAGACTACAAGACGAATTAGCAAACACTCGCCTGCAGTTGAGTAATCAGTTAGATAAAACTCAAGATATGATCAATCAAACAACCATTGTCAAACAGCATCTGTCTCAACACTTAAAGGGACAGGCCATCACAGAATTAGAGGAGCGCTTGCAGCGACTGAAGCAAATGCCTGTACTAGACGATATCAAAGAAGCCATAGATTCTATTCAAGTCAAATAAGCACCGTTCTGACAAAAGAACGCGTGCTTATTTTATTTTATCAATATAGTTTTTTGTCCGTGAAAATATGTTTTTACTTAATATCGGATACAACATTAAGCAAACGAGCAAATATAGATTCAACAAACTATATATGGGATATAAAAAGGCAATCAAGTCAGCAAAACCCAAAGAGGTTAAGGGAGCCATTAATAAAAGCAATACCAGTACGACCAACCAGCGAGGCATTGGTATAAAAGAAAGCATGCGGCTGGATAATCCAAATAAACCTGCGGCAGTCGTCGTATATATTGCTAGACAAAGTACAACTGTCATAAACACAAACAAGGATGTGGGCGCCCCCTCTAATACTGTAAACAATGGGATTGCATCTGCTGAAATACTTCCAGAAATATCAACGAGGATTTCGTTATACACATAAGAAATGACGCCGAAGATAAGCCCACTCAAAATACTCGCCACCTTCGCCTCTCCAAGCCCCTTCATTTCCTTCCCAACCGAAGACAACACGGCAACAACAGATAATATATTCAACGACGCAAAGACGATACTCGCAGGCCAATTGTATTGCTGCCCAAAATCAATTCTCCACATATGCATGTGATTCATATAATAAAAAACAAATGCATAGATGAGCCCCAAGACCAAAATTGGTATAATGAAAGCATTCACAGATAAAAGTCCTTTCACATCCCAGAAAAAAATCATAAAAGAAAAAAAACAAAATGCAAAGATTCCAACCCAAAATGGAACATGATACATTTCAAGTGTGACCCCACCGCCAGCAATCATCACTGTTGTCGTCGTAAATAAATACAGAACGATTAAAATGTCATACACCTTAGCCAGCCACGGACCAACAAGCCGCTCTAACACAGGTACAAAGTGATCTGCACGCACCTCATAACTAATTTTCAACACCACATAAGTAGCAAACATAAACATCAATGTAAACAGTAGAATGGCTAGTCCGCTATCAATACCAAAAAACTGCCAAATCTCTTGACCGGAAGCATAGCCCGCTCCTATTAAGCTTCCTAAAATCAAAAGCGTCCATCTTGAACCAGCCTTCCACATCCTCATCACCTCATAGGTATAGAATTAAGCTTGTTTCCGTATACTGATACTAACTACTATGACAAGGAAGTGAGACCTATGAATTGCAAGAACGGTCTTTTTTTAAAAAATAGGGTGAAAGAATACGTGCTCCATACAGATACAAATGCCATTCAGCAACTTAAAAGTATTTTATTCTCGCATCTTCAGAAAGCCGGAAAAAGACCGGTTGCCGTCGTTTGTATCGGAACAGATCGATCAACAGGCGATTCTCTAGGTCCACTTGTTGGAACAAAGCTCTCCAGCTTAAACTTAGAAAAGCTTCACGTATACGGGACATTGTCTGATCCAGTCCATGCAGTGAATTTGAAAGAAAAGCTCGCTGAAATCGAACAAGCTCATAAACATCCATTTATCATAGCGGTTGATGCCTGTTTAGGAAGAGTGAAAAGTGTGGGGTCTTTCCAAATCGGTGATGGGCCGTTAAAGCCTGGCGCAGGCGTACAAAAGGAGCTCCCAGAAGTAGGCGATATCCATATTAATGGAATCGTGAATGTGAGTGGATTTATGGAATATTTCGTTCTACAAAATACTCGTCTTCACCTCGTGATGTCTATGGCAAATACTCTTTCAGAAAGCCTATCTGACATTGACCAAATGGATTGGACGAGAGAAAAGAACCGCTCTCTCTTGACCACTTTTCAAAATATGACCGGTAGAACATAAAAAAGACCACCTCGTATCAAGTGGTCACTCTGCCTTAATCTCTTGTAGAAAGTAATTCGAGAATTCTTTCTAAATCTTCATTAGAAAGAAATTCAATCTCAATTTTCCCTTTTTTCTTCTGTTTCTTGATGGTCACTGAAGTACCAAAATAATTTTGTAAGAAAGACTCTCTTTCTTTCAAGACGCGATCCTTTGGTGCTTCTTTTTTCTTTGTTTCACGTGGAACATTGTCATTTAATTGCTGTACAAGCTTCTCAACCTGACGTACATTTAGTCCCTCATCCACGATTTTCTTCACTAATGGCGTTAACTTCTGCTTGTTCTTCAAGCTAAGCAAAGTCCGGCCATGTCCCATGGATAAAGTACCATCAGCAATGAGCTCTTGCACCTCTTGAGGCAATGTCAGAAGTCGAAGGTGGTTTGCAATATGTGGTCTGCTCTTTCCTAATCTCTTCGCTAACTCTTCTTGAGTCACACCTAAGTGATCTAACAAAGAGGCATAGGCTTCTGCTTCCTCTAATGGAGATAAGTCTTCGCGCTGTAGGTTTTCTAATAGAGCAATCTCTCTCATCAGTGTCTCAGAAAATTCTCGAACAATCGCAGGGATCGTTGTCAATCCAGCTTGCTCTGCTGCTCGAAAACGGCGTTCACCCGCCACAATGTCATACCCTTTAATCGATTTTCTAACGATAATTGGTTGTAAAACGCCATGTTCCTCAATAGATGCCCTGAGATCAGCTAACGCCTCATCATCAAACGTTTTCCTCGGCTGATACGGATTCGGGCGTAAATCTTTTAACTTGATCTCTTCAACCGTTTCTTCATTTGATTCTACGTTGTTAAACAATGCATTAATCCCTTTTCCAAGACCTTTAGCCATTCGCATCCACTTCCTTTGCTAAGTCTAAATAGACATCTGCACCTCTTGAACGTGGATCATACAAAATAATCGGCTTCCCATGACTAGGTGCCTCACTGAGTCTCACATTTCTCGGAATCACTGTTTGATAGACTTTATCTCTAAAGTATTTCTTTACCTCTTCAATGACTTGTAACCCAAGATTCGTTCTTGCATCAAGCATTGTCAATAGAACACCTTCAATGGCAAGATCCGTATTTAAGTGTTTTTGCACGAGACGGACTGTATTTAACAACTGACTCAATCCCTCAAGTGCGTAGTATTCACACTGAACTGGAATTAAAACCGAGTCAGATGCCGTGAGCGCATTAATCGTCAGCAGTCCAAGTGATGGCGGGCAGTCAATGATCATATAATCATAATTTTGCTTAACAGATTCAAGTGCTCTCTTTAGTCTCACCTCTCGTGAGATGGTAGGCACAAGCTCTATTTCAGCTCCTGCAAGCTGTATCGTGGCAGGAATAACATCAAGATTTTCGACCTCTGTCGTCTTAATCACATCCAGCACATCTGCATCGTCAACCAAAATATCGTAGACACATTTTTCTACATCTGCTTTCTCAATCCCGATACCGCTCGTAGCATTGCCCTGCGGATCAATATCAACTAACAACACCCGTTTCCCTATGTATGCTAAACACGCACCCAAATTGACAGAAGTTGTCGTCTTTCCGACGCCACCCTTCTGGTTGGTAATCGCTATGATTTTTCCCACGATGTCACCCACTTTCAACTTAACAAGATTCTCATTCATTCATACTTTCTATTCTATCAAAAAAAGTATGAAACGTTTGCCTTTTTTTGTTTCCACTTTTATAAATTCGTCGACTAATGTCTTTTTTCGTACTGTTATAGAAGGTGAAATGGTATACCAAAGATATATCAATATACCTTTCAATTAAAAAAACCCTCACTTTTAATCAAGTGAGGGGGGCATATTAGAAGTTCAATCCGCCAATTTTTTTACCTTCATTCACAATGACCTTAGATGTCACTGTCTTATAACTTCTCTTTTTAAGAAATCCATAAGGTGTTTTAATTGTAAATTTTGCATGTCCGACAGCATCACCTGTTTTTGCATATGCTTGCCAAACAATTTTTGAACAATACGTAGGATCTAAAGACTGAATAGACATTGTGATTGAATATCGAGCTTTTGGGTTGTCTTTCACATAATGATGCGCCCAATCCCCTGCCTTAACCGCCTTATCCTCCTGATTAATCCGGATTACCTTTGTATTCGCACTATGGCGAAACCAGCTTTGGATTGATTCGATCTTAGGATGTTTTTTAAATCCAGGGATAGAAGCAAAGTTCTTCTCATTAATGACGATACCGGCATGGCCAATTAGACCATTCATGGCACCAGTGCTTGTGATCAATATATCCCCTTTTTTAGGCAAGATATCTGTACCGGGATACGGGTTACCTAAAAGTTGACGAACGGTATGAGGCTTTTCATCCGACACCATCTCATCCTGCCCATTTTGTCGTAAGCCATAGTCTTCTAATTCATCATCGGCATTGATAATATCGATTGAAGCATCATCTTGAAGCAATTGGTCCTGATTTAATTGCTGAACGCTCACATCCTCAGCAATCATGCCTTGTTTCTTGAGAGCCGATAGTTCTTTCTTCGTCACAGCCTCTTCATTTGAATGATCATTTTGATGTACTTGATCACTCACTGCATTGACTGTAGAATCGATTGGAAAAAGAGAAAAAGAGAATAATAAATACAATATAATAGCAAAAGAAGTCTTTTTCATTTTCACTTTCTTCATGTCACCTCCTTTCTACTATGAAAGTATATTTTACCAATTAATAGATTATAAGTAAATATTGTCTATTTAGTCATAGGTAAATAAAAAAAGCTGACGAGCATTCTCATCAGCTTTTTCCTATTTAGGAATTCGAATCGTTAATTGGATATACTCCTCGAATTCTTCTTCTTCAGTATTTATTTTAAGCCCGCTGTCTTCTACCATGTGGAGAGACTGGCGAATGGTATTCATCGCAATTCTTGTATCTCGACTAAACGCTTTGCGTTTTGGCTTTGGTTTGCGATCTGTTTTTTGTTCAAGCATTTTCACTACACGCTCTTCAGTCTGTTTCACATTCAACTGCTTTTCGATGATTTCCTGTAATAGCGCGACTTGTAATTCTGGAAGCTTTAATGGCACAAGCGAACGAGCATGCCTCTCAGAGATTTTCTTCTCTAGAATGGCTTGTTGTACCTCTCCAGGCAACTTTAAAAGCCTTAATTTGTTTGCTACAGTCGATTGCCCCTTGCCTAAACGCTGTGCAAGCGCCTCTTGCGTTAAGTCATGGAGCTCTAAAAGACGTGCATAAGCATGAGCTTCTTCAATAGAAGATAGTTCTTCTCTTTGCAAATTTTCAATCAATGCCACAGATGCCGTTTCCGTATCAGTAAAATCTTTTATAATAGCGGGGATCTTTTCCCATTGAAGAGTTTGTACCGCTCTCCAACGTCTTTCACCGGCGATCAGTTCATATTTACCTTCTTCTTCTGTTGGTCTGACTACAATTGGTTGGATAATGCCATGGGTATGAATGGTCGTGGCCAGCTCTTGTATCTTTTCTTCTGAAAAAATGGTGCGTGGCTGAAAACGGTTAGGCATAATTGTGTCGACCGGGAGCTCTTGTATCTCTTCCTTTAATGTATCATGCTCAGCAATCTCTACCTCTATTTCGGTTTCACGCTCAGGATGTTCTTTGTCACCAAGCCCGAAGAAGCGTGAGAGTGAATGCTTCATGAACCTACACCACCTTTAAAAACTACCTTTTTATAATTCTATTTTCTCATGTTTTTTCCTTCTGTAAAATCATAAATTTTGAAGAAAAACCGACCTTTTACATGATCAACCTTCTATTGGTGATTTATTAGGTGTTCCTGGTTTTCTAGGATATTTTTTCGGTGTTTGTTTTTTCTTTTCAATGACAATGATGTTCCGCTCGCTTTCTTCTAAAGGAAGAACAAAGGAGTGCTTCTGAACAACCTCTCCTCCAAGGACAGTGACAGCCTTTTGACCAGCTTGCATTTCTTCATCAGCTGCTGAAGCCTTCAATGCAACAAACAATCCTTGTTTCTTCACTATAGGCAGGCAAAGTTCGCTTAAAACAGATAAACGTGCAACAGCTCTCGCTGTGACAAGATCATAGCTCTCACGTTGATCCTTGCGTTGGCCAAAGGTCTCCGCACGATCATGATAAAAAGTAGTGTTTTGTAAGTTTAACCCTTTTGCTAACTCATTGAGAAACGTAATGCGTTTCTGGAGAGAATCGACAATGGTCACATGTAAATGAGGGAAACAAATTTTAAGAGGGATGCTTGGAAAACCCGCACCAGCCCCAATATCACAAATGGTTGTCACACTGTGAAAATCGATAAAAAATGCTGCCGAAATCGAATCATAAAAATGCTTTAAATACACTTCTCCCTTTTCTGTAATGGACGTTAAATTCATCTTTTCGTTCCATTCAACAAGCATATGGAAGTATGTTTCAAATTGTTCAAGCTGCACCGGAGAAAGAGAAATTCCTTTCTCCTCTAGTGCTGCTGTAAATTGTTCAATGTTCATGCCGACATCCTTTCTACTCTGCTATCTTCGCAATACGTCCCTGCTCCAAATACACGAGAAGAATGGAAATATCAGCAGGGTTAACGCCAGAAATACGAGAAGCCTGTGCAACAGAAAGCGGTCGGACTTCTTTTAACTTTTGTTTTGCTTCAGTTGCAATCCCTTTAATGGCATCATAATCAATTCGGTCTGGAATCTTTTTATTCTCCATTTTTTTCAACTTTTCTACCTGATTAAGTGATTTTTCAATGTAACCTTCGTATTTAATTTGAATCTCTACTTGCTCACAAACATCAGAAGAAAGTGGTGATTCAGCAGGAGCTAATTTGATGACAGTATCATAGTTCATTTCTGGACGCTTCATTAAATCACTTGCCCGAATGCCGTCCTTCAGCTCACTTCCACCAAGTGAACGAATATATTCTTGAGTCTCTTCTGTAGGTTTAATGATCACAGAATATAAACGTTTTTTCTCATCTTCAATGGCTTGTTTCTTTTGTTGGAACGCTTTGAATCTCTCATCAGAAATTAATCCAATTTGATGTCCAAGTTCAGTTAGTCTTAAATCAGCATTGTCATGGCGTAGAAGTAGACGATATTCTGCACGAGAAGTCAGTAGACGGTAAGGTTCACTCGTCCCTTTTGTCACAAGGTCATCAATCAGAACACCGATATACGCATCAGATCGGCTTAAAATAACCTCTTCTTTTCCTAGTGCTTTTCTTCCTGCGTTAATACCTGCCATGATTCCTTGACCTGCTGCTTCCTCATAACCAGACGTTCCGTTAATTTGACCTGCAGTATATAATCCAGAAATTTTCTTTGTCTCCAGTGTCGGCCAAAGCTGTGTAGGCACAATCGCATCATACTCGATGGCATAACCTGCTCGCATCATTTGGACATTTTCAAGTCCTGGGATGGATGAGAGCATACGTTGCTGTACATCTTCTGGAAGACTTGTCGACAAACCTTGAACATAGACCTCTTGCGTATTACGGCCCTCTGGCTCTAAGAAAATTTGATGTCTTGGTTTATCATTAAAACGAACCACTTTATCTTCAATAGATGGGCAGTATCTTGGACCAGTCCCTTTAATCATACCTGAATACATTGGAGAACGGTGAAGATTCTCATCAATAATTTGATGTGTCTCTAAACTCGTGTATGTTAACCAACATGGCAATTGGTCTGTAATATATTCAACCGTTTCATAAGAAAATGCCCGTGGGACATCATCACCTGGCTGAATTTCAGTCTTACTATAATCAATCGAGTGACTATTTACTCGAGGAGGTGTACCCGTTTTAAAACGAACCAAATTGAAACCTAGTTCTTCCAAATGATCTGATAATTTAATGGAAGGTTGTTGATTATTAGGTCCGCTGGAATAAGAAAGATCCCCTAAAATAATACGGCCCTTCAAGAAAGTACCTGTCGTTAACACAACCGATTTTGCACGATAAATAGCACCTGTTTGTGTCACAACACCTTTACATTCATCATCTTCTACAATTAATTGATCGACCATACCTTGCAGCATCGTCAGATTTGGTTCATTTTCCATTGTTTTTTTCATTTCATGCTGATACTGGAACTTATCTGCTTGTGCTCTCAACGCACGAACAGCAGGACCTTTCCCTGTATTCAGCATACGCATTTGAATATGCGTTTTATCTATATTTCGTGCCATTTCTCCACCTAAGGCATCAATTTCTCTGACGACAATCCCTTTTGCGGGACCACCTACGGATGGATTACATGGCATAAAGGCAACCATATCAAGGTTGATAGTCAATACAAGTGTTTTAGCACCCTGTCTTGCAGAAGCAAGAGCAGCCTCAACACCAGCATGACCAGCACCGACGACAATGACGTCATATTGGCCAGCTTCATAACCCATTACTTTCGTTCCTCCCTTTACTTTCCTAAACAGAATTGAGAGAATAACTGATCAATCAAGCTTTCATGAACAGCATCTCCGATAATTTCCCCTAGCTGCTCCCAGCAGCGTGTTAAATCAATTTGAACAATGTCGATCGGTACATCCATTTCAATTCCTTCAAGTGCATCTTCAATAGATTGTTTTGCTGCTTGAAGAAGTGCAATGTGTCTTGTATTACTGACATATGTTAAATCTCCACTTTCAATTGATCCCGTAAAGAATAGTGATTGAATCGCCATTTCAAGGTCATCAATTCCCTTTTCTTGTAGTAGAGAAGTTGTAACAACTGGTCTATCCTTCGCAAGCTGTCTAACCTTTTCTATATCAAGCTTAGGCTCAAGATCCGTCTTATTCACAATCACAATGATATCCATACCTGAGACAGCCTCAAATAGCTTAATGTCTTCATCTGATAATTCCTCATTATAATTGAGCACAAGTAAAATCAGGTCAGCTTCTTTTAAGACCTGTCTAGATCGTTCAACCCCTATACGTTCAACAATGTCCTCAGTCTCACGTATGCCTGCAGTATCTACTAAACGAAGAGGTACACCTCTTACATTGACATATTCCTCAATGACATCCCTCGTCGTTCCAGGTATATCTGTCACAATCGCTTTTGTTTCCTGAACAAGGCTATTTAGCAAAGAAGACTTTCCAACATTCGGCCTTCCGATAATCACAGTTGATAAGCCTTCACGTAGGATTTTGCCCTGCTGTGAAGTTGTGAGAAGCGATTCTATTTCCTTTTTCACAGATGTTGCCTTCTCAACTAAAACACGATGTGTCATTTCTTCGACGTCATCATATTCAGGGTAATCAATATTCACTTCGACATGTGCAAGTGTTTCTAGAATCTCGCCTCTAAGACGTTTGATCAATCCTGAGAGACGCCCCTCCATTTGAGTCAACGCCACATTCATCGCACGGTCAGTCTTTGCACGAATCAGATCCATAACCGCTTCCGCTTGTGAGAGATCAATTCTTCCATTTAAGAAAGCACGCTTTGTAAACTCGCCTGGCTCTGCTAATCTTGCTCCTTCTTTTAAAGCAAGCTGTAATACTTTATTGACCGTCACAATTCCGCCATGGCAGTTGATCTCAATAACGTCTTCTTTCGTAAATGTTCTAGGAGCTCTTAAAACCGAAACCATCACTTCTTCAATCACTTGATCGGTACTAGAATCAACGATATGACCATAATGAATGGTATGAGAATCAACTGTACCCAGTTTTTTCTTCTTTGGACCCTTATACATTCGATCAGCAATTTGTACCGCATCCGGCCCACTTAAACGAATAATCGCAATTGCCCCTTCACCCATCGGTGTAGATATAGCTGCAATTGTATCCACTGCACATTCACCTCTATCTTTCCTTAATAGATAGTCCTTTATCTATTAAATGGACTTTGTCCATCTCTATATCAAAAACGCTTAATCCAAAATTTAAAGATACCACAAATGAAAAAGATGTGAAAGTACCGCAATATTCCTTATCCACAACTTTGCACCTTGTCTATTTTAACATTTAACTTATCCACATGTGAATAACGACGTTCTTTTCTTATCTTCACATCTTACACCTAAACCCAATAAAATTAAACGCCCGAATACCTCTACTACATGGTGAAAATGACATTTTTTATTAAAAAGGCATGATAATTTGATAGAAATACAAGATAATTCTTCATCAAAAGGTAATTTTCACAATAAAAAAAGACTAAAATCCAGTCTTGCTGAATCTTAGTCTTTTTGCTAATTTTTATAAAACACGACAACATGGCGTTTGCTGCCCGTGTCTTCAGAAGTCGTATCAATTTTTTTAGAAAACGCGGAAATCGTATCATGAACGATTTTCCGTTCATTTGAAGGCATCGGTTCCAAATGAATCGTATTCTTCATTTTTAAAACACGTTTTGCTGTTTTAAGTGCATATTGCACAAGTGCTTCTTGACGCTTCTTCCTGTAATCTCCAATATCAATCATCACATGACAATATTGATCAGAATATCGATTAAACACTAACTGAACCAATGTTTCTAAAGAGTACAGTGTTTGTCCCCTTTTTCCAATCAATAAAGAGTTTTTATCTCCGTCAATGTGAAAAGATACCTTTTTCGCTTCTTTTTTGGAAACAATTTTTGCTTTAGGATCAATCTTTTTGACAATTTTATCTAAATACTGTGTAGCTAATTTTAGCGCATCACGCTTTTCTATTAACTTTACAACAGCTTGTCTTTTACCGATTAGTCCTAAGAACCCTTTGTTCCCTTCATCTACTATCGTAATATCTACTTCGTCTCGTAGTAGTTGAATTTGTTCCAATCCGGAATCTACTGCTTCTTCGATTGTTCGACCGACAGCAGTTACTTCCTTCATTTTTTATTCCCGCCTGCTTTTTCTTTTGTATCCAATTGGACTTGAGGTGTTTTAATCAATAATGTTTGAATGATCATGAAAATGTTACCTACCACCCAGTACAATGAGAGTGCTGCAGGGAAGCTAATTGCAAATACCGCAATCATGATCGGCATGACCCAAAGCATGATCGCCATTTGTGGATTGTTAGACGGATTTCCAGCCATCATCAGCTTTTGCTGAATGAAAGTTGCTACACCCGCAATTATTGGTAAAAGGAATAATGGATCTGGACTGCCTAAATCAAACCATAAGAATGTATGCTTCTTAATTTCAGTCGTTCTCATAATTGCATGATAAAATCCGATTAAAATTGGCATTTGAATTAGAATTGGGAAACATCCTGCCAATGGATTGACGCCATTCTTTTGGAATAGTGCCATTGTTTCTTGCTGAAGCTGTTGCTGTGTTTTTTGATCTTTCGAGCTATATTTTTCACGAAGTGAAGTTAATTCTGGCTGAAGAGCTTGCATTGCTTTTGTACTTCTCAATTGTTTAATCATTAAAGGTAAAATAAGTAAACGGATTAAAATGGTTACGATGATAATCGCAATACCATAGCTATTTCCAGTCAACTCTGCCATGTACGTGATTAATTGGGATAGAGGGTAAACAATATACGAATTCCAGAAACCCTTACTATCTGATGTAATTGGTTCATTGATTTCTGTACACCCTGCCAACAAAACCAACACGCCAATCAAGCTAAACATTAGTAATAATCGCCTTTTCAACAAGATTCCTCCTAATTACTTCAAACTTTATTTTGCGTTGAAATTGATTACGAAAGTAATTCACCTAATCAGTATGGTAACATTTTTTTATAACAAAGTGGTGGTTTGATTTCATTCCCCAAATGAAGGAAGCGCTTTTAAAATTTGGTCCAACGAAAGTTGCTATTACGAAGATTTTTCCCGTTGTTTTTGATAAACAGCGGATTTTCTAAATAAATGTTGGAGAGATTTCTTAGTTTCCTCAAAGGTCAGTTCACTCGCTGGTTTTCGAGCAATCACAATGTAATCTTTTTCTTGCTTTAATTTGTGACCTTCCTCCAAAAACACCTGACGAATCAACCGTTTAATACGGTTTCTCATCACTGCATTTCCAATTTTCTTGCTAACAGAAAGCCCCAGGCGAAGTTCATTTTGGTCTGGTTGATCCAACTGGTAGATAACAAATTGACGATTTGCCATCGATTGCCCTTTTTTGAACACTTTTTGAAACTCTTCATTTTTTTTTAGCCTGTTTCGCTTCTTCATCTTTTCTTCCACTCCGATAAAAACTGACAGTTCATTTTACGATTTTATGTAAAAAAGACCACTGACATTATTCAGTGGCCTAAGCTGATAATTTTTTTCTACCTTTGCTGCGGCGTCGCTTGATAACTAGACGTCCGTTTTTAGAACTCATACGGCTGCGGAAGCCATGAACTTTACTACGCTTACGGTTATTCGGTTGAAACGTTCTTTTCATTTATGACACCTCCCTGAGGAATAGCTGTTTAAGACAGTCTAACTCATTATATTTGTGTAACCCATCAATTGTCAATATCACAATGATAAATCTCTATTATCAACCTTATAAGCATAACACAAGTTATCAAGTGAAGAAACCTTCTTTTTCACTTTCCAGCATTTTTATTCTTTTATTCCTCTCAAATAACCTTCAAAACAAGGGTGTGGATAGTTTTCCGGCAATTTTAGACTATCCACACCCATTATCGACATTTTTTTCACACAAATAACCTATGTGGATAATTATTTTTCAACAGGATGTAAAGTATGTGGATAAGTTTGCATCACCCATTGCACCATCTTGTTTATTTTGATATTATATTTGTGTTTTAACTCTTAATTACTTATCTGACCCTTTTAAATTATCCACAATCTGTGGATATCCTGTGGAAAGTTAATACACAGGTTGTTGAATTAATTATCCACAACTTGTGTAATTTGTCGAAAAGACGATTTTCTACTATATTAATTGTTTTCAACAATGTATGTGCACGAGTAGTATGACCATTTGCTCTTTTTCGTGTTCTATAACAGTTTGATATTGGTCATTTTAACAAGAAAAGGAGGGGGGAGAAGCCTTATGGAAAATATTTTGGATCTGTGGAACAAAGCACTTCAAAATATAGAAACAAAATTGAGCAAACCTAGTTTTGAAACGTGGATGAAGTCGACAAAAGCTCATTCTCTTCAAGGGGACACGCTTACAATTACCGCACCAAATGAATTTGCTAGAGACTGGCTAGAGTCAAGATATCTTCACTTAATTGCAGATACGATCTATGAATTGACAGGTGAAGAGCTCAGCATCAAATTTATTATTCCTCAAAATCAGAATGAAGAGGAAGCCATGCCAAAGTCTCCAATTAAAAAAATATCTAGAGAAGATCCTGTAGAAATTCCACAAAATATGCTGAATCCAAAATATACATTCGATACCTTCGTCATTGGTTCAGGAAACCGCTTTGCACATGCTGCTTCGCTTGCAGTAGCAGAAGCGCCAGCAAAAGCTTACAATCCGCTCTTTATTTATGGGGGCGTTGGTTTAGGTAAGACTCACTTGATGCATGCGATTGGTCATTACGTCATAGACCATAATCCATCAGCAAAGGTGGTCTATCTTTCATCTGAAAAATTCACAAATGAATTTATCAACTCAATCCGTGACAACAAAGCTGTCGATTTCCGGAATCGCTATCGGAATGTAGATGTGCTTTTGATAGATGATATTCAATTTCTAGCAGGAAAAGAACAAACGCAAGAAGAGTTTTTCCATACATTCAACACACTTCACGAGGAAAGTAAGCAAATCGTCATTTCTAGTGACCGGCCACCGAAAGAAATTCCGACACTTGAAGACAGATTACGCTCTCGATTCGAATGGGGCTTAATTACAGATATTACCCCGCCAGATCTGGAAACCCGGATTGCAATATTACGAAAAAAAGCAAAAGCAGAAGGCTTAGACATACCGAACGAAGTCATGCTTTATATTGCAAATCAAATCGATAGCAACATTCGTGAACTTGAAGGTGCTTTAATCCGTGTGGTTGCGTATTCTTCTTTAATTAATAAAGATATTAACGCTGATCTAGCAGCTGAGGCTCTAAAAGATATCATTCCTTCTTCAAAACCAAGAATCATCACGATTAAAGATATTCAAAGAATTGTAGGGCAACAATTTAATATTCGATTAGAAGATTTCAAAGCAAAGAAGCGTACCAAATCCGTCGCTTATCCAAGACAAATCGCGATGTATCTCTCTAGAGAAATGACAGATTCGTCTCTTCCAAAAATCGGTGAAGAGTTCGGTGGACGTGATCATACGACTGTCATTCATGCCCATGAGAAAATTTCGAAACTAATAGTCGAAGATGAACAGCTTCAGCAGCACATCAAAGAAATCAAAGAACAATTAAAATAAGTAAGTCCCTGTTTTATTAGTACGGGAAAATGTGAATAACTTTGTCATAGTCATACACAGTCTGTCCACATGTGGATAGGCTGTCTTTCCTTTACTTTTGCTGACTTATCCACATATTCACAAGCCCTACTATTACTTCTACTATTTTTATTTAAAATAAATATATATATGTCATTACGAAAATTTAGGAGGACCACTATGAAATTCACGATTCAAAAAGATCGTCTTGTTGAAGGTGTCCAAGATGTATTAAAGGCTGTATCTTCTAGAACAACGATTCCTATTTTGACCGGGATTAAAATTGTTGCATCAGATGAGGGTGTATCTCTTACCGGAAGTGATTCTGATATCTCGATTGAATCTTTTATTCCTCAAAGAGATGGTGATTTAGAGGTCATCACCATTGATCGTCCAGGAAGTATTGTGTTGCAGGCGCGCTTTTTTAGCGAAATTGTTAAAAAACTACCAATGTCTACAGTTGAAATCGAGGTAGAGCAAAACCACTTAACAATCATTCGTTCTGGAACAGCAGAATTTAATTTAAACGGCTTAGATGCTGAGGAATATCCGCATTTGCCGCAAATTGAAGAACACCATGCATTTCAGATCCCAACAGATTTGCTTAAAAACTTAATTCGCCAAACTGTTTTCGCAGTGTCCACCTCAGAAACACGACCTATCTTGACAGGTGTAAACTGGAAGGTTGAGAAAGGTGAATTAATATGCACAGCGACGGATAGTCATCGCCTTGCGTTAAGAAAAGCCAAGTTAGATATTGGTGAGGATAGCTCTTACAATGTGGTGATTCCTGGAAAGAGTTTGACAGAGCTAAGTAAAATTCTTGATGACGGTCAAGAGCTTGTGAAAATCGTCATCACTGAGACGCAAGTTCTCTTTAAAGCACAGAACGTCTTGTTCTTCTCACGTTTGCTAGACGGGAATTACCCTGATACGGCACGTTTGATTCCACAAGAAAGTAAGACCGATGTCGTTGTTAATACAAAAGAGTTTTTACAAGCGATTGATCGTGCGTCACTTTTGGCAAAAGAGGGACGTAATAACGTCGTCAAACTCTCTGCCGACCCTGCACAAAGTCTTGAAATTTCGTCAAACTCTCCTGAAATCGGAAATGTGGTTGAAACAGTTCAAGCGGATGAAATAAAGGGGGAAGACTTAAAGATCTCCTTCAGTCCGAAGTATATGTTGGACGCATTAAAAGTGTTAGAGGGAACGGATATCCATGTAAGCTTCACTGGTGCAATGAGACCGTTCCTATTACGCACACCGAATGATGATTCAATTTTGCAATTGATTCTTCCAGTAAGAACTTATTAATTTGATCAAAAATGGCTGCTGTGAGATTGCACAGCAGCTTTTTCTCCTCAATTTCCATGCTTTCTTTTCATTCCAAATCGCTTCCCCCTTTCCTTCTTGTCTTGTTTTTTAGTACAATTAGATATTAGTGATATTGAAAGAGGTCGATACAATGCCTAATCCGATAACCATCGAAACTGATATGATTACATTAGGACAGTTTTTAAAATTAGCCGAAGTCATCCAATCTGGCGGAATGGCGAAATGGTTTTTAAGTGAACATGAAGTGGTCATCAATCAAGAGCCAGATAATAGACGGGGACGTAAGTTATACCCAGGAGATGTTGTCACGATTGAAGGTTATGGCACATTTCAAGTTGTGAAATAGAAACGGGTGACAATACATGTACATTCAAAGTCTGGCGTTAACTTCATACCGAAACTATGAACACACCGAGCTTCAATTCGAGAATAAAGTCAATGTCATGATTGGTGAGAACGCCCAAGGTAAAACGAATTTGATGGAAGCGATCTATGTATTGTCGATGGCAAAGTCTCATCGCACGTCAAATGATAAAGAACTTATCCGATGGGACCAAGACTATGCTAAAATAGAAGGTAGAGTCATCAAAAAAAACGGCCCGCTCCCTATGCAGCTCGTGATCTCAAAAAAAGGGAAAAAGGGAAAAGTCAATCACATTGAACAACAGAAGCTCAGTCATTATGTTGGTGCTCTAAACACTATCATGTTTGCACCTGAGGACCTGAGCCTTGTGAAAGGCAGTCCGCAAATCCGTAGAAGATTCCTCGACATGGAGATTGGACAAGTTTCTGCTGTCTATTTGCATGATTTATCGCTCTACCAAAAAATCCTCTCGCAGCGAAATCATTACTTAAAACAATTGCAAACAAGAAAGCAGACAGATCAAGCGATGCTGGAGATTTTAACAGAGCAGTTGATTGATGCAGCAGCGAAGGTAGTCAAAAGACGACTTGCGTTTACAAAGCAGCTTGAAAAATGGGCGCAGCCGTTGCATTTGGGAATTTCAAGAGAGCTAGAAACACTCACGCTCCAATACCAGACCGCGATCGAGGTATCAGAAGCGTCAGACTTGTCGAAAATAAAGAGTAGCTATGAAGAATCGTTTCAGAAACTAAGGGACAGAGAGATAGACCGAGGAGTGACACTATGGGGGCCTCATAGAGATGATCTTCTTTTCTTTGTGAATGGTCGGGATGTTCAGACATATGGGTCTCAAGGGCAGCAGAGGACAACAGCTCTTTCGCTAAAACTTGCGGAAATTGATCTGATTCATGAAGAAATTGGTGAATATCCGATTCTTCTACTCGATGATGTGTTATCTGAACTCGATGATTACAGACAGTCTCATTTGCTCCATACAATTCAAGGACGTGTACAAACCTTCGTCACGACAACAAGTGTTGAAGGAATTGATCACGCCACACTGAAAGAAGCGGAAATTTTCAGAGTAGCGAATGGAAAAGTAATTGACTGATAAATGAGGTGTGAGACTTGTATATTCATTTGGGGGATGATTGTGTTGTTTCTACACGAGAGATTGTCGCAATTGTTGATTACAAAATGAGGTCATCTTCTGTTGTAGAGGAATTTCTTCAAAAACAAGAGGAGCAAATCATTTCGTTGTCGCAAGGAACACCGAAATCTATTGTCGTCACAACTGAATCCATTTATTACTCTCCTCTTTCCTCAAGCACGCTCAAAAAACGTGCTTCATTTGTGATTGAAATTGAAGTCTAAAAGCTCAATTCATATAAATATATCGTTTAAGAAAAGTGTAGGTGAATGTACGTGGCAATGGAACAGCAACAGAATAGTTATGATGAAAATCAGATACAGGTGCTTGAAGGACTAGAAGCTGTTAGAAAACGTCCAGGAATGTACATTGGGTCAACCAATGCGAAAGGACTTCACCATCTCGTATGGGAAATTGTCGACAACAGTATTGATGAGGCATTAGCTGGATATTGTACAGACATTACAGTGCAAATTGAAAAAGATAATAGTATTACAGTCAAAGATAATGGCCGAGGTATACCTGTTGGCATCCATGAAAAAATGGGACGTCCTGCAGTAGAGGTAATTATGACGGTTCTCCATGCCGGCGGTAAGTTTGATGGGAGCGGTTATAAAGTATCTGGTGGTTTGCATGGTGTAGGGGCATCTGTTGTAAATGCGTTATCTACTACCTTAGACGTGACCGTTTACCGCGATGGGAAAATTCATTATTTAGAATTCAAACGTGGCGTTCCAGTTGGAGATTTGAAGGTTATAGGGGAAACAGATATAACAGGTACAGTCACTCATTTTGTACCAGACACAGAAATCTTCACAGAAACGATTGAATATGACTACGATACACTGGCCAACCGTTTACGTGAGTTAGCCTTCTTAACAAAAGGCGTTAACATCATCATTAAAGATTTACGTGAAGGACAAGAGCGGAGTAACGAATATTGCTACGAAGGCGGTATTAAGAGCTATGTTGAACATTTAAACCGCTCGAAGGAAGTCGTTCATGAAGATCCGGTGTATATCGAAGGTGAAAAAGACGGTATCACGATTGAAGTTGCTTTACAATACAACGATTCCTATACAAGTAATATTTATTCTTTCGCTAACAATATCAACACGTATGAAGGCGGAACGCACGAAGCAGGATTTAAAACTGGGCTTACCCGTGTCATCAATGATTATGCACGTAAAAGTGGCGTATTTAAGGACGGAGACGCAAATTTGAGCGGTGAAGATGTGCGAGAAGGCTTAACAGCTATTATCTCCATCAAACATCCAAACCCTCAATTCGAAGGACAAACGAAGACGAAGCTCGGAAACTCAGAAGCAAGAACCATTACTGATTCTCTTTTCTCAGAAGCGCTTGAAAAATTCTTGCTAGAAAATCCTGATTCTGCGAAGAAAATTGTAGAAAAGGGACTCATGGCAGCTCGCGCAAGAATGGCAGCCAAAAAAGCAAGAGAGCTCACTAGACGTAAAAGTGCTCTGGAAGTCTCTAGCTTACCTGGTAAATTAGCAGATTGTTCGTCGAAAGATCCATCTATCTCTGAGTTATATATCGTAGAGGGAGACTCTGCGGGTGGATCTGCTAAGCAAGGACGAGATCGTCACTTCCAAGCCATTTTACCGCTAAGAGGGAAGATCCTAAACGTTGAAAAGGCACGTTTAGATAAAATTTTATCGAACAATGAAGTTCGTTCGATGATTACGGCATTAGGGACTGGCATTGGTGAAGAGTTCAATTTAGAGAAAGCTCGTTATCACAAAGTTGTGATCATGACGGATGCCGATGTTGATGGTGCCCATATCCGCACATTACTCTTAACATTCTTCTATCGCTATATGCGTCAGATTATTGAAAACGGTTATGTGTATATCGCACAGCCACCGTTGTTTAAAGTGCAACAAGGAAAACGTGTCCAGTATGTGTATAACGACAAACAACTAGATGAGCTTTTAAAGTCGCTTCCTCAAACGCCGAAGCCAGGGCTTCAACGTTATAAAGGTCTTGGAGAGATGAATGCTACTCAGCTTTGGGAAACAACAATGGATCCTAGTGCGAGAACACTTCTTCAAGTCACACTTGAGGACGCAATTGATGCTGATGAGACATTTGAAATGCTAATGGGAGATAAAGTAGAGCCGAGACGAAACTTTATCGAAGAAAATGCACAATACGTGAAAAACCTCGATATTTAGATAGGTCCCTGAGAACAACCTTATTTCTTGTTTAGAATAAGGTTGTTTTTCAAGAATCAGGGCTCTGAAATAAATTTTTTGGTTTTACGTTTCGTTGATTTTCTAGTAAATAAATGTGTATAAGGCCAAGATTATTGATATAATGAAGAATAGTCTTGTGAAGTTAAATACATATTTTACTCCCACATAATTTATTTCATGTGATACGTAAAGGGAGGTTCTTATAGTGAGTGAACAACAGACACCAAATGTACGTGAAGTGAATATCAGTCAAGAAATGCGTACATCCTTTTTAGATTATGCAATGAGTGTAATTGTTTCGCGGGCATTACCAGATGTAAGAGATGGATTGAAGCCTGTGCATCGGAGAATTTTGTATGCGATGAATGACCTAGGGATGACAAGTGATAAACCATTTAAGAAATCTGCACGTATCGTTGGGGAAGTTATCGGTAAGTACCACCCTCACGGTGATAGCGCTGTTTACGAAGCAATGGTTCGTATGGCGCAAGATTTTAACTATCGGAATATGCTTGTCGAAGGGCACGGGAACTTTGGTTCAGTCGATGGAGACGGTGCGGCAGCTATGCGTTACACCGAGGCACGACTATCTAAGATCTCTATGGAGATTCTCCGTGACATCACAAAGGATACGATCGATTATCAAGATAACTACGATGGCAGTGAAAGAGAACCAGTTGTGATGCCAGCTAGATTTCCGAACCTATTGGTCAACGGGGCGACAGGTATAGCGGTCGGAATGGCGACAAATATTCCACCTCACCAATTAGGTGAAGTAATTGATGGAGTATTGGCGATCAGCCAAAACCCAGAAATAACAACACAGGAACTAATGGATATCATTCCAGGTCCGGATTTCCCAACTGCGGGACAAATCATTGGCAGAAGCGGTATTCGTAAAGCATATGAAACTGGGCGCGGATCTATTACGTTACGTGCAAAGTCAGACATTGAAGAAATGTCTAACGGTAAACAGCGTATTGTCATCAATGAAATTCCATATCAGGTCAATAAAGCTCGTTTGATTGAGAAAATTGCGGATCTCGTTCGTGATAAAAAGATTGACGGCATTACAGATCTACGTGATGAATCAGATCGTAACGGCATGCGGATTGTCATAGAACTTAGAAGAGATGCGAATGTCCATGTTCTATTAAACAATCTTTATAAGCAAACGACACTCCAAACCTCATTTGGAATCAATTTACTGGCACTTGTTGATGGACAACCTAAAGTTTTATCACTGAAACAATGCCTTGAATACTACCTTGAGCATCAGAAAGTCATCATTCGCAGAAGAACAGCATATGAGTTGCGTAAAGCAGAAGCGAGAGCTCATATTTTAGAAGGTTTAAGAATTGCGCTTGATCACTTAGATGAAGTAATCTCTCTCATTAGAAGCTCTCAAACCGCTGAAATTGCAAGAAATGGTTTGATGGAAAACTATAGCTTGTCTGAAAAACAAGCACAAGCCATTCTTGATATGCGACTTCAGCGCCTAACAGGCTTGGAAAGAGAAAAAATAGAAGAAGAATACAAAGGACTTTTGGAATTGATTGCTGAATTGAAAGCCGTTTTAGCAGATAATGAGAAAGTTCTTGAGATCATTAGAGAAGAATTACTAGAAATCAAAGATCGTTTTAATGATACCCGCCGTACTGAAATTGTGACAGCAGGTATTGAAACGATTGAAGATGAAGACTTGATTCCTGTCGAGAACATCGTGATTACGCTGACTCATAACGGTTATATCAAACGTCTTCCTTCATCTACGTACCGTAGTCAAAAACGGGGCGGTAAAGGTGTCCAGGGAATGGGGACCAACGAGGATGATTTCGTTGAACAACTGATCTCAACATCGACCCATGATACAATTCTCTTCTTCTCTAATAAAGGGAAGGTTTATCGTGCCAAAGGGTATGAAATTCCTGAATTCGGACGAACGGCTAAAGGAATACCAATCATTAACCTTCTTGAAGTAGACAAAGGGGAATGGATTAACGCTATTATTCCTGTAAGCGAATTTGATGAAGATTCCTATCTCTTCTTTACAACGAGACATGGTGTCTCTAAAAGAACGTCACTGTCTCAATTCGCTAACATACGAAACAATGGTCTTATCGCATTAGGCCTACGTGACGAAGATGAACTAATGGCCGTTCGCTTAACCAATGGAGAAAAGCAAATCATCATTGGAACGAAAAAGGGCATGCTGATTCGTTTCCATGAGACAGATGTACGTGAGATGGGACGTACGGCAGCTGGAGTCAAAGGAATTACACTTTCTGAAGATGATATCGTTGTAGGAATGGAAATCCTTGAACCAGATGCAAACGTATTGATTGTCACTGAAAAAGGTTATGGCAAATTAACGCCTGAAAAAGAATACCGAGTTCAGAGTCGTGGTGGTAAAGGTCTTAAAACGAGTAAGATCACTGAAAACAACGGTCCGCTTGTCGCAGTGAAAGCAACCAATGCTGAAAATGAAGAAGACCTTATGATTATTACAGGGAGCGGTGTCATCATTCGAATGGCCGTTTCAGATATCTCCACTACAGGACGAGTAACGCAAGGTGTCCGTCTCATTCGTTTAGGTGATGATGAGCATGTCGCAACAGTGGCATTAGTTGAACAATCACAAGAAGACGAAGAAGAAAACATAGAAGAGAATGTCCAGGAAGATCAAGAACAATCAGAGTGAAAAAAAGCCGGTGAGTAGCCGGCTTTTTTTTATTTTAAAAAAACATCAATTTTTTTAAAAATATAATGCTTTTTTCATAGATATGTGTTAATCTTTCAAAGGAGCAAAAAGAGGCTCTATTTTTTATCTCTTTTTCGTAGCTAGAACATTTTAAAGAAATGAAATATTTTCTTAGAAAAGTATTGACTGCTAATAGAGATATATGATATATTTAAGTGGTCGCTTTGAGAGAGTGGCAAACAAGTTCTTTGAAAACTAAACAAGACAAAACGTACCTGTTAATTCGAGTTTTTATAAAAAATCCTATGATGAATCATAGGTAGTCAGTCAAACTGACGAAAAACAAAACTTCGGTTTTGTACTTTTTCGGAGAGTTTGATCCTGGCTCAG